>JAAELT010000472.1 GCA_024226315.1 bacterium | reverse complement strand
GGCGCTCGACGACGGACGCTTCGACAGCGCCTACGAGCACTACCTCACAAGAGGCGCCACCCGCGGCTTCGATCCGCACGCCGCGTTCTCCGAGGGCTGGTACCTGGACCGGAACCCGGACGTCGCCGAGGCCGTCGCCTCGGGCCGCTACCTGTCCGGCTACCAGCACTTCCTGAGCGCGGGGCTCGCCGAGGGTCGAGAGCCGCATCCGCTCTACTCGGAGAGCCACTACCGCCACCTGAATCCGGACGTGGACGCCGAGATCCGCGCCGGGCGCATCACCGACGCCTACCTGCATCTCGTCGCCCAGGGGCTGGCCGAGGGCCGAAGGTGGAAGACCGAGGACGAGCAGGCGCGGCTGCGCGCGGTCGCCACCCGCCTGGCCGAGGCCCGGCTCGATGAGCTTCTGGCCACCGGCCGCGTGCTCGATTTCACCCCGCCGGAGCGGCCCCTGGTGTCGGTGCTGCTGGTGCTCTTCAACCGCGCGGAGCTCACGCTGGGCTGCCTGGAGTCGCTCGCCAGGGTCGAAGGCCTTGGTTTCGAAGTGGTCGTGGTCGACAACCTCTCGACCGACGCCACGCCGCGCCTGCTCGATCGGCTGCGCGGCGCCACCGTGGTGAGCAACGACGAGAACCTGGGCTTCACCCGCGGCGCCAACCAGGCGGCGGCCGCGGCCCGCGGCGAGCTGCTCCTGTTCCTCAACAACGACGCAGAGGCGCTTCCCGGCAGCCTGCCGGCGGCGGTCGACCGCTTGACCTCGACGCCCGAGGCCGGCGCCGTGGGCGGCCGGGTGATCGGCATCGACGGCTTGATCGAGGAGGCCGGCTCGATCGTCTGGCGCGACGCCACCACCGGCGGCTACGGCCGCGGCGAGGAGCCCACCAGCGGCTCGGTGCTCTACCCGCGCGAGGTCGACTACAGCTCCGGCGTCTTCCTGCTCACCCGGCGCGAGACCTTCGAGAGGCTCGGCGGCTTCGACCCGAAGCTGGCGCCCGCCTACTACGAGGAGACCGACTACTGCTTCCGCCTGCGCCAGGCCGGCCTGCGGGTGCTCTACGAACCGCGCGCCGTCGTCCTCCACCACGGTTCGGCCAGCCTGCGCGGCGACACCGAGCTGGCACGGCTGCTGGCAAAGAACCGCGAGGTGTTTGCTGAGCGGCACAACGAGGCGCTCTCAGAAGCCCTGCCCGCCGGCCGCGAAAACCTCTTCGCGGCCGGCGATCGGCGCCGTTTCCGCGGCCGGGTGCTGCTGCTCGACGATCACGTACCGCTCGAGGTGCTGGGCGGCGGCTCGCCACGCACGCGCGAGATCCTCCACGCGCTGTGCGACCTCGACTACTTCGTCACCTTCTTCGCCACCAACCCCCTGCCGCTCGACGTGTGGGCGGCCCTACGCGAGATGCCCGAGCCCAACCTGGAGCTCGTCCACGACGTGGGACGGCCCGACTTCACGGCCTTCTGGGAGGAGCGGCGCGGCGCCTACGACGTGTTGATTGCCAGCCGCCGCCACAACCTGCAATGCCTGCTCGACGAGGGCTTCGACCCCGAGGCTGAAGGCGTACGCCTGATCTATGACGCCGAGTGCGTGGCCGCCCTGCGCCGGCAGGCTCAGCTCGCCGTGCTCGGCCCCGACGCCCCGGTCGAGAGCGACGTCGCGCTCGACGACGAGATCGCGCTGGCGCGCCGGGCCTCTGCCATATGGGCGGTCTCGTCGGCCGAGGCGGAGCT
>JAAELT010000471.1 GCA_024226315.1 bacterium | reverse complement strand
GACCCTGAGCAGCTCGGCGCCACGGAGGGCGTCCCGGGTGTACAGAGGTCGGATCGGGCACCGGCGGTGGCAAGGCCGCCCAGCTCTGCTCGCGGCTTGAGAACGAAACCTCGAGGCGACAACTACCTTGACATCCACCGCTACAGGCTCCGCCAGCACAGAAAAGCCGGCCTGCTACCCGCCTGGGACCAACCAAAGGAGAGGAAGGACGACTGAGAGATGGTGGAAAGTGTCCAATCCTCGCCGTTGATTCTGTCAAAGTCGAAACCGGTGTTGACAGAGCGGCCGGATAGCACCCCTCGGGGAACCAGGCGGCTGCCTTCAGATTGCCGCTGTTGATGATCGCCTATATGGGTCCATTCGATGATCGGCCTAATGGGTCCACCCACGATCGCCGTAACGGAGCCAATCGGCTGGTTGCGACGACGATGAGAACCACCGGAGATCGCCGGCTGCGATAGCCGGCGAATCGAGCGAGTCTCGGGCCTCCAACCCACCGGATACCGTCCCTCTTCGAGGAGGTATCCATGGCGAATCGGAGGATCGAGATGTATGAGTATCGACAGGTCCTGCACCGGATGCGTTGCGGGGATTCGAATCGAGAGATTGCGCGCTCACGCCTGATGGGCCGGCGCAAGGCCCGGCAGGTGCGGCGCATAGCGCAGCACGAGGGCTGGCTGGAGCCATCGGCTTCGCTGCCCGCTGAGGCGGCGCTGGCAGAGTATTTCCATCGCGACAAGCCCGGTGAATCGTCAGTGTCCCTGGTGGAACCGCACCGTGAAGAGGTCACCAAGTGGTTCGGTGAAGGTATCGACGGTACGACAATCTGCGCGGCGCTGAGGCGTAAGCACGGGTTCCAGGGGAGTTACTCCTCGGTGCGACGGTTTCTGAAGGGCTTGCGGCGACCCTCGGCGACAGTGGTCCTGGACTTCTCGCCTGGTGAGACGGCGCAGGTGGACTTCGGCCAGGGGCCGAGGCTTATCGAGCACGGCGAGGAGGTGTCGACGTGGGTGTTCGTGATGACGCTGTGCTGGAGCCGGCACCAGTACGCGGAGCTGGTGTTGGACCAGAAGGTGTCGACGTGGCTGGGTTGCCACCGCCGCGCCTTTGAGTTCTTCGGCGGTGTGCCACAACGGCTGACGATCGATTATGTGTCGCGACACATAATCGATCTTATGTTCCCGCCCCCGTTATGTGGCTGAAGTTCGGTCGACGCCCTCCCGCTGGGAAGGCGATCCGACCGAAGGGCACATAACGGCTAGAGAGATTCGAGCCAGTTGAGCAGATTCTCGTCGTTGCG
>JAAELT010000470.1 GCA_024226315.1 bacterium | reverse complement strand
CGGGTGTGAGTCACCGTGCCGTTCTGGTATTCCTTGAGCGGCCAAATCCCGGTCTTCACCGCGAGTCTCGCAATCTCGACCGAATGCGCCGGGTCGTACCCCCAACCGGTCGGGCATGGCGCCAGCGCGATGATCATGCGCGGGCCTTCGATCGATTTCGCCTTGTCGATCTTGCGCGCCAGATCCAGCGGTTCGCCGCCGATCACGGTCGCGGCGTAAGCGGGCTTGTTCGCGGTCCAGATGGCGAAGAGGTCCTTCTTCCAACCGGGCACGCCGGCCATCGCCTGATCGGTCGCCGTGCGCGCGCCATGCGGCGTGCCCGCCGAGGTCTGCTGGCCGGTGTTCCCGTAGCCCTCGTTGTCGTAGCAGAGATAGATGAAATCGAGGTTTCGATCGATCGCGCCCGAAGTCGCCGACAGGCCCATGCCATAGGCCGAACCGTCGCCGGTCAGCACGACGACCTCGAGGTCCTCTTCCGGCGTCATCCGGCCCTTGGCCTTGAGCACGTCCAGGGCGTCCCGCACGCCTTGCGCGCCGGCCGGCGCCGAGGCCATCGAGGTGTAGAGCCACGAGCCGCGGAACGGGGTGAAGGGATAGACCGACATCAGCGTCATACAGCCAGCCGCATTGACGAAAACCGTATTCTCGCCCAGCACGTCATAGACTTCCTTGACCGCTTCCAAGCCACCACAGCCCGCGCACAGAGCAGTGCCGGCCCCGAGCAAGTGGGTCGAGGGCAGGTCCTTCAT
>JAAELT010000469.1 GCA_024226315.1 bacterium | reverse complement strand
GGGGTGTGCGCGTGCAGTTCCAGACCCCCGCTGTCTGTGATCGTGATCGCCTCCGGCCCGACCAGGTCGCCCGCGACGACGATGGTGGCTGTGACGACGTCAAAGCTGGATGGCGCGGCGATGATGCCCTCTCCGGTCAAACGCGCCGTCCCATCCCCCACGAGCGTGCCGTTGCTCAACGTCAGCACCGAGGTGTGGCTGATGACGGTCAGGTGACCGTAGCCGCTCAACTCGATGGTGTCGAACTCGTATTGCCCCGCTGTCAGACCGGCGCTCTGGCCCTCGTTGCCGTCGTTGTGCACCACCAACTTGTTCGACCCTGCCAGGTAAATCGTTCCCGGGCCACCGTACTCGCGACCAAAACTGCCATAGGCCTGCATAACGCCGCCAAAGTAGCTGCTGTTGACGTAGATGGCGATGCGCCCGCCGCCCCCACCGCCACCCTCATTTCCCCCCACGCCGCCGTTGGCTCGGATGATGCCGCTGCCTGTGAGAACGCCGGTCTCGATCCACACGCTGCCACCGGAACCTCCACCATGATTGTTATGGCCGGACGACTCTCCATCGACCGAAATGATCCCTTCCAGGGT
>JAAELT010000468.1 GCA_024226315.1 bacterium | reverse complement strand
TTCCCGCAGGAAAATGCCTGCTTTTTCGCGACCCTGCGGGCGCTCAAAAGGGGAGGCGCCGGACGTGCCGCGCCGCTCTTCTCCCGCGAGGCTCCACCTTGGCTGAAGCGACGGCCAAGCGCACCAAGGTGCTCTCTGTGCGGTTCTCCCCGGCCGAGTGGCTCACGCTCCGTGAGAGGGCCAAGCTCTGCGGCCGGCCGGTCTCGAGATACGCCCGCGAGGTGGCGCTCGGAAGCGTGCCACGGCCACGGCCCCGGCAGATCGAGCAGCAGGCCATCTACCAGCTCGCGCGCATCGGCAACAACCTGAATCAGCTCGCCCGCGCCGCGAACGCGTCCCGGCGCGTCGAGCTCTCGCGCCGCCTCGAGTCGGTCCTCGCCGAGCTCGTGGCCGCTTTGGAGAAGCTCGCATGATCGGCAAGGTCACGCGCGGCAGGGGCTTCAAGGGACTTCTGACCTACCTGCTGCAGGGGCAAGACGGGAAGCAGCAGGATCGGGTCGCGTGGGCCTCGACCCGCAACCTCGTCGTCGATCCGGAGTTTGCCCCCTCCATCATGCGCTCGACCGCGGCGGAGAATCCGCGGGTCGAAAAGCCCGTCTATCACCTCTCGATCAGTCTCGATCCGAACGAGCGCCTCGAGCCGGACGTGCTCCGCGGCGTCGCCGAACGCACGCTCCGCGACCTCGGCCTCGAGCACCACCAGGCGGTGCTCGTCGCCCACGAGGACACCGAGCACCAGCACGTCCACGTCATGGTCAACCGGGTGGACCCCGCGACCCGGAAGGCGTGGCGCGCTGGCCACGACTACGCGCGGATCGAGAAGAGCCTCAGGCAGCAGGAGCGCGAGCTCGGGCTGCGCCAGGTGCCGGGGCGTCACTTCTCACTCGACGGAGGCGATCGTCACCGGGAGGCACGGGCGTCGAGCGGCAGCCGCCGCTTGGCCGAGCGCACCGGAAAGCGGCCCTTCGGCGAGCACGTCCGAGCCGTGGCGCGCCGCGACATGCTCGAAGCCCGCACCTGGGATGAGCTTCACCGACGCCTCGGTGAGGTGGGCCTTCGCCTCGAGAAGCGGGGACGCGGGCTCGTCGTCACCGACGGCGGCGAGCGCGTCAAGGCGTCCTTCGTCGACCGCAAGGCGTCACTCGCCGCCCTCGAGCGACGCCTTGAGACCTACGAGCCCAGCCGGAGGAATTTTCCCGCGGGAAAATCGGAGCGCTGGCGCCAGATCCAGTCGCTTCGCACGGTCGTGGGCGAGCTCGCCCGGCGGACCGAGGCGAAACGCTCTCGTCGAGCGGAACGCTTTCATCAGCAGGCCAGCCAACACAGTGAGGAACGTCTCGAGGGGCGGATCCGGGCTGCCTCGGCTGCCTTCGACCAGCGTCTCGAGGAGGTCTACCGCGATCCCCGAAAAGCACGGCAGGCGTTCGAGAAAGCGCTTCGCCGGCACGGAGAGCGACGAGCGCTGGGGCAACTGGCACGAGATCCCGAGAAGCTCGGGAGGCTTCGCGGGCGCGGCGGGCCGTTTGCTTCCGCGGAGCGATGGGCGGCCATCGAGGCCGCACCCCATGCGGCCTCGGCGGCCAGGAGCGTCCTCTCCGCTCGGGCCCTGCGCAAGGCGCCTCTCGCTCAGAAGGTCGCAAGGCGCGTGCGCGATGCCGGACGGACCTCGGCGCGACAGCTCAAAAGGACCGCGGCGAAGCTGCTCAAGCACGTCGGCCGGACGCTGGCGGCGCGTGCTCTCACGGCGCCGCAGTACCAGCTGGAGCACAAGAAGGTCGAGCCGAACTCCTCACTTGGGGCTGCATTCTCCTACATGCTCAAGCGCTGGGATAAACTCACACTGTTCCTGCGCCAGCCTAGCGCACCGCTGGACAACAATATCTGTGAGCGAGCGCTGAAGAAAGCTATCCTCCATCGCAAGAATGCGCTGTTCTACAAGACCGAGAACGGTGCCCGCGTCGGCGACATCTTCATGAGCCTGATCTACACCGCGGAGCTCTCAGGCGTCAATCCGTTCGACTATCTCACCCAGCTCCTGAAGCATTCCGAGAAGCTGCGGCGTAGCCCTCAGGAGTGGATGCCTTGGAACTACCAGACAGCAGTCGCGGTAGCTGAGACCGAGACTGACTGGACCTGACGACTGAGCTGGTCGTCGCTCCTGCCGCCGCCAACGAACCCGGATCGGATCCAGACACTGGGCTCGCGGCGCCCTCGACGCCGGCGCGTCGATGCCCCCGCTACGGTCGTGGTCGTCAAGAAAGTCGCCCTTACGCACGCTTGCCGCAAGGACAGGCTCTCTACAAGAGGCTGAGAAGCACCAATCCCATCGAGACCTTGAACGGTTCGGTTGCCCATCACACCCGCCAAGTCAAGCGCTGGCGCAACGGACTGATGATCCAACGCTGGGTGGCCATGGCGCTCACCGAGGCCAAGAAGAAGTTTCGCCGTATCCAGGGATGCGGGGACATGGAGCACTTGGTTGCAGCCCTCGATGAGCATCAGCGGCAACTGGAACTCCTCGACCGTATACCCGCTTGCTGTTGAAGCTCGGGAGGTAGGGGCCAACCTAGAGCACTTCCGCGACCGCCTTCCCGTCTACCTGAGTCGCGGCGTGGCCGCGTTGATCGCTAGGGCGATCGACAACAGGCACGAGTCCCAGAGCTGGTGCGCCTGGCGATCTCCCGCCCCCTGGCCCTGGCCTGCCGCGACCGCCTCGACTTCTGGCGCACCCTCCAGGAGCTCTCCGGCGCGCGCAGCGAGCACGTCCGCCGCGCCCGCACTCGGCTGCGCGAAGAGCTCCCCGAGCACACCGTCCGGGAGCGCGCCGAGCTCGAGGCCCGCCACGCGGAAGAGCTCGAGCGCGTCCGCCGCGACGCCGCCCGCGACGTCGTCGATCGGCTCACCGCCGCCCTGCTCGAGGTCGATCTCGCCGCCTTCGCCGCCCCGACCCCTGCGCCGCTGGCCGGCCTCGCCGGCGGCAGCGTCGACGAGGTCGCCGCCGCCCTGCTTCAGCTCGTCGATCCGTCGAGCCTCGACGAGGCGTCCTCGGAGGCTGGCGGCGACGACATCGACCGGGTGGCGTCGGAGCTGTTGGCGATTGTCCAAGATCCACCAGGGTAGGCGTCGGCCCGCCTACCCGGACACAGATACCCGCAGAGAGTCGAGACCCCGAACTCCGATCTCCTCCAGGGCAGCCTTCGCCTCGCCGGATAGGAACAACATTGCCGTGTCCTCTGGCACTCGAAAACAGGGTGGGAAACCGCCCTGAGGGCAGCGCAGAACGAGGTGGCGAATGCTTCTGGTTCGCTTCGGATTGATCCGAGAGAGCTTGAACTCGGACCGATCCCGGTCGAAGACATCGAGCTGGCTCAGCAACCGCAAGACGACATAATCATCCTGCACCTCTGGATCCCCTCGGCGCCGGGGCAGAAAATGAACCGGCACCGTCTCGTGGGCAAACGAGCCCGTCGACAGGATGGCGTGCAGCATCCGCCGAGAGACGATCGGCCAGGCCCGATCCGTAAAGGGCAGATCCGTCGCAGCGAGTGCACGCGTGTTGGCAACGACCTCGATCACCGGAGGATGTCGCTTGGGGGTCGTCTCAAGCCAGAACATTCTGTCCATGCCCTCGAACTCTCGGATCTCCGCATCCTCGAAGTTGCCCGCCTCTCGCCGATCCCAGGCGCGCCCCTGGATGCGAAACGCCTCTTCAAGCAGTGAACGACTCACCGGTCTCCTCCGTGAGAACTGCCAAGTGGTCTTTTCTGGTACCAGATGGGATTCGTGATTCCGGAAGCATCAAGTGCTCTATCAGCCCCTCCTGCATCTCTTGAATGGCATCCTGGATCTCAACCGGTTCAGGCATCTTCGTTCCATTTTTGGTCAGATCGTTCCACACCTTGTCGGCCTCATCCATGACCTTCTTATTGTATACATCGTGGCTCGTCCGGTGGAACGGCAGATTCTCCACGTCGCCATAGACTGGTAGCTTGTAGGCGTCCGTGGCGCCCGATTCTTTGGGCAAAAGTACGCCATTGCTGACGTCGTCGACATCGAAAACGCCTAATTCGCGCGCGACCCTGAAGAGCTCACTATTATCCACAGCTTCGTGCGGGATCAGATGGTGAGCCTGATGCATATCGACGAAGTCCGGATTCAACTGCATGACAGCTCTCAGCAGGTCCGCTCGGAATTTTTTCTGACCGATCCGAGTCGAAACACGAAGACCCTCAAAGACGAGTCCGCCATCGCCAACATGAAGTTTTCGAAGACCCTTCTCTTTTGCCTCTTTCTTGAGGACAGCAATGACCGACTTGCCTTTCCTTTGATAAACCGTATACCCCAGTGCCTCGAGCTCAGCCTTGACCTTGTCAATGGGCTTACCAACAAGCCTGATGATCTGCTCGTTTTGTGCTAAGATATCCTCAAGACCTCGTTCAAAAGCCCTCACACGTTCCGCCGACAGCTCGAGCTCCTTCAGAGATTCGGCAATCCTCTGGATCTCTTGCTCACTCACGCGGCCGCTACTGATTGTCTCGATAACATTTGTTATACTAGTTGTGTCTCGACGCAGCGTGAGATCCTCGACGACAAGTAGGAAATCGTCCTCCGGGAAGTTGCGGCGAAGCACCTCAAGGCCTTGAGAGAATGCGTTATCGGTTGCGCTACCGGCTTCTGCCAGATATGCGAGTCGCTGCACGACCTGTGAATTATGGCCGAGGCCCTCGATTACGGTTGCAGCGGTAGCCTGCTCGAGCCGGAGGATGCCAGCGACGGCAAAGTCGTCCAGATCGGGCAGCTGCTCCTTGATTCTAAGAACTGCCTCAGATTCCTCTTTCAGGAGCTTCACTCGATCTTCCTGGCGTTGTAGCGACTCGACCATATAGGCCGCAAATCCCTCCGAATCACCGAGCTCGAGCTCAGTCTTCACCGCTACCCTCTTGAAATCCTCAACCGCAAGGGCAGCCTCGCCAGCGGTCTTGGCGTCGGACACGGCAAGAGCGGGAACCGACAGAGCACGGAAAGCCTTGAAAGCACCAGCGGCACGGAGGGCCTTGAACAGACCACCGAGATCGGCTATCGCTCCGATGATGTCCAATGCAAGCCAGAACAGACTCGGCTCTTGAGCAGAGAGAGCACGGGCTCGATCAAAGGCGGTCCCCGCCGCCTCGATCTCCCGCTCGTACTCCTGATAACTCTCGACCGCGACCCATGCACTGAGCACAAAAGACGCACCGGCGGCCAGGACGGCGACTGTGCCGGTACCAAAGGAGACCAGCCCGAGCACGATCGCCAGCGCAGCTAACATCAGCGCACGAAAAGCCTCCTCGTCCGCCAGATCGCCGAGCTTGTCTTTGAGGATCGCATCGTACACCGAACCCTGCACAATACCTAGAGATACCAAGGCTCGGGCTACAACGGGATCCATTTGCCAGACAAGGGAGGTATCCTCACGGAGGTTCTCACGCGTCTCCTGGATGTTTGAGATCACGCTGAGTGCCGTTCCTCCCAGCAGCTCGCGGAGCTTCTTCTTGTCCGCGGTGCCGACGAAAACAACGCCAGAACCTTCGACGAGGGAAGGATCCGCGAGAATCGGAAACTCTGCGCTCAAGGATCTCAGCACTGAACGCGACTCATCCAGTAGCTTGTCCAGCTTGAGCTGGGTCTCTCGCCTCCGTTCGGCCTTTCCGGATCCATCGGGACCCATCGGGCCTGCTGAATAATAGGTCCTCGGGCGAAGTGACCTCAGTTGTATCGCAAGCGGCCCCACCTCCTTGATTTTCTGGCGCACCGGTTCGAGAGCGAGCCAGAGTTCCTCAAAACCAGACTCCACACCGGATGGAAACCGCATCGGGTCGCGGGAGTATCGCCCTTTTTCTCGTTTAGCAATCGCCTCGTTCTCATCCAGCATCTGATGCGCTATCTGCAGGCAATAACCAAGAAAAAAATCCTCGAAGGCGGAGGCGAGCTCGAGAAAATCTTCGATGTCAGCGAAATCTCCTGCGGCGAGCTCGCGGTCAAGACGAGCCTTCAGCCTCCCCACCTCTTCCTCTTGCGCTTTTATACCCTCCTCTAAGTACTCGTCGAGTATCCTCTGCTCTTCTTCCGTGGCGTCCGGCTCTTTCCGCTCTTCTGATTTTGCGAAATTTTTAAAAGTGTTCAGTAAGACGACTGCTTTTTTGTACTCCTTGATGTAGTCGTAAAGGTGATGTTTGCCTTCAAGCCGCTCGAGATGCGCCTCGTTTCTGGGCGAAATCGACGGCGGCTCCTCAGCCTGTCTCGGGGAGTAGTCCGAACCCTCTGGTCGCAGCCACCCCATCTGCTGCGAGAGATCGCCCCCTAACATGTCGACAGCTCGTTTCATCTGCTTGTTGTCACAAATGGAAATAAAGAACTCACGCATGCCCTTGCTGTCGTAGAGCGCCAGGCGTTCGGACTCAGGAGATATGGCAACAATCCCACTGACCAACGGCCACCTCGAACCCTCCGTCTTCATCCAGGTCAGTCTCTGCAGGAGGGTGCCGCCCAACTTGCGAACTGCGCGAGCCATCGTCTCATCTGAACAGACGTCGACAAAGAAGTCCAACATCTCAGGGCTGTCATAGAGTGCGACCTTCTGAAGCGCGTCCTTCGTGGCTTCGATCTTTGCCTTCACCAGAGGCCAGCTCGAGCCTTCTGCGGCCATCCAGGTGAGCTTTTGGAGCAGGGTGCCGCCGAGAAGATCGACCGCTTCCGCCATCTCTTCATTGTCGCAAACGTCGGCGAAGTCATCCTTGAACGCTGCGTCTGAAAGAATGCGGCTCCTCCCGGACGGCGAGTCGAGGACGACCCCTCGGACCCTTGACCAGTTGGTGCCTTCTGCGAACAACCAACGCAGGCTTTGATGGAGATCGCCGCGCATCGCGCGGACCGCCCTATACATCTCATCGTCCCAGAACGCCGAAACTGCCCGCTCTTTCAAGATCTCGTTGGAGAGCACGAAGGCGACTTCGGTCCGGTTCAGCTCACCCATAAGCTCTATCGCGGATTCTTCGTCATCGTTGACGAGTAGCTGATGGAGGAGGATGATTCTCTCAGCGCCTGCTTCCTGGCGCTCCTCTTCCGACTCGGTCTGAAGCTCGACAGACGACTCGCTGTCGGCGGCTGACTGCTGCAGAAAGAGAGGGAGAGCCTTAGCGGTGCCGGACTCCGTCTCGAGGGACGTGACGGGGATTGAAGCTGTGTCCGAGACAGATTTGGGCCTTGGCTCGGGCTCCGCCTGCTGAGGGTCGGGCATGGGAGGTCCGGCTTTCTCAGGTCTCGACTTTAAGCTCCGCCGGCAGCTGACGGCCGAGCTTGCGGTACTCGGCGGCTAGACCGCGCAGGACGTCGGCGAGCTCGATGGGACGATCGTGATGGCGGGCGGGGACGGCGGCGGCGAGGACGACGTTGCGGATGTGGCCGCCGCAGAGGTCGGCGGTGGCGGCGAGCTTGTTGACGTCCCGGGGGGCGAGACGGTGCTCGTCGCCGAGGTGGGAGCGCCAGAGGCGGCGGCGG
>JAAELT010000467.1 GCA_024226315.1 bacterium | reverse complement strand
CGTGGTGAACGCCTGTATCGACGATACCTGGGAGCGCCTCAAGATCTGCGCCAACCCCGACTGCCGCGTCGCCTTCTACGACGACACCCGCACCCGCGCCCGCCGCTGGTGCTCCAAGCGCTGCGGCGACGTCGTGCGGGCACGGAAGTATCGGCGGGGGGCGCGGTACAAGCGTCTCAAGGGGTAGGCTCGTTCACTCGAGCGTTACTGCTCTCCCGCATCGGCCAG
Source organism: bacterium (assembly GCA_024226315.1). Classification (GTDB taxonomy): domain Bacteria; phylum Acidobacteriota; class Thermoanaerobaculia; order Multivoradales; family J023; genus JAAELT01. The sequence goes on along the minus strand of JAAELT010000467.1, from coordinate 351 downwards.
AGTGGCCTTGTAGACCTCCTCCTCGATCCCCTCGCCCTTCGCCCGCATCCCGTCCAGAGCGGCTTTGACAGACGGGATGTGCCCAGCACGTTTCGCCAGAAGGAGGACCTGTGGTGTGGTGATTGGCTTGCAGCCAGCCCGCAGTGCCTTCGTGGCCGCTCTCTGGTCGTCCGTCACGACCCCCCTGTGTCAAGGTAGTTGTCGCCTCATCTGAGACGTTGATCCAGGGGGCAGGAGACAACTCTGATGAGACTGATCCATGCATTGCTATCGTGGCTGAGCGTGCCCGATCGTTGGGCTCGATGGATGGTGTTGATGGTGGTCGGCCGGCTGGTGCGCCTGGACTACCTG
>JAAELT010000466.1 GCA_024226315.1 bacterium | reverse complement strand
CCCGCGCCATTGGCGGAGACGTCCGCCGATTTCCTTGGAAATGTTGCAACCGAGATGATGCATGAAGCGCGACAGCTGTTGCTGATCGCGGACGACCAGCAGACAGTGGTAGTGGTTTGCCGTCCACACCGCCGAGCAGAGCTCCAGGGGCGAGACCTCGAGAGCCCGGCCCATGACGCCGACCACCACCTCGTTGAACCGCCGCGGATCCGGCGACGGCACCAGCAGCGCGCGGGCTCCGATCGTCCGGCCGGTGACCTCGACGAGGACGCCGTCTTGGTTTTCGGGTATGAAACGTGGGGGTCGGCCCATCTCGATCTCCGGAGCCGCCTGGCCGCGTGTTGCGGATACACTTCAAGCAAGCTCTGTAGATATAAGACGTAAAACCGGCCTCCGATCTTTAGCTGCTGGGTTTGGCGCGGCTACCGGCGCCGCCGGTCAAGGCCTGCATCGCGCTGTCGATCGCCGTCCTTACCCGTGCGGCCCGGCGCCTGGCCGTCGAACCGGCGGCGCTGGTGCCCGCGACGGCGCGGGCGCTGGGGATCCTCGCCCTCTTCTGGACCATCGAGCGAGTGTCCGGGTTCATGGCCTGAAGCGGCCGCGCCGATCTTGGCGCGCCGCCCCTGGCGGCGATAGGCTACTCCTCTTCGCCCTCGACCTGTGCGGCCTGCCACAGCTCGCGATACTTCTCCCGCACATAGGGGTGGAGCGACCCGGCGAGCTCTTCGCCCAGCTCGTTGATCCGGACCAGCTCGAGGACGTCGGCCAGGTCCCGCAGCCTGTGCGGGGCCGTCATGCCGGAGGCGAGCTTGAGCTCGAGCAGCCTCGGCAGCGGCAAGAGGGCGAAGCGCTCACCGCGCTCCGCGACTTCGGCCGGGTCGGGGAAGGCGATGGGCTTGCGCTTGCCGTCGCCGGGGTAGTCGCCGGTGAGGAGCACGTCGATCTCGATGTTCTGGGTGGCGTCGCGCAGCCCCTTGCTGCCCGGGAACTTTTCTAGGTAACCACGACCCAGGTGCTCTTTCTTGAACGCTTCCAGGCCCTCGCGGCGCACCAGCACGTCGACGTCGCTGGTCGTCCGTTGATAGCCGTAGGCGTTGAGCGACAGGGCGCCGACGATGGCGTAGGGAATGTCGAGCTCCGTCAGCCGGTCGACCAGACGCTCCAGCGCCAGGTGTACGTTCGACTTCTCCACGAAGTACCTCGCCGCCTCACGCGCTCCGGATAGGAACCTCTTCTCGATTCGCGGCTGGAGCCGCCTGGCTCGTGATGTAGGCTCGTACATGGTTCACCTTGCAGTCATTGTAGCAGTGCATTGTTTTGCGGTTAACCGACAAAGCATGACTCGAGGGGCGACGGTTCCCCTCGGGCCTCTGACTCTCGTCTTCCGGCGGGCCGTGTCGCGCAATACCTTGCACCTTCAGGTACCATCTCGTGCTGCCCACTCCCGATCGGAGCGGGGAGCAAGGAGGATCGCGATGAAGATCAGGATCGGACTGACAATGGTAGCGGCGCTCGCCTTCGCCGGCTGCGCGGCTGACGATCGCGACGGCTCCGAGCCGCCGGCCGAAAAAGGAGCTGAAGCCGTGGTGGATCTGGACGCGGTGGCGCAAGCCTACGTCCGTCTCGTGCTCGCTGTCGGCCAGCACGACGCCGACTACGTGGACGCCTACTACGGCCCGGAGGAGTGGAAGACCGAGGCAGCGGCCGAGACGTCGACGCTCGAGGCCCTCGGCGGGCGCGCCGCGGACCTGATCGCCGACCTCGGCTCAGGGCCGGCGACGGGAGCCGAGGAAATCGTTGCGCTACGCTGGCACTACTTGAAGCGCCAACTCGAAGCGCTGGCCGCGCGCGTCGGCATGCTCGGCGGCGAGAGCCGGACCTTCGACGAGGAGGCCCTCGCCCTCTACGACGCCAGGCCGCCGACCCACGGCGAGGAGACCTTCCAGAAGACCCTCGACGAGCTCGACGCCCTGCTCGCCGGTGAGGGCTACGACGACGGTGCCTTGATCGAGCGCTACGAGGCTTTCCGTGGCGAGTTCGTAATCCCGCCCGCGAAGCTCGACGAAGTCTTCCGCCAGGCGATCGACGCTTGCCGCGAGCGTACCGAGGTCCACATGGAGCTGCCGGAAGGCGAGAGCTTCCGGGTGGAGTACGTCACCGACCAGCCGTGGAGCGGCTACAACTGGTATCAGGGAGGCTTCCAGAGCCTGATCCAGGTCAACACCGACCTGCCGATCTACATCGATCGCGCCGTCGACCTCGCCTGCCACGAGGGCTATCCGGGGCACCACCTCTACAACACCCTGCTGGAGAAGAGCCTGGTGCGCGACCGCGGTTGGGTGGAGTACTCGATCTACCCCCTGTTCAGCCCGCAGTCGCTGATCGCCGAGGGCAGCGCCAACTACGGGATTGAGGTGGCCTTCCCGGGCGACGAGCGACTGACTTACGAGCGCGACGTGCTGTTCCCACTCGCCGGTCTCGATCCCTCCCGGGCCGAGACCTACCACCGGGTGATGGACCTGGCCGACGATCTGAGCTACGCCGGCAACGAGGCCGCCCGCCGCTACCTCGACGGTGAGATTGATGCCGAGGCGACGGCCGCGTGGCTCACCCGCTACGCCGGCATGGGCCCCGAGCGGGCCGCTCAGCGGGTGAAGTTCATCGACCGGTACCGTAGCTACGTGATCAACTACAACCTGGGCAAGGACCTGGTGCAGAGCTACGTCGAGAAACACGCCGGGGACGACGCCGAGAAGCGCTGGGAGGTTTTCCGGCAGTTGCTGTCCTCGCCGCGGCTGCCCTCCGGCCTGGAATGAAGAGAGTCTCGGAGCTGAACGCCTGGCTCGAGGTCTCCGAGCGGGCCTATGCCCAGAACCTGGGTTTCTTCCGCGCCCAGGTCGGACCGGAGGTCGAGCTGTCGGCGGTGGTGAAATCCAACGCCTACGGTCACGGCTTCGAAACCGTCGCCGGCCTGGCCGCCAGGCACGGCGCCGACTCCTTCTGTGTCCACTCGCTCGACGAGGCCTTGCGCCTGCGCCGTGCCGGCCATTCTCAGGACGTCCTGATCATGGGCCCGGTGCCTCTGGAGCGGCTGGAGGAGGTGGTGGCCGAGGACTTCCGCCTGGCGCTCTTCACCCGCGAGAGCGCCGAACGCCTCGCCGAGATCACCGCCAGCTCTGGCAAAACCGTCCGGGTGCACCTCAAGCTCGAGACCGGAACCCACCGCCAGGGCATCGACAACGAGGAGCTCGCCTGGTTCGCGTACTTTCTCGCCGGTCATCCCAGCCTCGTCGTCGAGGGCGTGTATACCCACTTTGCCAACATCGAGGACACCGTCAACCACGAGTACGCCGAGGAGCAGCTCGAGCGCTTCGAAGATGCCGTCATGCGCTTGCGGAGCGCCGGCATCCAGCCGAAGGTCCGTCATTGCGCGTGCTCGGCGGCCACCCTGGTGGTGCCGCGGACGCGGTTCGAGATGGTGCGCCTGGG
>JAAELT010000465.1 GCA_024226315.1 bacterium | reverse complement strand
TTAGTCTCAGTGACTGTTAGCATGAATGGCGAAGTCCTCTGTAAGAGTGCCCCCCCCCCTGCCTTAGTCTCGATAACAGTAGACGGATCGCACTGTCTTTTGGGTGCTTAGTATGCAAGGAAAACCTTAGCTTTTATTATGCAGCATGTCGGAGGTCCTCGTCCTCGGTTTTTCTTAAAATCAGTGACTCTATGGATGAAAAGGAACGTCGTTTTAGGAGTGCCCCTCCCCCCGCCTTAGTCCCCATAACAGTAGACAAATCGCACTTTCCTTTGAGTGCTTAGTATGCAAGGAAAACCTTAGCTCTTATTATGCAGCAGGTCTGAGGTACTCGTCCTCGGTTTTTCTTAAAATCAGTGACTGTATGCATGAATAGGAACATTGTTTTAAGAGTGCTCCTCCCCCTGCTTTGGTCCCCATAATAGTAGACAGATCGCACTGTCTTTTGGGTGCTTAGTATGCAAGGAAAACCTTAGCTCTTATTATGCAGCAGGTCTGAGGTCCTCGTCCTCGGTTTTTCTTAAAATCAGTGACTGTATGCATG
>JAAELT010000464.1 GCA_024226315.1 bacterium | reverse complement strand
GATGTCGTCGAGGTGGAGGTGCTGGGCGTGCTCGACGCGCCAGCGCAGGTCTTGCTTGTCCGGGTGGGCGGCAAAGGTCTCCTCGTACAGGTCCAGCACCTCGCGGTTGGCGCGGTCGCCGATGGCGTGGATGCACAGCTGCACGCCGAGCGCTCCCTCCTCGGCGATGCTCATAGCGGTAGTTCCTTCGTGAAATGATTCGTGGGCCGTCGTCCGAGAGGCGGAGCCGAGAATCATAACGTTATTGGCGCTAGAGGAACTTCACCAGCGAGAAGGAGAAGATGGTCGCGGGGTCGGCGAGATCCACCGCCAGGTCGATCTGGTAGTCTTCCTTGATCGCCAGGCCGAAGCCGAACGAAAAGTGGAACTCGTCGTCCGCCGGCCGGTCGAGGACGTGGCGCGTGAGCGCCAGCTGATCTCCGACTACTCCCCGGTCGCCAATGTACTCGAGCTCGTGGTAGGGCTCGTACCAGGCCCCGAAGCGCGCCGTGCCGACGAACAGCGACTCGACGACCAGCACGATCTGCTCGACACCGAGATGGATCTGGTCGGCGTCCTCGACCCGGAAATCCGAAGCGGCAAACAAAGGCGTGCCCGTCTCGAAATCGGTTTCGATCTCCGTGCCCAAGTAGTCGACCCGGCGTTGCGAGTAGCGCACGTGGTTGAAGTCGAGGGCGATCTTGGTCTCGTCCCCGGCGCTCCGGTACGCCACTCCCAGCCCGAAGACGTCGGGCACCGTGATCGCTCCCTTTTCGGGCAGTCCGTCCACAGCAACACAGTCGAGGGTCAACCGATCATCGAGAGTAACTTCAGGTTGCCTTACGAGGTTACCGTCGGCGTCGAGTAAGAAACAGTCCCGGAAGGCTAGATCGGTGATGAACTCCGGCCCCTCTCGAAAGACGCCGCCGATACTCCAGCGCTCGCTCCGTCCGAGCTTCCACAGGAAGCCCAGGTTGATCCCGAAAGCGTCGTCGTCGCCCGTCTCCCTGTCCTCCAGCTCGAGATTGCCGGGACCGAGATCGGCGGGTCCGTAGAGCCTTCCCGGCAGGCCACAGGTGGGGTCGGGCGCAGATTCTCGGCAGTCGTTGTCAAGGAACCCGATGCCGCGGTCGACATAGAAATACTGGGTCAGCCCCTCGAGCTCGAAGTCGTAGTAGGAGATCCCGAAGCCCACGGAAAGAGCGCTCTCCAGGCCATTCTCCGACGGAAACTCGAACTCGATAGCGCCGGAAAGGCCGTAGTTGACGATCTCCAGCGAGCTCATTGTCCGCTTCGGTTGATTCCTGCCGACTCCGAACAACTCGACCAGATTGTCATTCTGGTCGAATAAGCCGGCGTCCCGAAAGGTCCCCTGGGTTTCGATGGCGGTCGAAGTATTCGCCAGCTCATGGCGGTAGAGCGCCAGCACCACGCCTCGCGGCAGCACGTGAGCGTAGGAGAGAAAGGAGAGGCCGGTCGAGTCGGTGCTCGACTGTCCGAGCTCGAGCCCCGACAGGTCGTCCACTCCCCGGTTCGAGACCTCCGGGCCGAACCCGGGGACATCGCTGTAGTGGCCACGGTTGACGAAGGTGTTGGTGAGGTCGGTATAGCGCAGCTCCACCGCCGCCTCCGAGCCACCCACGGTCAGGTTGGTCAGACCGGCGGGGTTGGTGAAGGCGGCGGTAGCGTCGTCCGCCAGCCCGAGAAACGCCCCCCCCATGGCCAGACTGCGGGCGCCCGGGGCCGGGAGATTGAACTTGAAGACCGCGTCGGGGTCCCGCAAGGTGGCGGCGACGCCGACCTGGCCCCGGACCGGTCCGGCGTTGGTCAGCAGCGCGGTCAGCAGCAGCATCATCGTTACGCTTGCGAGTCTTCCCATGGTCGAGACCTCCTCTTTCCTCGCGTCGGGCCGAAGCGCCCGCGCTTCCGTGACCAGAATCGGGATTCCGGTAGCTGGCATCTAATGCCCTTTCACCGCTTCGACAGGTTCGAGATAGCTGGAGAACATCCAGCCCTCGCGCCCGTCGCGGACCAGAACGCGGCTCCAGTCTCGCCGCTCGTAGAGCAGCTTGACGGCCGAGCCGGGCCGCAGGCAGTCCAGGCGGTCACTGCTTCGAGACGGCCCGCGCCGCAAGATGAGACACGGCACGGCGATGACGCGATGTGAGGGTCGCCTCTCTGCTGCCGGCTGCTCCAACACCGAGACAGGTTGCAGATAGTCCGAGGCCATCCAGCCCTCGAGCCAGCTCTCGAGCCAGCCAGGGAGCAGGACTCGACTCCAGTCGTCTTGTTGACCGATTCGACGGACCGCCGTCCCGGGCCAGAGACAGCCGAAGCGAGGCCCTCTCAGAGACGGCTCCGCTCTCAGGTTGAGGCAGGGAGTCGCTTTGGCGGCGACGCGATGGGTGGGGATTCTCTGCCGCGCCGCCTTCTCGGCGGCCGCCTGCTCGGCGGCTGCTCTCTTGGCCTCCTCCTCCTCCTCTGCTGCGGCTTTCTCGGCCGCCGCCTGTTCCACCGCGGCCTGCTCGGCGGCCGCCTGCTCAGCGGCCGCCTGCTCGGCCTCCCGCTGCTCGAAGGCGGCCTTCCCTCGCTCCTCCAGCGTCGGCTCGCCGGCCGCGACCGCCGCCTGTTGCTGGCGCCGGATCGCCTCGTAGGCCCGGTTTCTAAGACGCTTCAGGCTCCTGTAGCGTTTGTCGTCCTTGATCACGCCCTGAGACTCGGAACGGTCCCAGGCGCCGATGGCTTCGCTGTACCGGTCCTGCTTGTAGAGCGCCAGCCCGAGGTGGTAGAGGGGCAGGTACTTGGTGTAGCGCATCCCCTCCAGATGGACGCTGCCGCCCTCCACCGGCTTCTGCTGGATCGCATCGCCCAGCAGATCCTCGGCCTCCGTCCAGTTGTAGGTGCTGACCGCCTGCATCGCCTCCTTGTAGATCAAGAAGGCCAGCTCGGCCAGCTGGCTGGCGCTCTCCAGGCATTTGGCCGGCACCCATTTGTCGATCACCGAGAGGACATCCGGGTTGTTCAGCGTCTGCGCCTTGCCGAACCAGGCGCCGGCCTCGCCGACGGAGGTCTGCTCGCCCGGCACCCGCTGGATGTTGATGCCGATCAGCTCGCCGAGCGCGTTGAACAGCGGACCGCCGGAGAAGCCCTCGTGGACCTCGCCGGTATGGTAGAGGAACTTGGTGCCGCCGGTGCGGCTGGCCGCCAGCTCGCCGGCCGCCTGCCCCCAGCTGAGGCCCCGGTCCTTCCAGAATCCCGTCGAGGAGACGCCCGGCTCCTCCACCTCGGAGGGCGGGGGCGAGAGGGTCGCCGTCGACGGCAGCTTGTGAGTCAGCGGAATCGACAGCAACAGCAGGTCGTCGGGCTTGAAGGTGTAGAAGCTCATCTCTTTGCGCAGGAACGAGCTGTCGGCTTTGATCTCCGGGGCGTAGTTGCGGAAGAAGCTGATGGTGGCGGACTCGATCTGGCTCAACCGCATCTGCTTCCAGGGCTCCTTCGACTTGCCGGCGAAGACGTGGTTGGCGGTGAGGATCCAGGCCCGGTCGTTCTCCTGACACAGCAGGACCCCGGTGCCGTACTCGGCCGCCCCGCCGCGGCGGAAGTTGACCGTGATCATCACCGCCTTCTCCTTGAGCTCGTCGGGTAGCTCCTGGGCCGGCGCGGGGCCGGGCAGCGAGGTCAGCATCGCGACGCTGAGGGTGAGCGCCAGAGGTGATTTGGTCATCGGATCCTCCTTCTTTTCTTCGGCGGCCTGGGCGGCCGTCCGCCTATTTCAGGCTGCCGCGGTGCCAGAACCTCACCGAGGTCTCGACCGGCCGCAGGACCTCCGCCAGCATGTCGCCCTCCACCGCCAGCACATAGAGACCGTCGGCGGCCGGCTGGCCTTGGCCGTCGCGACCGTCCCATTCGATGGCGACCTCGCCGCCGTACTCCTCGTAGCACTCGAATTCGCTGATCGCGTCGCCGCCGCCCGCGGGCGACACGGTGCACCAGGCGTCGATGCCGGCGCCGCTCTCGAAGACGAAGGCGTAGCCTCCTTTCGGTGACGGCGTACCGGTCGTCAGCAGACCGGGGATGTAACTCCCGCCGGCCTTGATCAGGGTGTGGAGCGAGTCGAGGGAGAGCCCCATGGGCTCGATCACGTCACCCCGCGGCCAGGCAAAGCTCTGCAGGCCCGCGCCGAACTCCTTGCTGTCCGGCTCCATCTTGTACGCCACCTTGTCGTTGGTCTCGGAAGGCAGCGGCTTCCATACCAGAAGCTCGTCCAACGCACCCGCCTCCGGCTGCCAGAAGTACAGCCCGACTTGGGCGCCGCCGCCGCCCCCGCTGTGCCGGTATCTCACCGACATCAGCTCGAAGCTGCCGCCCGAGATCATCGTCGCCTCTTTCCAGACGCCCTCGGAGCGGTCGCCCCGCGGCTTCCACTCGACCCCCTGGGCCAAGGAGATCGACGCCGTCAGAAGAAAAAGGGCCGCCAGGGCCCCGCCGGTGGTTCTCGTCATCTGATCCTCCAATCGTTGCTCTGCGAGACCACCTCGCAGCTCTCCAAAGGTTCCGCCCAGGGCAGGTATCGCTGCCACTCCTCCACGGTCAGGTTGCGGCGCGCCAGACGGCAGACGCGCTGCCGCCAGGAGTCGAGGTCGACGTCCCAGTGCCAGAGCACTCCGTCTCTGCCGACCGAGGTCAGCGTGCCGCCATCGCGGGCGAAGAACAGCGACGTGATGGTGTCCTCATGGCCGCTCAGCGGACCGGCGTAAACCTCCCTGCGCGCCATGTCCCACAGCCGGATCTGCCGGTCGTTGGTGGCGGTCGACAGGCTCCTGCCGTCGGGGCTCCAGGCCAGGTGGCTGACCGCCTGGCCGTGGCCGCCGAGCGGCGCCCCATCGGCGGCGCCGGTGTCGGCCTGCCACAGCCGCACGGTCCGATCCTGGCTCCCCGAGGCCAGGGTGAGGCCGTCGGGGCTCCAGGCCAGGCTGGTCACCTCCTCGTCATGGCCGTCCGGCTGCCCCACCAGCGGCTGGCCGGTCTCTCCGTCCCACAGCAGCACCCCGCCGTCTTGCCAGCCGGCGGCCAGCCGGCTGCCGCCCGGGCTCCAGGCCAGGCTTGTCAGGCGGGCCTTCGAGCCGCCCTCGGTCGACGCCAGAAGCTGTTGGCTCCTGGCGTCCCAGAGCTCCACCCCGCCGTCACGGCCGGCGGCCGCCAGCCGGCTACCGTCGCCGCTCCAGGCGAGCCTTCTGGGCCGGCCGCCGCTCTCGCTCTCCGCCTGCCAACCTTCCAGAGCCCGGCCGCTGGTGACCTCCAGCCGGCGCACGGTGCGGTCGCTCGACGCCGCGTAGAGGAAGCGGCCGTCGCCGCTCCATGCGATCTCCGGTCCCCGGCGCCCCAGGCCGCGCATCTCGCGCACGGTCTCGCCACTCGACCGGTCCCACACTCGCACGACGAGAGTGCCGGCGACCGGATCCTTGCCCGCCGCCGCCAGGAGCGAGCCATCCGGGCTCTGGACCACGCGCCGCACCTCCTGCAACCCGAGGTCGATCCGCGTCCCCAGGCGCGGCGCGGGATCGGCCCTCCACAGGGCGACCGCCGCGCCGTTGCCCGAGGCCAGGCGGCTGCCGTCCGGGCTCCAGGCGACGCCGAGCAGGTCCGCCGTTTGGCCCGCGGTCGGCGGACCCAGCGGCCGCCGCCGCTTGAACTCCGCGACGTCCCAGAGAGCCAGCCGGCCGTCGCGGCCGGCCATTGCCAGGATGCGCTCCCCGCCGCCCCAGGCCACGCTGGTCACCGCGCCGACTTGGGGGTACAAACGCTGATGCCTGCGCTCGGCCGGTTCGCGGTCCGGCGCCTGGTCCCACAGGCCGACGGTGCCGTCGAGGCTTCCGGAGGCGAGATAGAGCCCGTCCGGGCTCCACTCCACGCTCATCACGCCCTGCCAGTGGCCGGTCAGTACCGGCTCGACCGGCTCACCGGTCTCGGCGCTCCAGAGACGGACCCTGCGGTCCATGCCCGCCGCCGCGACGGTGGCGCCGTCGGGGCTCCAGGCGACGGACCTCAGCTGGTCCGAGGCCCCCGCGAGCAGCGGCCCGGCGGGCTGGCTGCTGGCGAGGTCCCATACCTGCACGGAGTGATCGGGGGAGCGGGCGGCGGCGAGCCTGCCGCCGTCGGGGCTGAAACGAACCGCGTAGACGGCCTTCGGCGGCTGGGCCTCGTCGAACAGCCGGCGGGGCTCGGCCGGCGGCGCATCGACGTCCCACACCAGCACCGAGCCGTCGGCTGCTGCTGCTGCCAGGCGGCTGCTGTCTGGGCTCCAGGCCAGGCTCCAGACTCCCGCCTCGGCGCCCGGCAGCGGCCTGGCGGCGGGGCTCTCGGCGGCGACGTCCCAGAGCAGCAGCGGCGGCTCGCTGCCGGCGGCGGAGGCCAGGAGCAGGCCGTCCGGACTCCAGGCCACCGCCCGCACTGCGTCCTCGTGGCCGCGCAGCAGCGTCTCGAGGCGGGGGCTCGACTCGAGCCCCTCGTAGAGCAGCCTCCGGGTCTCGAAGAGATCGCCCCGGCGGCCGACCTCGAGGCCGAGCAGCAGAGCCAGATCCAGACGGTCGCCCTGATGGACCCGGGACTGCACGGCGAGCGCCTTAGTCCGCGCCCGGTTGCGCTGCGCGCGCGCCTGGACGAACAGAACGCTCATCATCGCCGCCACCACGAGCGAGGCGACGACCACCGCCACGCGCCGGCGCCGGCGTCGCGCCTGCAGCCGCCGATCCACCTTCTCCGATGCGCGCAGGAACTCCAGGGATTCCCTGGACAGCGGCAGCCGGCCGCCGGTCCCTTCGTCTTCGCGCGGCTCGGGCTGGCGATCGAAGGTCGTCTCGAGCAGCTCCAGGGCGCGCTCCAGACGCCCGCCACGCCACAGGTCCTCCTCCGAGCGGCCCGCCTGTTCCCACAGCCGCACCGCCAGGTCCAGCTCGTGACGCAGCGCCAGGGCCTCCCGGTTCTCCTCGAGCCAGCTCGCCAGCTGATCCCAGGCGCGGAACAGGGCCTCGTGCGCCACCTCGACGCTGCGGTGCTCCTCGTCGCCCCGGGCGACCACGAGACGGGCCTTTACGAACCTCTCGAGCCACGCACGCGCCGGCTCCGAGAGCTGCCGCCAGCCCATGGCGCGGCGGGCGAAGTGCCCCTCCTCGTCGACCCGCACCATCCCCAGGAAGGTGCCGCGCAGCACCTCCTCGTCGGTGCCGGCAAGGTCGTGCGACGCCACCACCGACTCCGCCGCCTTGGCCACCGAGCCCTGCAGGCCGCCGAGGCGATCACGGTAGTCCCTGATCCCCAGGCCGGCGCGGTCCGCCTGCGCCAGCTCATAGAGTTCGCGCAGGGTGAAGGCCAGCAGCGGCAGGGCGTCCTCGGTCTCGGTATCGGCCAGCAGCGCCTGGACCAGGCTCTGCTCCACGTCCAGCCCGGCGAGAGAGGCCGGTCCCCTGATGATGTCAGTCAGCCCTTCGACCGCCACCGGCCCCACCGACAGGCTACGGAACGGCATGCCCCTGAGCGCCGGGTTCTTCTGGAAGGTGCCCAGATAGTCCGACCGCACGGTGGCGACCACGATCAAGGATCTACGAGGTGGATCGAGCGCCGAGCGCAGATGACGCAGGAAGCGATTCGCCGGGTGCTTCCGCGGCTGGCCAAGGAGCTCCTCGAACTGATCTATGAAGAGCAGCACCGTGGCCTCGGGTCTCGCCGCGGCCTGCCTCAGGTCGCTCAAGATCGACGTCCCGACCCACTCGTCGCCACCCTCCTCGTTGGCCTCGATCCGGTCCCGCAGCTGCCGCCACTCGAGCGGCCGGTCGGCGCGATCGAACGCCTGCGCCAAGACCATCGCCAGGTTGTCCGCCGGCGCGTCGCCGGGGCGCCACGGGTCGACCACCAGCCATTGGTCGGGGTCCCGCCGTAGACGCGGCAGCAGCCCCGCCCGCATCAGCGAGGACTTGCCGCTGCCCGAGGCTCCGAGCACCAACAGCAGCGCGGCGCCGCCGTAGCGCCGCATCTGGGTGAGCATGTCGAGACCCTCGCCGACCTCCTTGTCGCGGCCAAAGAAGACGGCGGCGTCGGTCTCGCTGAAGGTGAGAAGGCCCGGATACGGCGATCGGCTGCCGTCCCAGTCGAACGGATTTGTGGCGTCGATCCCGGCTAGCGCCATGCCGCGGCCCAACCTGCGGAATGCATCGTCCCGGTCTTTCGACAGATCGAGGATCTGGCGGTCGGTGAGCACCGGATCCACCTCGCAGGGCCCGACGATCAGTGCGAAGATTGGCTTGCCCATCGACCGCGCATGGGTGATCTCGGCGAAGCACCAGCGCGAGGCCATGGAGTGCTCGCTGCACAGGACGATCACCGCCCGGCAGCTGCGCAGCTGCTGATAGAGCTCCTGCTCCCAGCTCCGCCCCGCCGGGATGCCGGCCTCGGGATCGAAGTCCAGAAACACCGAGAGGTGACCCTGCTCCACGAGCCACTCCTTGACGTCGTCGGCCGCTGCGTCATCCCTGCTGCTGTGGCTGATGAAGATACCGCTCACCCGCGTGCCTCCCTCCCGCCGCTGACGCTGCCCACACAGGCCGCGGCCGCGTCAGCGGCCTAAGGAACTTGAGCGCATTCTACCCCAAGCTTCTCAACACACCCCTACCGCGAGGCGGACTACGGGCGTACGGCAATCAGTTTGCTGCTCGGGCATCCGCGGGTCCGGGATCCGGCGCCGCGCAGCGACGGCGGGGCGAGCGTCGACCGGCCCTACGACGGGCGGGGCGAGCTTCGCACGGCGCCCTACGGCCGGATCGATTACGTGCTGCCGAGCAGCAATCTCGAGATTCTGAGGTCGGAGGTGTTCTGGCCCGGTCCGGACGATCCGCTCCGGCGGCTGGTCGAGGGTGAGGAGCGGGCAAGCGACCACGCCCTGGTGTGGGTGGACCTCAGGATGTAGGGGGGAGGCCGGAAAGGCTACCGGCGCAGCTTGATATCGAACACGCAGCGCCACACGCCGTCCGCTCCGCGTTCCAGCGGCCGGATGGAGCCGAACCCACCGCGCTTCGCGGAGCGCTCCTTCATCCGCGCCGAGAGCTGCGGGTCACCTTCGAAGTGCAGCTCGAATCCCTGGTCGGGAAAGTCCGATCCCGAGATTCGGTAGTGGATGTGAGCGGGTATGCCGCCGCCCGGATATGGCGCCGGACGGATCGTCCGCAGCTCGTAGCGGCCCTGGGCGTCGGTCCGGATCGTCGCCTTCAGCCGGGGATTGGTGTTGTCGTTGGTCTCGGAGTAGAGACCCTCGGCGTCGGTGTGGAAGGCGTACACAGTCATTCGGGCGGCGGGTGTTACACCGTCCGGGCCGTAGACCGTGCCGGTGACGTGGAACGGCTCGCCGGGCTCACCGGGCGACGTCATCACCGCCGAGGATGGGACTTCAGCGGAGACCCCCCGGGCGACGTAGAGGAAGAGCAGGCCCGGTGCGAAGTACAGGGCCGCGAGCATGGCGATGAGCGAAGTCTTGCGCAGAGGCATGGAGTCTCCTCGGGTCCGGAACCTTGATCGTCCGGTTCTTGTACGCTCGCTCCGGCTGCGGGTTGGTAACGAGTCGGTAAAAAAGCTCAGCCGGCACCGGTCGCGGGCTCGGCCGGTCTCTGGGCGTGGCGATCCGCGACCCGGCCGCGATAGAAGCGGTAGAGCTTGAATTTCTTGCGCTTGCCGGTGCTCTCGACCCGCAGCTCGCCGAGCGGCTCGAGAGCCTCGAAGAACGAGCCGACGTGGGCGAGCCAGGCGTCGTGCTGGTCAGTTCGGATCTGGCTCCATTCCACCACCACCAGAGCCTCGTCACCGGCGCGCCGGCCGAGCCCCTGCTCGTCGATCCCCCAGACGACGAGCTGCGGCGCCCGGCCATGGGCGCGGTTCTTGTGATGGTCCAGCACGTAGACGTCCGCCCGGTCGTGGAGCTCGCGCTCCAGCTGGGCGCCCAGCTTGTAATTGTCCGCGACGATCACCCACCGTCCCGACGGCGCAGGGTCCAGCTCCGGCAGATGAACGCGCGACTGAGCCGCCACCTCCGACCACCCGATGAACGGCTCGCGGACCGCGCCCAGGCGCAGCCAACCCGTCGCCAGCTCGATCAGGATCAGGCCCGTCACCACGGCGCCCAGAGCCGGGGTCAGGACGGCGGCGACACGCCGCCAGCGACCGCCCACGGAGGCGAAGTCGCGCAGTACCCTCGGCAGGTGGGGGACGAGCGCCAGATACCCCGCCACCGGCCAGTGAACGGTGATCAGGTCGCTGTTCTCGAACGGGCTGGCGAGGAAGAAGACTCCGATGTGCGAGAGCGCGAACAGACTCAGCAGGATGGCGCGGTCGTCGCCTCCGAGCGCTCGCCGGCACAGCACCACCAGGGTGGCGATCAGGGCGACGAACAGCAGCGGCGTGAGCAGCAGCGCCTGGCCGGCGAGGAACTCGGGCCACGCCCCGGCCTGAAAGCCTCCACCGTGGCGGCCCGCCAGATAGTAGCGCACGGGCTCGAGGTTGCTCCGCAGATTGACGGCGAGGGCTGGCGCCAGTCCCGGCGCCAGGACGAGGAACAGCAACCAGGGTCCGCGGGATCGCCAGTGACGCCGGCCCCGGCGGGTCACGACGAGATAGAGCAGCGCGGCGATCGGAGTAAGGACGAATCGGTAATGGGTGGCCAGGCCGAAGGCGCCGGCGAGGCCCGCCAGCAGCCAGAAGCGGGTCGCGCCTTCGCGCGTCGCGCGCTCCAGGGCGGCCAGGAACACCGCGGTGAGCGGCAGCATCGCCGCGTCGGGGATCGCCAGCAGCCCGAGATGGGCGAAGGCTGGCACGACCAGGGTCGTGCCAGCGGCCCACCAGGCGTCGCGCCCGCCGACCAGCGGTCGCGCCAGATGGAAGACCAGGAACGGGAAGGCGGTTCCGAGGAGCAGGAAGAAGAACCGTACGCCGAGTGGCGTAACGCCGAGCAGCTCGGTCCCCGCCCTGACCAGCATCGCGGTCACCGGCGGATGGTCGACATAGGCGATCGCCGGGCGTTGGCCGCACTGCCAGTAGAACGCCTCGTCGGCGAACAGATCGAGCCGGGCGGCGGTCGCCCACTTGGCGGCGATCAGGACGAGGAAGGCGAGGGTGACGGCCCGCTTCATGCGGTTGAGCTACGCGGGCTCGCGGTTGGTTCTGCCCATGGCTCAGGTCCCGGCCGATCAGCTTCCGGCCCGGTACGCCACCTTCCCTCCGACGATGGTGTAGACGACCTCGGCGTCCGGGATCTCGTCTTCCGGAATCGTCAGGATGTCGCGCGAGAGCACGGTGACGTCGGCCAGCTTGCCGATCTCGAGCGACCCCTTGATGCTGTCTTCGAACGCACCGTAGGCGGCGCTCAGCGTGTAGCTCTCGAGCGCCTCCATCCGACTCATCCGCTGATCGGGGTAGAACTGCGAGCCGTTGTTCATCAGGCGTGTGACGCCCGAATGGAAGTTGGCGATCGGGTCGACGTCCTCCACCGGGACGTCGGTGCCGTTCATCACGACGGCGCCCGACTGCATGAGTTTCTGCCACACGTAAGCGCCCTCCTCGGATCGTTTGTCGCCGAGGCGGTCGGGCACCCAGGGGCCGTCGGAAGTGCAGTGGACCGACTGCATGGAGGCGATGACGCCGAGCCCGGCGAAACGCGGGATGTCGTCGAGGTGGAGGTGCTGGGCGTGCTCGACGCGCCAGCGCAGGTCTTGCTTGTCCGGGTGGGCGGCAAAGGTCTCCTCGTACAGGTCCAGCACCTCGCGGTTGGCGCGGTCGCCGATGGCGTGGATGCACAGCTG
>JAAELT010000463.1 GCA_024226315.1 bacterium | reverse complement strand
CGGGTGTTCTTGCCGACGTGGATCATCTTGGTGCCGGTGTCGGCCTGCTGGTAGTTGTTGGTCAGCGCCACGGAGTAGAATTCGCCGACCGAGTCGTCGCCCTTCAGGATGCAGCTGGGGTACTTCCAGGTGATCGCCGAGCCGGTCTCGACCTGGGTCCACGAGATCTTCGATCCCCGGCCGGCGCACAGGCCGCGCTTGGTGACGAAGTTGTAGATGCCGCCCTTGCCGTTCTTGTCTCCCGGGTACCAGTTCTGGACTGTCGAGTACTTGATCTTGGCGTCGTCGTGGGCGACCAGCTCGACCACCGCGGCGTGCAGCTGGTTCTCGTCGCGCATCGGCGCGGTGCAGCCTTCGAGATAGCTGACCTGGCTGCCCTCCTCGGCGACGATCAGCGTACGCTCGAACTGGCCGGTGTTCATGGCGTTGATGCGGAAGTAGGTCGAGAGCTCCATCGGGCAGCGAACCCCCTTGGGCACGAAGACGAAGGAGCCGTCGGAGAATACCGCGGAATTGAGGGCGGCGAAGAAGTTGTCGCTCGCGGGTACCACCGAGCCGAGGTACTTGCGCACCAGCTCGGGATGCTGCTGTACGGCTTCTGAGAACGAGCTGAAGATGATGCCCAGATCGGCCAGCTTCTCGCGAAACGTGGTGGCCACCGAGACGCTGTCGAACACCGCGTCGACCGCCACGCCCGCCAGCATCTCCTGCTCCTGCAGCGGAATGCCGAGCTTTTCGTAGGTGGCGCGGATCTCGGGGTCGATGTCGTCGAGGCTCTTGGGCCGGTCCTCGTCGGACTTGGGCGCCGCGTAGTAGTGGGCGTCCTGGTAGTCGATCGGCGGGTAGTGGACGTTGTGCCAGGCCGGCTCGTCCATCTTCAGCCAGCGCCGGAAGGCCTCGAGGCGCCACTCGAGCAGCCACTCCGGCTCTTTCTTCTTGGCCGAGATGAGCCGGACGACGTCCTCGTCGAGCCCCTTGGGGATAACTTCCTGCTCGACGTCGGTGACGAATCCGAACTTGTACTCTTGATTCGCCAACCGTTCGAGAGTTTCGGTGCTGGTGGTCATTCTTCGTATCTCCTGGGTGGAGCGATGGATCAGTAGCTCAGGGATCGAGGCGGGGTCGCCTGGTCGCTGGGCCCGAGCTGGACCAGCGGCGACGGCAGCGGGTCGGTCAGCTCGGCCAGCGTGATGCTCTCGAGAGCCTGGCGCACCGCCTCGTTGATGCGCTGCCAGTTGCCGCGCAGGCGGCAGACGCTCTCCTGAGAGCAGACGCCGGGAGTGTCTTCGATGCATTCGGTGAAAGCGATGGGGCCGTCGAGAGTGGAAATCATCGCGGCGACGGTGATCTGGCGTGGGTCCCGTGCCAGGCTGTAGCCCCCCTTGGCGCCGCGGTGCGACTCCAGCAGACTTCCGCGGCTCAGCAGCTTCAAGACCTTGCTCACGGTCGGCAGCGGCAGCTGCGTCTCGGCGGCGAGCTCCGGCGCCGCGAACAGACGCCCCGCGTGGCTCGCCAGATAGGTCATCAGGACGATGCCGTAGTCGGCTTGTTTGGTCATTCGGAGCATGGTGATTTCGGGGTCGAGAGCTGTCGGGACGGCCGGTCGCGACCCGATGGATCGGGCCGGTCGGAAAAGATGCCGGTTCGAGGGAACCGTGTTTCGAGGGAGTAAGGGGTCGCGCGCCGATACAGGACCAAAAAGGTCCGATTTCAGAATCATACCAGGGCGCCCCCGCTTGTCAAGCCCGGCGAATGGCTCGCCGAGCCCGGCGGCCGGTCGTCAGCCGTCGCGGTCGAAGATCTCGCGAACCTTGAACCCCAGGCTCTCGGGCGAGAAAGGTTTGGCCAGGAAATCGGCCTTGCGCTCATTGAGCAGACGGACGCCGATTTGGCTGTCAGTGTAGCCCGACATGAAAAGCACCTTCAGGTCCGGGTACCGGCTTTTCAGATCTTCCGCCAGGGCGGGGCCGTTCACCTCGGGCATCACCACGTCGGTCAGGAGCAGATCGGGTGCGCTCTCCAGGCTCGCGCAGAGTTCCAGCGCCGCGGCGGCGCCCGAGGCCGACAGGACCCGGTAGCCCTGGAGCTTGAGGATCCGTTCAACCAGGTCTCTCACCGGCGCTTCGTCCTCCACCAGCAGCACGGTCTCGTCGCCGCGCGGCAGATCCTCCGGCGGTCCGCCTGTGACCTCGGGCGCGGCCGCCGCCGGTGGTTTCGCCGGCGGCGGCGGTTTTGCTGGCGGCGGTTTTGCTGGCGGAAAGTAGAGCCGCAACACGGTGCCGGACGCGGGCTCCGGATCGAGCGTGATCCGTCCGCTGTTCTGCTCGACGATGCTCCGGACGACCGACAGGCCGAGTCCCACGTGGTTTTCTTTGGTGGTGAAGAACGGCTCGAAGACACGCTCCCGGTCGTCTTCGCTGATCCCCGGACCCGAATCGCGAACGATCAGCCGCACCTGATCGCCGGCTCCTCCACCCTCGGCGTCGAGGTTGGCCGTCTCCAGGATCAGGCGCCCGCCTTCCGGCATGGCGTCGCGTGCGTTGATCGCCAGGT
This sequence comes from bacterium, assembly GCA_024226315.1. Classification (GTDB taxonomy): domain Bacteria; phylum Acidobacteriota; class Thermoanaerobaculia; order Multivoradales; family J023; genus JAAELT01. The sequence goes on along the minus strand of JAAELT010000463.1, from coordinate 83,057 downwards.
TGAGGATGATCTGTTCGATTTGCGGCTTGTCGGCTCGGATCGAGCACGGTTGGGGATCCAGCACCGCTTCGAGCGAGATATGCTCGCCGAGCACCCTTTTCAGGAGCTTCTCCAGGTCGCTGACGATCTCGTTGAGGTCGAGCTCGCGAGGCAGAAAGCTCGGCTGCCTGCTCAGAATGAGCAGGCGCCGGGTCAGGTCGGCGGCTCGCCGGCCAGCTTTGTGGACCTCGGACAACGCGCCCCGCAGGGGATTGTCCTCGGCGATCTGGGCCAGGATCAGCTCGCTGTAGCCGTTGATCGCCGTCAGCAGATTGTTGAAGTCATGAGCCACGCCTTCGGACAGACGGCCGACGGCGTCCATCCTCTGTGCCTGGCGGAGCTGCTCCTCGAGCCGCCGGTATTCTTCGTCTGAATGCATCGGCATGACCGGCGGCCGGTGTCACTCGGGAAGGCGTGGAATCCGCGAACGGATCCTCAAGACTCCGCCATCTCCTTGACGCCCTTGAGCGCGCGGATCTTTACCACGCGGCGAGCCGGCTTGGCCGCGAAGGTCGTCTCTTCGCCGGTGAACGGGTTGATGCCCTTGCGGGCCTTGGTGGCTTTCTTGGAGCTGACGGAGAACTTGGCCAGGCCGGGGAGGGTGAAGGTGCCGGCGGAGCGCTTCTTCAGATGACGATGCATGTAGTCCCCCAGCGACTCGAAGACGCTGGCGACTTCCTTGCGGGTCAGCCCGGTGTCTTCGCTGATCGCCGCGATGAGCTTGGCCTTGGTGTAGGGCTCGCGGATCGCGGTGAGCTTCTTTTCGGTAGCCATGGGTGTCCTCCAGAGTTCTGGTCAAACGAGCGGTGCTCGCGTTGTCGGTAGGATGAACGAACGTGTGGGCGGAAAGCAGTGGAATCGTAGTCTCGATCGTGGACGCGCGCAAGCTACCCTGGACCGGCTGGTCAGTCCAGGTCCCAGGGGCGCAGCGGCGGCTCTTCGTCGGGCTCTTCCTGGGCGCGCTTCATGGCCGCGCGGAACTTCTCCTCCATCAGCCGGTCGCGATCCTCGAGCGCCGAGACCTCGCGCTGGAAGACCTCGTCGGCACGCTTCTTCGAGTCGTCGAGCCCGGCGAGCAGCTGCTCGAAGTCCTTGCCCCCGGCCGGCTCGCCGGCCGCGGTCTCGTGGTGCAGGACGTGGCCGGTGGCGACGTCGACGGTGATGTCGCAGCCGCAGTCGGGGCACGTCACGGTCAATTGGCCGTCCTTCATGACCCTCTGAGTCTACCGCGATCGGGTGCTCGATCGCTTGACACCGCCCCGGGGCTCGGTTAGAACTGAAAGAGTCCCTAGTTCATCCAACCCCGGAGGTTGAGGCAATGACTCGGAAACCGGCACGTTTGTTCGCGGCCGTGGCCATATGCTGTTTGACTCTGGTCGTCACGAGCTGCACGAAGAAGGCCGTGAAGGTCGGCGTGGTGCTGCCCCTTTCGGGGGAGAACAGCACCTACGGTGAAGCCATCCGCAAGGGGGTCGAGCTGGCCTTCGAAGAGATTCAGGCGGATCCGGATGCCGGCGGCGCGCTCGAAATCTCGGTCGTCGATACCGCCAGCGACGCCAAGAAAGCGGCCGAGCTGTTGGAGCAGGAATTCGCTAACGGAGCCCTCATCGCCGTGGGCGGCGCCACCTCGGTGGAGGCGAAGGAGATGGTCACGGCGGCTGACCAGGCCGAGAAGGTGCTGATCTCGCCGTCGGCCTCGAGTCCGGAGCTGACCGGCATCTCGCGCAACTTCTACCGTATCTTCCCGTCCGACTTCGCCGCCGCCACCAAGATGGCCCAGTTTGCCTCGCAGGACCTCAAAGCCAAGAGAATCGTGGTCATCACCGAGCAGCAGAGCTATGCCAAGGGCATCCATGGCGTCTTCGGACCGGCCTTCGAGGGTTACGGCGGCGAGGTGGTCGAGGTCATCGAGGTGCCGCCGGGCACGTCGGACCTCGGCGGCTTGATGGATCGGGTGATGACTCTCAAGCCGGACGCGGTCTACCTGGCTGGCTTCGAGCAGGGGATCGGGGCCATGATCCAGGAGCTGCGGCGCCTGAATTTCAAGGGCAGGATCCTCACCACCAGCGCCTTCGCCCTGCCCTCGGCGATCGCCAGGGTCGGGAAGGCCGCCGCGGGCGTGATCCTCACCCAGTCGGTGTTCGAGCTCGACAGCGATTTCGCCCACGTGAAGAAGTTCGTCGAGGCCTATGAGGCGAAGTACGGCGAGCAGCCCGACATCTACGCGGCGCACGGCTACGACGCGATGAGAGTGGTCGCCCAGGCGGTCACCGGCCGGCCGGCGTTGACCGGTGAGGTGATCAAGGGGCTGCGCGACGTCAAGGACTTCCCGGGCGTCACCGGCAGCATCCAGTTCGACGAGAAAGGCGACGTGCGGAAGTTCCCGCGGCTCTACCTGATCGGCGAAGACCTGCTGCTCTACGACTACAACGAGCGGGTCCGCAAGCAGCAGGACGAGGTTCGCCGCCGCAAGGCCGCCTTGATGCAGAAGCTCGAGAAGATCCAGAAGCAGGCTTCCGAGATCAAGAACTAGAGGCCGAGACCGCCCTGGGCAAGGGCGGCTGTCGGAGTGGGACGAGGGGCGTTATGATCGCCCCTCTCTTCGTTTGTGGGCTCCGCACCCTCACAGGCCCTCCAGCCGATGTTCAGACTCGCCCGCTCCATCTATCGCTACCGAAGTCTCCTGGCGACGCTCACCGGGCGCGAGCTCAAGGCGCGCTACCGGGGCTCCGTGCTGGGCTACTTCTGGTCGCTGGTCAATCCCGTCCTGCTGCTGGTGGTCTACACCTTCGTCTTCTCGACCATTTTCGATCCCCGCGACGACAACGTCTCCCCCTACGGCCTGTTCCTCGCCACCGGCGTCTTTCCCTGGCTGTGGCTGTCCAGCTCCTGGGTCGAGGGCACCAACGCGCTGCTGGCCAACGCCGGGCTGATCCGCAAGGCGACGTTTCCGGCCGAGCTGCTGCCGGTCGTCTCGGTGTTCGCCAACCTGGTGCACTTCGCCTTCACCCTGCCGGTCATCGTGGGCGCCATCTTGTTTTATAGCTACCGTGGCTACGAGATCGGCGGCTTCAGCGCGCTCTCGGCGCCGGTCGTGGCGCTGGTCCAACTGCCGTTGGTGGCGGGACTGGCGCTCGGCTTCGCGGCGCTCAACGTCCACTTCAAGGACATCAAGGACATCCTCACCAACCTGTTGACGCTGCTCTTCTTCATGACCCCGATCCTCTACACCCTGAAGGTGCTGGACGACCACCCGCGGGTCCAGTGGGTGGTGGCCCACAATCCGTTCACGCCTTTCACCCGCGCCTACCAGGAGACGGTGTTCCACGGACGGTGGCTGACGCCCGGACACTGGCTCGAGATGATCGTCGTCGCCCTGGTGGTCTGGGCCCTTGGCGCCTGGATCTTCGATCGCCTGAGCGACACGCTCGTGGAAGCGGCATGAGCATGGGAGTGGCAATCGAAGTCGAGGGCTTGTCGAAGCTCTACCGGCGCACCGCCGCCGGCCATCAGCTGCGGACGCTCAAGAGCGCTCTCCTGGAGCGCAGCCTGGTGACCGGGCTGCGGCGCGAGGACGCCATCTCCGCGTTGGAAGACATCTCGTTTTCCGTGGCCAAGGGCGAGGCCGTGGGCCTGATCGGCAGCAACGGCTCGGGCAAGTCGACCCTACTCAAGACGGTTGCGGGGATCCTGAAACCCACCAGTGGCTCGATCAAGGTCGACGGCCGGGTGGCCGCCCTGATCGAGCTCGGCGCCGGCTTTCACCCCGAGATCTCCGGCCGCGAGAACATCTACATCAACGGCGCCGTCCTCGGCCTCTCGCGCCGCCAGATCGACCGCCGGTTCGACGCAATCGTCGAGTTCTCCGGCCTCGACAACTTCATCGACGAGCCGGTCAAGAATTACTCCTCGGGCATGTACGTACGCCTCGGCTTCGCCGTCGCCATCCACACCGACCCCGACATCCTGATGGTCGACGAGGTGCTGGCGGTGGGCGACGAGGCGTTCTCGCACCGCTGCCTGCGCCGGATCGAGGAGTTCCTGGCCGAGGGCAAGACGCTGCTCCTGGTCAGCCATTCGTTGACCTTGATCGAGGAGGTCTGTGACCGCGTGCTGTGGCTCGAGGGTGGCGAGCTGATGGCGAGCGGGTTGCCGCGCCGGGTGGTCGACGCCTATCGCGAGTCGATCGCCGCGGCCGAGGGCGAGGTCCATCAGCTGGCCAAGGAGGAGCGCGAGCATGACGAGGCCCCGGCTGGCGAAGACGAAGAAGATGACGAAGAGGCGCTGCGCTGGGGCACGGGTGAGGCGGCGATCGAGCAGGTCCGCATCCTGGTCGACGGCGAGGAGCGTTACTACTTCCACTCGGGCGAAGCCGTCACCTTCGAGGTCACGGCGCGGGCCGACCGCGACTTCTCCGACTTCGTCTTCGGCATCGCCATCCAGACGCCGCGCGGCGGCGAGTGTTGGGGCACCAACACCGACCTCGACGGCTTCGTGCCGGCGCGTCTCGAAGCCGGCCCGGTGACGGTGAAGATCCACTGCCCCAACCTGCGCCTCGGTCCCGGCGAGTACCTGGTGGACGTCGCCGTCCACGCCCGCGACGGCACCCCCTACGACTACCGGCGGCAGCTGGTGAGCTTTAGCGTCACGGCCACGGGCCGCGGCGTCGGGGTGTATTTTCCCGAGCACGATTGGTCGTTCTCGGGTAGCGTCGAGTGGGACGAGACCGAGAGCCCCGGCAAGGGCGACGAGAGCGAGAACACAGCAGCCGATTAGCGCCCCAAGAAGTCGAAGCCTTCGGCGTTCGACTTCTTGGCCCATCCCACCGGCCCATGAGACCATCCTCGATGACTCGGACGGCCTCAAAGGAGACTTGAGATGGCGGAGCAGGCAGGCAAGGGAATGAACGTCAAGATCACTGACGAAGAGCTGAAGGGCCGATACGCCAATCTGGTGCGCATCACCCACACCCGCGAGGAGTTCATCCTCGACTTCATCAACATGGTGCCACCCCAGGGCGCCGTCACTGCCCGGGTGATCACCAGCCCAGGCCACCTGAAACGGTTGATCCGGGCCCTGGGCGGCAACCTGAAGCTCTACGAGGAGAGCTTCGGCGAAATCCGCGAGGCCCCCGAGCCAGAAGGCGGCGGAACGGTGAACTGAGTCCGGCTCCGAGAGAATGCGACTGCTGAGCACGTCGGGAGAGATCTCCCCCGCGCCCCTGTCAGAAGCCCTGCGCCGCGGCCTGGCCCCGGACGGCGGCCTCTACATGCCCGAGCACATGGAGCCCCTGCCCGCCGACTTCTTCACCCGCCTGCCCGGCCGCGGCCTGGTGGAGACGGCCACCGAGGTGGCGCAGCACCTGCTCGGCGACGCCGACATCGGTGAGCGGGAGCTCGCCGACATCGTCGCCGAGACGCTGAGCTTCGAGATCCCGCTGGTGCGCCAGAGCGACCGGATCAGTGTCCTCGAGCTCTTCCACGGGCCGACCCTGGCGTTCAAGGACGTCGGCGCCCGTTTCCTCGCAAGGCTGCTCGAGCACACCCGTACGGGCGACCAGCTGCTCACCGTGCTTGTCGCCACCTCGGGCGACACCGGCGGCGCCGTCGCCCAGGCCTTCCACGGCGTCCCCGGCACGCGGGTCGCCGTGCTCTACCCCAAGGGCAAGGTGACGCCCGTCCAGGAGCGCCAGTTCACCACCCTGGGCGGCAACATCAGGGCCTATGCCGTCGCCGGCACCTTCGACGACTGCCAGCGTCTGGTGAAAGGCGCCTTCGCCGACTCCACCCTCAACGACCGCATGACCCTCAGCTCGGCCAACTCGATCAGCATCGGGCGGCTCCTGCCGCAGATGTTCTACTACTTCCACGCCGTGGCGCAGCTCGAGCCGGATGCCGACCGCACCGTCCTGTTCTGCACCCCGAGCGGCAACTTCGGCAACCTCACCGCCGGCCTGATGGCCAAGCACCTGGGCCTCGAGAGCCGCTTCATCGCCGCCACCAACGTCAACGACGTCGTGCCCGAGTACCTCGACTCCGGTATCTACCAGCCGAGGCCGTCACGCCGCACTCTCTCCAACGCCATGGACGTCGGCGACCCCAGCAACATGGCCCGCATCCGCCACCTCTACGGCGACGACCTCGACGGCCTCCGCCGCGACGTCACCGGCTTCCGCGTCAACGACCAGACCACCCAGGCCACCATTCGCCGCATCCACGCTGATCTCGGCTATCTCTGCGACCCCCACACCGCCGTCGGCATCCACGCCCTCGAACACGTCCTCACCACCCAGCCCGCCACCACCCAGGGCATCGTCCTCTCCACCGCCCATCCCGCCAAGTTCCGCGAAGTGGTCGAGCCCGTCATCGGCCGCGACGTCCCCCTCCCCCGCCGCCTCGCCGCCCGCCTCGAAGAACCCGTCCAAAGCATCGACCTGGCGAACGATCCCGACGAGCTCAAGCGTCAGCTGCTGGATTGGGATTGAGGATCTAGGTTGTAGACTGAGGGGATGGAGGATCGGATCTCATCGCCGATCCTGGCGATGCAGGGCGGCGGCGACGAAACGAATCCGACGACGCGGGTCGCGGTCCACCTTTCTTCCCTTCGCGCGGGGAGCGAAAGCCGACGAGGCGCCGAAAGGCCTGAAGCCCGCTTCGCGCGAGTGTGGAACCCTTGACGCGAAGTGTGGATTCGGCGCTCGAAAAAGCCCATTCCGCCCCAATCAGGCCCTGTGAAGCCCCCGGCGACCGCCGACGGGACGCATCTCGCCCTCCAGAGGACGCAGACGACCGCAATCGGGACGTTCCTGAGACCCAGGAAGATGCCGTCGGCGGTCACCAGCGGCTTCCTGAGGCTCGGGAAGCCGTCGACGACGGTCGCCGTCGGCTCCCTTTGCGGGAGATTAGTCGATTCGTGTGGACGCGACGGGTCCGGCGAGCGGGGCGATCTGATAGATTTGGACGCTCGTTCCCGCTCTCCCCTCGTGCCCGGCCGCGGCCGGCGCGATCCAGATACACAGAGACGCGATCATGAGTGACAACCCTCTCAGGCTGAGAAAGATCCACCACGTGGAGATGTGGGTGGGCAACGCCCGGCGAGGTGCCCGACGCCTACTACGAGGCGCTGCTCGAGGCGATCGAGCGCGAGCAGGCCAAGCGCGGTAACCTCTAGTCGCGGCAATCTCCAGACAAGGTACCGAGTCGGAGACACGAGATGACGTACTACTACAAGATGGGCGACATCCCCCACAAACGGCACGTCCAGTTTCGCAAAGGCGACGGCTCGCTCCACCACGAAGAGGTGATGGGGATCCATGGCTTCGCCGGCATCCAGTCCATCCTCTACCACCTCCACCCGCCGACCGAGGTGATGAAGGCGGAGGTGGTCAGCCACGTCGAGGTTCCCTACGAGAACCACGAGCACCTGCACCACCGCCACATCCGCACCGAGGCGCTCAAGCAGGGCGGCGACGCGGTTGACGGGCGGGTGCCGTTCATGGGCAACAGCGACGTGGTGCTGTATATCGCTCGGCCGACCGAGCCGATGAGCTACTGGTACCGCTTCGCCCACGGCGACGAGGCGATCTTCATCCACGACGGCACCGGCACGCTCGAGAGCCAGTACGGGGTGCTGCGCTACCGGCCCGGCGACTACCTGGTGATTCCCACCGGCGTGGTCTGGCGCATCCTGCCCGACCCGGACGTCGACCAGCGGATGCTGGTGATCGAGTCGTTCGGCCACATCGAGGCGCCCAAGCGCTACCTCAACAACTACGGTCAGTTCCTGGAGCATTCGCCCTACTGCGAGCGCGACATCCGGCCGCCCGAGGACCTGCTCACCTTCGACGAGACCGGCGAGTTCGAGGTGCGGGTCAAGGCCCGCGACCGCATCTCGCGCTACCTCTACGGCAACCACCCGCTCGACGTCGTCGGCTGGGACGGCCACCTGTGGCCCTACGCCTTCAACATCGAGGACTTCGAGCCGATCACCGGCCGGGTGCACCAACCACCTCCGGTGCACCAGACCTTCGACGGACCCGGCTTCGTTGTGTGCTCCTTCGTGCCACGCCTGTTCGACTACCACCCCGAAGCGATCCCGGCGCCCTACAATCACTCCAACGTCGATTCCGACGAGGTGCTCTACTACGTCGAGGGCGACTTCATGTCGCGCAAGGGCATCGAGCGGGCGTCGTTCACGGTGCATCCGAACGGCGTGCCGCACGGTCCGCATCCCGGCACCTACGAGGGCTCGATCGGCAAGGAGAAGACCGAGGAGCTGGCGGTCATGGTCGACACCTTTCGGCCGCTCATGATGACGCGCCAGGCGCGCGAGATGGAAGACGAGAACTATGCCTACAGCTGGTTGCCTCAGGAAGCGCGGGCAGGGATGCCCGGGTAGGGTGGAAGCGGGAGCGAGCTAGAGAGCGATGACCTACTCGGTAGTCGAGTTCGAGACCAACGAGTTCATCTTCAAGCAGGGGGATCCTGGCGACCTCATGTACCTCGTCCAGGACGGCGAGGTCGAGGTGATCCAGGATCTCGGCGGGCACGAGAACCAGGTGGCCGTGCTCGAGCGGGGTGATTTCTTCGGCGAGATGGCGGTGCTCGAGGACGAGCCGCGCACCCACTCGGTGCGGGCGCTGTCCGACACCAAGCTGATCAAGATCGACCGCACCGGCTTCCAGAGCATGCTGACGCGCAACGCCGAGATCGCGGTGCGCATGATTCGCAAGCTCGGCTTGCGCCTGATGAGCGCGGAGGACATGCTGGTGCGCGCCTGGGCCGCCGAAGGGCGCACCACGGTCGAAGCGCAGATGCGGGTCCGGGGGAGCGCGCGCCTGGTGCTGGTGGCCGACGGCACGGAGCTGGCCCTGCCCGATCAGACCGAGGTCAAGCTCGGCCGCGTCGACCCGATCAACCAGATCCGGCCCGACGTCGACCTCACCAAGGTCGACTCCCAGCTCACCACCAGCCGTCGCCACGCCAAGATCCTGCGCGGCAACGAGGGCTTCTTCATCCAAGAAGAACGAGCCACCAACGGCACCTTCGTCAACGGCCAGCGCATCTCGGCGGAGCGGCCGCTCGAGATCCGTTCCGGCGACGACATCATGTTCGGCGCGGTACGCATGCAGTTCCTGCTCGATACGCCGGACTGAGCGCCCCGGCAACGCATCCAAACCACCTGCCCTCTCGTATAGAGCCAGGAAGGCTCGACATGGACCGCCTGGAAACATCCCCAACGCTGCTCGTCTTCACTCTGGGGGCGAGGTGCGAGTCGCGGCGCCGGCAGCTGCTGCCACGGGCGCAGATGCCGCTCGAGGACAGCCTGCACCAGGCATGCCTCGACGCCACGATCGCCGCCGGCCGGGCTATCGGCTGCCGGATCGAGGTCTCCTCGCCGCTCGAGCTCGCCCTGCCGGCCGACGTCGTCCGCCGGGAGCAACGCGGCGCCGATTTCGGGTCACGGATCGAGCGGGCTATGGATGAGTCTTTCGCCGAGAACGGCGGCGCGGTGGTGCTGGTGGGCAGCGACGTCCCGGATCTCGAGGCGGGGCACCTGCGCCGCACCCTCGAAGCGCTCGAAGAGGACCCCGACCGGGTGGTGATCGGTCCGTCGCCCGACGGCGGCATCTACTTGCTGGCGTCCACCCGGCCCCTGGGGGCCGCGCTCGCCCGGGTTCGGTGGTGTTGCCGGGAGACCCGCCGCAGCCTGGAGGCGGCACTGGCCCGTGAAGGGCGCCGGGTCTTGCGCCTGTCGCCGCTGGCGGACCTCGACCGGCGTGCCGACCTCGAACGGTGGCTGTCGACCGGCACCACGTCGCGTCGTTGGCGTGGCGCGCTGCATCACCTGATCGAACGGCTCGGTACGGTCCTGACGGTCCTGCGCCAGGCCTGGGGATCCGAGCCGCTCGCAGGCACACCCCGGTGGACGTCGGATACGGCCTCGCAGCGCGGGCCGCCGGGCCTCGCTGCCCGCGCCTGATCCGAACGGACATCCCGCGACCACCGGCGGCTGCCGGTCCAGCGATAGAGCCAGAATCCTCGGCCGCCGGCCGAGGATTCTGCACCGCGCATTGCACAGTCACGAACATTGGTCGGGGCGAGCGGCGCTCGTCTCTCCGGAGGAAACCTGAAACATGCAGACCCAGACGCACGCCGAAACCGCGGTCAAGGAGCGCTACGGCCTCGCAGCCCAGGCCCAGGAAGTCGAGCTCTGTTGCCCGGTCGACTACGATCCGCGGTACCTCGAGGTCATTCCTGAAGAAGTCCTCGAACGGGACTACGGTTGCGGTGACCCGAGCCGGCATCTGAAGGCCGGCGAGACGGTGCTCGACCTCGGCAGCGGCACCGGCAAGATCTGCTTCATCGCCTCGCAGGTGGTGGGCGCGGCCGGCAAGGTGATCGGCGTCGACATGACCCCCGAGATGCTCGAGATCTCGCGCCGCAACGCACCCGAAGTCGCCGCCCGGGTGGGCCACGGCAACGTCGAATTCCGGCGCGGCCTGATCCAGGACCTGTCGCTCGACCTCGACCTGCTGGATCAGCGGCTCGGCGAACAACCGATCGCAACGACGGAGGACTTCCTGGCGCTCGAAGAGCTGATCGTCGAGCTGCGCCAGAGTCGGCCGCTGGTGAAAGGCGACTCGGTCGACGTGGTGGTCTCGAACTGCGTCCTCAACCTGGTGGCCGGTTCCCAGAAGCGCCAGATGTTCGAGGAGATCCACCGCGTGCTGCGGCGCGGTGGCCGAGCAGTGATCTCGGACATCGTCTCCGACGAAGAAGTGCCGGCCGAAATGCAGAGTGATCCGGAGCTGTGGAGCGGCTGCATTTCCGGCGCCTTGACCGAGGACGGCTTCCTGGCCGCCTTCGAGGAGGCCGGCTTCTACGGCATCCGCGTGCTCGAGCGTCAGCAAGAACCCTGGCGGACCGTCGAGGGCATCGAGTTCCGTTCGCTGACGGTCGAGGCCTTCAAAGGCAAGGAAGGTCCCTGCTTCGAGCGTCATCAGGCGGTGATCTACCGCGGTCCGTTCAAAGAGGTGCTCGACGACGACGACCATCGCATGGAGCGCGGCAAGCGTTACGCGGTGTGCGACAAGACGTACCAGATCTACAGCCAGGAGCCTTACGCTCAGTCCTTCGACTTCGTCGAGCCGCTGCAGGAGATCCCGCTGGAGGAGGCCGAGTCCTTCGATTGCTCGCGCACGGTGCTGCGTCACCCGCGCGAGACCAAGGGCATGGACTACGACGCCACCACCGACGAGCAAGCCTGCTGCGTGACGGGGCCATGTTGCTAGAAAACCTGGCGCTAACCGCCGAACAGCAAGTGGCGTCGCCCACCGTCGATCTGCACTCGCTCGACACCCTGTGGTTCCAGGTGGCGGGCACGGTGTGCAACCTGGCGTGTAGTCATTGCTTCATCTCGTGCTCCCCCACCAACCACACTCACGAGCACATGCCGCTGTCGCAGGTGGAGGAGGCGCTGGCGGAGGCCGTGGAGCTGGGGGTGAAGGAGTACTACTTCACCGGCGGCGAGCCGTTTCTCAACCGCGAGATGGAGGCGATCCTTGAAGCCACACTGCGCGTCGGCCCGGCGACCGTCCTGACCAACGGTCTGCTGCTCGACCCCGAGCGCTGCCGCCGTCTCGCCGCGATGGCTAAAGCGTCGGACTACTCACTCGATCTGCGCATCTCGCTCGACGGCTACAGCGCCGAGGCCAACGACCCGATCCGCGGCGAGGGCACTTTCGCCCGCATCCTCGAAGGGGCCCGGAACGCCGCCGCGGCCGGCCTCAACCCAGTCATGACCGTCACCGAGGTCCACCAGGAGAACGCCTCGGCCGAGGGACGTCTCCGCTTCCTCGACCTGCTGCGCGAGCGCGGCATCGAACGCCCCCGGCTCAAGGTCCTGCCGGTCTTCCAGATCGGCGCCGAGGCCGAGCGCTCCGGCGCCTACGAGACTTGGCAACAGCTGGGGGAGAGCGACGCGCCCGAGGGCAGCTGGGACCACCTGCAGTGCAGCTCCTGCCGCATGGTCACCGATCAGGGCGTCTGGGTCTGTCCCATCCTGGTCAACGAGCCCGGCGGCCGCATGGGCGAGCGGCTCGCCGACACCTTGGGCGGCTTCGAGCTCGATCACCAGGCGTGTTGGACCTGTCACGTCCACGGCGTCAGCTGCCGGACGTAGGTTTGGAGAGCGACCGATGAGTCAACGCATCGTCGAGGCCGAGCAGGCGAAGAAACGCCGAACGGCCAAGAACAAGCTCACCGCGCACCGGGGCATGGCCACCTGGGGCGAGAAGCTGGTGCCGCTCGGGGATTTCCGCCGCGTCGTGCAAGAGCACGGGCAGACACTCTCGGCCGAGCACCGCCGCGGCGCGGTGCGCGACTTCCTGCACCCGACCGGTGACCCGACGCCGGTCGAGGGTCCATACTCCAGAGTCGCGGTCTTCGGTGGCGTCTACAACAACAGCCACGGTTTGAGTGCCCTGATCGAGGACGCCACGAGGCGCGGCGCGGAGGCGATCTACTGCCTCGGCGATCTCGGCGGCTTCGGACCCAACCCGGAGAAAGTCTGGCCGTTGCTCGAAGAGGGTGGCGTCCGCTCGATCCAGGGCAACTACGAGGAGTCCCTGGCCACCGGACGCGAGGACTGCAACTGCGGCTACGCCGACCCGCGCGACAATTACTTCGCCGAGATCTCCTACCGCTACACCGCCCAGCACTGCTCGGACGCGTTCAAGCGCTGGATGGGCACCCTGCCCAGGCGCCGGCGCCTGCGCGTCGGCGATCGTGAGCTGCTCCTGGTGCACGGCTCGCCGCGCCGCATCAACGAGTTCCTGTTCCAGTCCGCGACGCCCGTGCCTTTCCTCGAGGTGCTCCTCGACCAGGAAGGCTGCGACGGTTTGCTGTGCACCCACACCGGCCTGCACTGGCACCGGCGACTGCCCTCGGGCCGCGACGTCGTCAACGTCGGCGTCATCGGCCGACCGGCCAACGACGGTCGCACCGAGGTCTGGTACAGCATACTGAGCGAAGCGGGCGACGACATCGAGGTCGAGCTCGTGCCCCTGGCCTACGATCACGAGGCTCTGGCGCGGGAGATGCGCGCCGAAGAGCTGCCGCGAGAATTCGTCGAGACCATCCTCACCGGCTGGTGGACCACCTGTCTCGAAATCCTGCCCGCCAACGAGCGCGCGGCGTCGAGGTTTTAGTCATGGATAAACCCCACATTGCGATCCTGGGCGCCGGCCCCACCGGGCTGGAAGCGGCGCTCGCCGCCGCCGAGCGCGGCTTCCCGTTCACGCTCTACGAGGCCGCCGATCAGGTGGCCGGCCACGTCGACGAATGGGGCCACGTGCGCCTCTTCACCTCCTGGGACCTCGACGCCTCCCCCCGCATGCGCCGTGCCCTGGCGTCGGCCGGCCACGACGTCCCCGAAGGGGCCGCCTGCCCCACCGGCTCCGAGATGATCGAAAACGTGCTCGCTCCGATCGCCGAGCTACCGCAGATCCAAGGCAGCCTGCGCCTCGGCACCCGGGTGCGGCGCATCGGCCGCCAGAGCCTGCTCAAGCACGAGGAGATCGGCTCCGCCCAGCGCGCCGCCCAGCCCTTCCGGCTGCTGGTCGCCGTGGGCGGTGACGAGAGCCTGGAGCAGGCCGACGTCGTGCTCGACTGCACTGGCAACTCCGAGCCCAACTGCCTGGGCGACGGCGGCATCCCGGCGCCCGGCGAGGAGAGCCTCGACGGCGCCGTGCGCCATATCGTGCCCGACGTCGCCGGCGAAGCGGCGCAGTGGTCCGGCCGGACCGTGCTCCTGATCGGCGCCGGCTACTCGGCCCAGACCGCTGCCCGCGACCTGGCCGGGCAGCTCGAGAGCGGCAACGACCTGCGCGTCATCTGGGCGGTGCGCGGCGAGCAGCCGGATTGGGGCTTCATCGACGACGACCCCCTGCCCGGCCGCGCAAAGCTCGCGGCCGACGCCAGCCGCCTGGCGGCCGACCCGCCGGCTGGCATGGAGCTGAAGACCGGCGTTGTGGTCGAGGCCGTGAAGCGAAGTGACGATCTGATCATCGTCACTCTACGTCACGTCGACGGCACGACCGAAACCGTGGACGTCGACCGCATCCTGGCCCTCACCGGCCACGTCGGCGACCACCTGCTCTACCGCCAGCTCCAGGTCCACGAGTGCTACGCCACCTCGGGGCCGATGAAGCTGGCTGCGGCCCTGATGGGCACCGAGGGCGGCGACTGCATGCAGCAGACCAGCATGGGACCCGAGACGCTGAAGAATCCCGAGCCCGGCTTCTTCATCCTCGGCGCCAAGTCCTACGGCCGCCGCACCGACTACCTGATGCGGGTCGGCTGGCAGCAGGTGGACGAGGTCTTCCAGCTGCTGGAAGAATAGCCGCCACGCGTGCCCAAGAACCTCCTCAGCGTCGAGCCCGAATTCCGCCACGGTAGCGAGCCGGCGGTCGGCATCCTGCTGGTCAACCTCGGCACGCCGGACGCGCCCACGCCGAAGGCAGTACGGCGATACCTGAAGCAGTTCCTCTGGGGCCGCGCATGCTGAAGCTCATGGCGCTCAAACCTTTCTCGCGCCACCTCCCCCGCGGACGCACGCAGATGCCGAGCATGGCAGAGGCGATGGCTGTCTTGAAGGAGCTCCTCGAAGCCGGCAAGCTCACGCCCGTCATCGACAGGGCCTATCCGCTGGAGCAGGTGCCCGAAGCCATGCGCTACCTGCAAAGCGGCCGCGCTCGAGGCAAGATCATCATCACCCCGTAGCCCGGCGACAGTGGAGCGTCGAGCACGTTCGACGATCGCGGCAAGGCCCTCCCCTTCGTTCCGAAAGGCGTCGCAGTGGGCCGGAAGGTCATTCCCCGGTCCCGGGGAACGTCTTTCCGGCGCCTGAAATGTCTTTCCCCGGCTCGTCAGGATGCCTTCTCGCCGCCGGAAGACCCTTCCCGGGGCCCGGACAAGGCCCTTTCTGCGCCCGAAATGTCGTCTCCCGGCCTGGGAGGAAGACATTTTCGGGACCGGAGAGCCGCTCACCTGGACATGATAGGTACATTCTCGGGCCGCGGAAGACGTCCCGGGAGCCCGGGGCAGGACATTTCCGGCCCGCGAGAGCCCTTCCCGAGCAGGGGGAACAACATTTTCAGCGTCCGAATGTTGTTCCCCCTGGACGGGGAACAACATTTCCGGTGCACGACAAGAGTACCTTTAGGCAGGGGAAGAACATTTTTCTGCCGATGGGAGAGGCCGGTCGCCGAATTGGACACGATATGTACCGTTGTTCCCAGGCCCTGCGGGGCGGCCGGCGAGGTCTATGAAAATGCCCCAGACCCTGCCGGGCGGCCCGGGCCGCTACAATTGTCGAGAGGGAGCCCCGTGAGCACCGTCGACTCCTTCCGCTACGTCGACTTCGCCACCCGCAAGGTGATGCAGGCCTGGATGGCGCGCGAACCGGAGAGACTCGTTCCATGGACGCCGCTCGCCAGGCCGCTGTCCGAGCAGCGCCCCGCGGGTGGCGGGCATCGGCTTTCCCGGCGCGCGGCCTCTCGGCGCCCCTGGGGACGCCGCCGGCCAGCGCGCGGTTCTGCGCGCCGCGCTCGAGGCCTTCGAACGGATCGAGAGCGCCGGCGGTAGGCTCGATCTCGAGCTCGAGGGTCCTCCGCGTCGCCAGCGCCACCACCCTGCCGAGCCGCCCCCGATCGTCACCCTGCTCCGCAGTCGGCCGTGGCTACTGCCACGGTTCGTCTCCGGCGACATCCCCGGCGCCTGAGGCTTGCTTCCTCGCGATCTGACCCGGGGGGCACCTTGGCCCAACCTCGCCGGCTGGGTGGAGAGTCGGTCAAAGAGAGGGATACGGAGCTGGCGGCGGCCGCCGCCGCGGCGTCCAGGGGCGGGCCGAGGCGATGATGGCACGTGGTAGAGTGCCGATTGCGAGGAGAAGCTGATGTCGGAAGTCCACAACATAGGTGAGTTCATCGCCCGCGATCCACATATCCGGGAAGGCCGTCCTCGGATCGCCGGAACTGGTGTCACCGTCCTGAGGGTGGTGAGCTGGTACAAGCTCGGTCTGAGCCCGGAAGAGATCGCCGACAACTTCGGCCATCTGTCCCTCGCACAGGTCCACGCGGCACTCGCGTACTACCACGCCAATCGGGAAGAAATCGAGTCGGACCTCGAAGCTCAGGAGGCCGAAGCCAGAGCCCTCGAGAGGGAGTTCGCGCCGAGACTGGCCGGCTGATGACAGTCCGTCTCTATCTCGACGAGGACTCGATGAACCGAGCTCTCGTACGAGCTCTGAGAGGGCGTGGCGTGGAGGTAGAGACAGCGCTCGAAGCAGGGATGATCGAGCGTAGCGACGAGGACCACCTAGCGCACGCAGCCTCGGCACAGCGCGTGCTCTTCACCTGCAACGTCGGCCACTTCTGTGCCCTGCACAGAGAGTACCTCGATGAGGGCAAGATGCATGCGGGGATCGTTGTCGAGCCGCGGCAGCGCCGTTCAGTCGGAGCTCAGCTCCGCGCACTTCTGACACTGTTCGGCGAGCTGTCTCCCGAGCAGATGGAGAACCGGCTCGAGTTCCTCAGCTACTGGGCGAGGTAGATTCAGCTCCCCGAATCGCTTGCGCCCGTCGTGTGTGAACGTCCGCGGGATCTTCCTCAGCCTAGCGAACCCCATCCCGACCATCGCAGCGTAGCGCTGACATGCCCATCGACGGCCTCGAGAGCCGAGATTCTGATGTCTGCTGACCTCCGGGACGGGAGGTATGGAGAGCCATCTGCCTGTGGGCCGTGGTAGGCTCCGTTGGCGGCCATTGCTTGAATCAAGGCAGCCGGGCGACCGATTGACTGAGGGAGCGTGACCGAGGTGGGTGGTACCTCGCCTGGGTTGATCGATGACAAGTAGCGATACGTACGGAGTGCTAACCCCACGCTTCAGCCGACCGCTAAGAGCGGTAGCGGAGCTCAGTCGTTGGCAGCACGAGCCATAGCGCACTTCTACGGACCCATTCGTATGTCGGAACATGATCCAGAGAAGCTCGATGCAGGCGGAGGCAAGCAGCCTCCGCAGCTTGTGGATGGGTTCAATAATCCGCTGAGTCCTCCACGACGGTCAAGTGTAATCCAGCGCATCAGATCATTTGGCTCCAAGGGGCCGGCGTTTGCGACATTCCTCATCGCTATCACCGTCTTGTTGCTTAATCTGGGCAATCTCATCGACCGCTTTAGCGCTACGGAAGAAACGGCTTTCGAAGTGCCGGTTAGGGTATCCAACAGTACCGAATCTGACATCGAGGTGAGGCCTCTTTTGGATTACCACCTCGTACGAACACCCTTTCACACAGGCCGATTAACGGCTGGTGAACTCCCGACCGGTCGCATACGCCTTGAGACAACCGGAGCATCGGATCGCAAGGACGGCCATGTGATCGCGCCCGGTGATGCTCGGGAGTATGTTGCGGTCCTTAGGGCCGGCCCTTACGAGTCACGACTGACTAGCGGTGGCAGCAATATAGTGTTCGTGTTGCACATTCGAGATTCTGACGGAGTGCTCTTCATCGAACTGCCGTTTGAGGCGGGCGAGCTTAGCTCGAAGCGGTTGGATTTCGACCTGAGACAGGCGGAGTAGGTGCTAACAAATGCGTGAACCGGAGCGGCGGGTTACTCGGAGTCTGAGAATCGACCTCAGCGGCCGCCGCCCGGTTACGCAAGACGTTCTGCATCAGGATGGCGGAATGCTAACAAGGTGCGACGAGAGAAACTGTTCTGGAGGAACCGAGATGATCGCGTACACGTGCCAAGGGCCATTGGCAGGGATCGGGAGAGTAGCGTTTAGATTGTCGAATGTATCGAGGAGATCTGCAGTCAGTGCGCTAGGTTCTCGAGAGTATCGGACCAACCAGCGGGGGAGCGTCGGCAACGACCGCAATCGGCCCTTAGGCACTGGGACGGGAAGCACACAACCTGGCAAGATAAAGAAATCACACAGCCTAGTGTTGTCCGCTATCGTTCTCGCGTCAGCGTGCGCACGTGGGGACTGTGAAGGAACGTCCGCCGAACCCTTGTCGTTAGCGTTGGACCAATACGTCGCCTCACTGGAAGCGGCGGCTGAGGCGGGCCTCGCCGGAGGGGACGAAGAGATAGCAGCAATTATTTACAGTTCCCGCGCGTTCGCAAGCGAATGGCAGGAGATTGAGCCCAGCATTCCTCCACTTAGGAAGGACTTGAAGCAGAGGATCGCCGAACGAGTTGCTTTGATTGAATTCTTCACTTGTTTCGCCCTTGTCAGGGTTGTCAAGGATGACGACGGAACACTAAGATTCAGCCTTCAACATGTGGAGCGATATGATATTGATGACGGGGTGGCCACGCGCGCATACGCCGCGATTCCAGTCAGGTATTTGGAATACCTGGAGTCATCAATGGTAACTGTAGAGGGGGAAGAGAGGATTACTCTTCCCAGAGCTCCGGTCGACTTGGAGATTTTAGGATCGGATACCACGCCGAGGTTTTGGACCGATCTCGGAAAGAAGACATTGGGAGAACTACGAGAGGGAATCGATGAACTTTGTGCAGTCGTTAGAAACTAGAGCGCCTCGTGATGCTGCAGAACACGTTTAGTCAGGCGGACCGCTCCCCCGGTTTCACGGGCCCTCAGTTTCACGTTCCAGACACAGTTATGCTGTCCGGAGACTTGGGCAATGTCTGCAGCTAGGTGGAGAGAAAGACGCAGAACACTTCGCCGAAGCGGTCGGCTACGCCGCGCGCTTGGCTTGGGTCGTTCTGTGTCTCTCTCTAAGCGCCGGTCACGAAGTAGGTTTGGGTAGTGGCACGTAACAGCGTTCGCATCAACAATCAGTGGCGTCTCATCTTTCGATGGGAGGCCGCAGATGCCCATGGAGTCCGAATAGTCGACTATCATCGTGGCTGAAAGGCAGGAATCATGCTACCCGAAAACCGGATTCCCACTCATCCTGGAGAGATCCTTCATGAGCAGTTCCTCGAACCTCTAGCGCTTACACAGGTTGCCCTCGCAGAGCATCTGGGGGTCCCGGTACAGCGGATCAATGAGATCGTTCGCGGAAAGCGCGGCGTAACTCCACAGACCGCCTGGCTGCTATCTCAAGCGTTTGATACCACTCCAGAGTTCTGGATCAGCCTTCAGGCCAACCACGATCTGGCGGTGAATCGACCGAAAGAAGCGATTCCTCGCTTGCAGAAGGCGGGTTGAGATGCAGGGGAAAACGAGAGTGGCGTAGAACCAGCGAGATGACTCCCGCGATCAACGTGCTCGAGAAGAGCAAGGCCGCTCACCGGGTCCACAGGTACGCCCACGACCCGGCGAGCGAAGCCTACGGTCCGGAAGCCGCGGAGAAGCTGGGAGTACCGGAGGCACGGATCTTCAAGACCCTGGTCGTGAGCCTCGGCAAGAAGCTGGCCGTGGGCGTGGTTCCCGTGTCGTCGATGCTGAACATGAAGCTCATCGCCAAGGCCGCCGGGGCGAAGAAGGCGGCGATGGCCGACCCGTCCGAGGTGCAGAGATCGACGGGCTATGTGATGGGTGGCGTGAGCCCCCTGGGGCAGAAGCGCCGGCTCCCGACGATCATCGATTCCTCGGCCGAGGACTACCCCACCATCTACGTCAGCGCCGGCCGCCGAGGGCTGCAGATCGAGCTGAGCCCGGAGGATCTGCGACGCCTCACAGGCGGCACCTTTGCCGAGGTTGCCGAGCCCGCTGGCGAAGCGGCGGGCATTGACAGCCGAAGGCCTGCGCCCTAGAATCGATCCTCCCCCGGGACCGCGGGGGTACTCCGTTCCTCGGTAGCTCAATGGTAGAGCAATCGGCTGTTAACCGATTGGTTGGGGGTTCAAGTCCCTCCCGAGGAGCCAACCCCGACAGAATCCACCCCCGATCAGCTCGGGGGTTTGTTGTATGGGTCACCCGTTAGCTCGATGAGACGAGACACCATCAGATCCAGCATGCTGTGGGCGGCTCTCGCCTGGTGCGGGCTGTTATGGGCCTGTGCCGCGGCGGCGGAACCGCCGGCGAAGCTGCCGCACGTGGTGATCATCACTGTCGACACCCTGCGTTACGACCGCGTCTCCGTCAACGGCTACCGGCGGCCCACCTCCCCCAACATCGACGCCCTGCTCGAGGACGGCGTGCATTTCACCCAGGCGCGGGTGCCCGAGCCGCTGACGGCGCCGTCGATGTGCTCCATGCTGACCTCGCTCTACCCGCACGAGCACGGCACCACACGCAACGGCCTCAAGATGCGCCCCGGCCTGGCGTCGCTGCCGAAGATCCTCCAGCAACGCGGCTACAAGACTTCGGCCTTCATCGGCAACTGGACGCTCAAAAACCAGCTCTCGGGCCTCGGCGAGCACTTCATGAGCTTCGACGAGGTGTTCGACCGCAAGCGCTGGTTCGGCATGTGGTTCGCCGAGGCGACCGCGAAGGACCTGACCGAGAAGACCCTGGCCTGGGTCGACGAGCATTTCGAGAGCTCCCGGCGGCCGTTCTTCACCTGGGTCCACTACGTGGAGCCGCACGAGCCGTACCGCTTCCACAAGGAGTTCGCGTCGGAGCTCGGCATCACCTCCAGCGACCCCGGCCCCAAGGACCGCTACGACACCGAGGTCGCCTTCGTCGACCGAGCCATCGGTGAGCTCATCGCGGGCATCTCGGCCAAGGCACCTCGCGGCGAGACGTTGATCCTGTTCGCCAGCGATCACGGCGAGAGCCTCGGCGAGCACGACTACTGGGGCCATGGCCGGCATCTCTACGACGCCACGCTCCACATTCCGCTGGGTTTCGCCTGGAACGGCACCGTCGAGCCCCGCACCATCGACGCTCCGGCCTCCCTGCTGGACCTCACGCCGACGGTCCTGGGACTTCTCGGCCTGGAGGTGCCGACGGCGCTTCGCGGGTTCGACTGGTCGCCCGTGCTGTCAGGCCGGGCGGACGAGCCGTCGGCACGGATCACCCACTACCAGGCCCACAAAGGGGCGGCCCGAGGAGGCTCCACCAATGCTCGCCGCCAGGGCCTTCTCGAAGTCGGCAGGATCGAAGAGAGCGGCAAGGAAGTCCTGCGGGTCAGGAGCGGCAATCGGCGGATCTTCGACCTCTCCGAGGACGCCGCGGAGTTGCGCAGCCTGGTCGAGCTGAAGTCCGAGCCCTCGGGGCAGCTCGCCGAGTGGCTGGAGCAGGTGCGGGAGGGTCTGGCAGCTTCCGATGAGTTGCCACCGCCCTCGCTGGATGAAGAGAGCATCGAGCAATTGCGGGCTCTCGGATACATTGATTAGATAGATAGACCTCAAAAGGGCAAAAAAACCGCTCTCTTTGTTAAGAGGCGCCGTTTCGCTAGTTGATTTCTCTGATGAGCGATTAGTCTTCTTCTGCCGGTGGGCATCTCCTCTCATGTTGGGAGGAGAAAGACCTGCTGGGAAGGAGAAGAGGAAGATGTCTAAGGGAACTTGCAGGAACGCGATCGCGGCTTTGACGTTGGCCTTGTGCCTGCTGCTTGCGGTGCCTCAATCCGCGGATGCCGGTCTCCTGGAACCGAGCCAGCGGGCCGAGGGCGTGAACGAGCTCGAGCGAGGGGTCACGCTCTGGGAGTCGATCTGGAGCTCGATCCGGTCTCTGTGGGGCAGATCGGGCATTTTCATAGACCCGTACGGGCAGGACGACGGGGACAGGTCGGGCATCTTCATCGACCCGTACGGGCAGGACGGCGGCGGCAGGTCGGGCATCTTCATCGACCCGTACGGAAAAGACTGATGACGGCGATTGACGAGGAAAGCCCCGAGCCGTCGAGCAGAAGCTCGGTGGGCTCGGGGCTCGGGTCCGCGCGGTAATGGACCTACGAGAGGCCGCCCGGATGCATCGGGCGGCCTCGTTTTTTGCTCGTCAGACGGAGGGCCGCCTCCGGCTCTGCAGCAGTGCCTTCCGTGCCCGTTCGACGACGATGGTCGTCATGCTGCGCTCTTCCGCGGCTCGCTGGAAGAGCTTGAGCGCCACGACCGCCTCGCGGTGCTGCTGCAGCGTCTCGGAGACCGGGGTCATCGACGCGCACAGCGCGACAAGGTCGGTATTTCGATCCTGCCGGGCGTAAATGTCGGCCAGATCGAGACAGACCAGGGCGGTGGAGAACCCGTCGCCCAGAGCGGAGAAGGCGTCCCGCGCTTCGAGCATCGCTTCCTCGGCACTATCGAAGTCACCCAGCCCGCGGGCGATCACTCCCTCGAGCCAGCGGAAACGGATCCTGCTGTAGCTGGTGCCGTGCTCGAGGGCCAGCCGCCGCGTCGCCGGCATCAGGGCAACCGCCTTCTCGTACTGGCCGGCCTCGGAGTAGGCCGCGACCAGGTTATGGTAGACGGCGAGCGTCAGGGTCATACCGGCAGACTCGTCGGCCAGGAGCAGCGCCTGCTCGAGAAACGGGATGGCGGCCGCGGGGCTGCCTTCCTCGAACCGCACCGACGCCTGGACGAGCATGGTCTTCACCTGCAGGCCGGCGTTGTCCTCGGGGCACAGGGCCAGGGCCTGCTCGAGAATCTCACGCGCCTCGAGGAACCGGCGCTGGTCGCGCCGCAAGGTGGCCTTGAAGATCATGCAGTCGGTCTCGATCTCGGGCACGCGTCCGCCCAGCTCGACGAAGCGCCCGGCCTCGGCGAGGCCTTCCTCGGCGCCGCGCAGGTCCAGGGCCAGGCTCCGTGCGCTGGCGATGCGCGTCCAGGCCTGCGCCTTGAGATTGGCGAAGTGCTGTTCGTCGCCTTTCCTGCGGATCACCGACTCGAGCGACACGAGAGCCAGATCGGCGACGAGAACGCCGCCCTGGGGGTCTTCGCGGCCGATCTCGCTGCTCTTGTCGAGCAGGAAATGGAATAGCGCCGCCGAGGTCAGGGTGGTCTCGGCCAGGATGGCGTTCTGGCGCTCGGCGTCCTCGCCCTCCAGCTTGTTCCAGATCGTCTCGGCCTGGTAGCGATCGTGGGCGTTGCCCCTCAGCTGAGCCGTCTCGGCCTGTCGCTGCGCCGCTTCCGTGGCCAGGCCGCCGGTGGGCGCGTCGTCATCGGTCAGCTCTGGGGCGTCGCCGTCGATGTCGCTGTGCGTCGGGTAGAGTTGTAGCAGCCTCTCGATCAGGGTGCCAGCTTCCTCGTGTGCCAGCTCACCGTCCAGCGCTTTGCGCAGGGACTCGGTGGCAACCAGGGAACGGTCGTAGCGGCTCCCCTTGGTGCTCTCCGACTCCGGGCCGGCGTCGTACTCGTTGCCGCGGCGCGCTTTCTTGCGGAACAGGGTCGGGCGTTGCCCCGACCAGCGCGAGAAGGCGCGGCTGAACACCTGGATGCTGGAGTAGCCGAGCAGCTCGGAGATCTGCCAAATCTTGAGATTGGTGTCCGCCAACAACCTGCAGGCGGTCTCGAGCCGGCGATCCTCGATGTAGCCATGAGGCGGACGCCCGACGGCGGAGTGGAACTGAATGGGAACCGAGTTGTCGCGGACCCCGCAGCTGCGCTTGAGCTGATTGACGTCGAGCGTCGGGTTGAAGAGATTCTCTTCGATGTAGGCGAGCAACGGTTTGAGGCGTTGCGGCGCCTTGCGGCGATCGAGCTGGATGCGCTCGATCGATTCTGATGCGGCCTCTTCTAGGAGCTTGTGGGAGTGACCAGCCAACATGCTCAAAACCTCCCTGTTCTGGTCGAACGTTGAACTTTCTGGACTGACGGTTGGCCTGAGACTCGTTTCTCAAGCCAAGACCGGGCCCTCAGAAGGCCGGCCGCCCGCAGTCATTTTCTCGCTGACCAGCAGCTTACTCGTTGGCTCCCGCAAAGCCGAATAGAGATGGTCAAATGGCCAAGAAATGGCGCCAGACACCCAATTTGAGACTAAAGGTGAAAAAATCTGACCGCTGGAGAGAGCTCGACCTCGGTTCTCTCAGGCGCCCGAGAGCGCTCGCCGCCCCTCTCGACGAGGGTCTTGGCGGGCCGGGGAAGGGTGGCTCGGCGACCTCCGCCAACGCTCCAGCCCACCACGCACTCGCGGTTGTCCGAAAAGCGAAACAGGTAGAGGTAGGTGCCGTCAGGTGACGCCAGTGGTCGCACGAAAAGGCTGTCGCGGAGCTCGCGGGCGAGGGTCGCTAGCGCGTCGAACGCCGGGCGCCGGATCAGCTCGGTTCGCGAGCCCTTGCAGGCGGCGGGCACGGCGAGGCCGTAGCCGCGGGCGATCAGCTGCCACCAGTACACTCGCTCCACCGCGCCGGTGGCGAGCGCCAGAAGATAGTAGCGAGCGAGGTAGTCGGCCTGCTTGTCCTCGTCTACCGAGACAGTGCGCCCGGCCGGGGAGTGGGGTCCCTCCCAGAGCGGCCAGTTGACCTCGGTAACCCAGGACTCGGGTCCGGAGCCGCGGGCGGTCTCGGCGATCGCCTTGAGCAGTACCACTTTGCCGATGGTGTCGAAACCCAACTGGGTCTGCTCCGGGGCGCCGCGGCGGTCGACGTAAAGCAAACTGGCCACGATGTCGAAGAATGCGTCCTTGCGGCCGTGATTGAGGATCGCGGTCGTGACGTGGTACTCGAAGTCGATCACCGCCGGCCCCAGGATCCGCACGTCCGGGTACCGTCTCAAGATCTCCGAGGCGCTCGCGACCAGGTCCAGGTACTCGCTGGTTCGCCACACGCCCCACTTGCTGCGATTGATCGCCTGGCCGACCTGAAAGTCGCCTCCATAGGGTGTGAACAACTCGCCGAGTTCCTCGATCTTGCGGCGCCAGCGCTCCGGATCGCGCACCAGCTGACGGTTCTGGGGCAGCGAGAAGGCCAGGTCGTAGCCGCGCCGGGAGAGCTCCGCGGCGAGGTCGGCCTCGGCCTCGTGATCATCCTCCCAGGGGTGGAGTCTCAGCAGGACCTTGTCGGTGCCCAGGTCGTCGAGTGCCGCGAGCAGCGCCTCCGGCGCCTCCGGGAACGGGCGCACGCAGACGCCCAAACCCTGCCAGGGCACTTCTCGGGTGTAGAGCTCTTCACGCAGCTTCCGGTACCGCCCCCAGACACGCGGCATGGCCGCCAGGAAAGTGGCGGTCTGGCGCAGGTGACTGGGGGCGTCCGCGAGCCGCACGGTGAGTTTTTCGAGTCGGCCGGCGTGTTGGTGGGGTTGATCCGAGAGATGGTCCCAGACAATCTTGTCGCGCGCCGACGCGCCGCTCGGCGCCTCCGGGATGTGGGCATGGGCGCGCCGGGGGCGGAACCAGTCGCGAACCCGCCCGGTCCAGGCACGCAGGGCCTTCTTGGCACCGATGCGGGCGAGGAAACCATGGTGGTAGAGCTTGTAGAGAGCCGTCCGGTACGGCCCAGCACCGCCGTCGCCCCAATAGGCGTCGAGAAAGATCTTCTGCTGCTCGGGTCGGAAGATCGCCAGGCGGCAGAGATCGCGGGTCTTCTGAGTCGAGCTCAGGCGACCGACGCGCCGGGCGCGGTTGAGGTCGATGAGATAGAGGTCGCGGGGCCCGATTTCCCCGAGCCGTGCCGGTACCAGCACGTTTCCGATCGACAGGTCGCGGTGAAAGAAACCGGCCGCGTGCATGCGCGCCAGGACCCTTCCCATCTCTCCCAGGAAGGCGTTCATGTCGAGGCTGGGGAACTCCTGAGCTTCCGCATGCCTGTTGGCGGCACGCAGCAGATAGCGCGCCTCGATCATGTCGTCCAGGTAGCGTGAGACGAAGAACGACGCCCCTTCCGGATGCTTCGATTCGATCAGCAGCACGGCCTCGGCCGTCTTCAGACCGGCGGCCT
The DNA here is from genome assembly GCA_024226315.1 of bacterium. Classification (GTDB taxonomy): domain Bacteria; phylum Acidobacteriota; class Thermoanaerobaculia; order Multivoradales; family J023; genus JAAELT01. Next base: position 57,227 of record JAAELT010000463.1, on the reverse strand, counting down.
GGAAGGCGCGGGCGATCCGCCAGCTGCGCAGCGCCTTGCTGCCGGCGAAGCGCCGCCGCAGACGTTGACGCAGGCCCTGGTTGCGAAACTGCTTGACCACCACCTCGACGCGCCCTGCCGGGGTTTCGAGATGGCTGCGGTAGAGGTAGTTCCGCCCCCAATGGATGGTCTCCTCGGCCGCGGACGGATCGCTCAGTCGGCGGATCTCGCCCTCCAGGTCGGCCGGCTCGAGCTCGGCGACGATCTCGCCGTAGACGCCTTCGAGATCGAAGCGTTCGGTCGCCGGCAAGTCGAGCTCGGCGGGATGGGATTCGGTCGCCATCTCCTGGTCGGGCCGCGGTCTCGAGAAACAGGCGCGGCTCTAGACTTCGAGGATATCGAAGCGCTCGTGATGTAGCCCGGGGTCGCTCTGGAGCAGGATGTCGGTATTCAGCTCCTGCTCGAGCTCTCGCAGGACGGGCAGGTTCTCTTGTTGCAGTGCGCGCGCCACGTCCGGGTGGACCCGCAGCAGGACCTCTCTCTCCTGGAAGCGGCTGCGCTGTCTGAGGATCTGCCGCCGGAGCTCCAGACTGATCGTCGCCAGGGACTTGATGCGCCCAGTGCCCCGGCAGTACGGGCAGGGCTGGGTCAGGAGACGCTCCAGGCTCGGCCGGCTGCGCTTGCGGGTGATCTCCACCAGGCCGAACTCGGAGATGGAGAGGACCTTGTTCCTGGCGCGGTCTTTGGCCATTTCGTCAGCCAGTGCCTGGGAGACTCGCTCGCGGTGCTCCGGCTCTTCCATGTCGATGAGGTCGATGACGATGATTCCGCCCAGGTTCCGCAGGCGGATCTGCCGCACGATTTCCTGCACCGCCTCGAGGTTGGTGGTCAGCACCGTGTCTTCGAGGTTGTGGCGCCCGACGTAGCGCCCGGTGTTGACGTCAATGGCGATCAACGCCTCGGTGGGATGGATCACGATGTGGCCGCCCGACTTGAGCCACGCTTTGGTCTTGAGTGCCGCCTCAATCTCGTCGTCGATAGCGAAGCGTTCGAACAGGCCCGAGTCCTGCTCGAAGAGCTTGACCCGACCGAGCATCGAGGGCTTGATCTGGTCCACGAAATCGACCAGGCGCTCGTAGGTCTCCTCGCCGTCGACCCAGATGACGCTGTAATCGATCGTCAGGTAGTCGCGCACCACCCGCAGGGCGACGTCGAGATCGCGGTGGATCAGGGTCGGAGCGCGCACGCTCTCGCTCCGGCGGCGAATCCGCTGCCAGAGCTTCTGCAGGTAGGCGAGGTCGCTCTCGAGCTCTTCGCGATCACTGCCTTCGCCCGCGGTGCGCACGATCAAGCCCGATCCGGGTGGCTGCAGGCCCTCGAGCATGGTGCGCAGGCGAAGCCGTTCCTCTTCGTCTTCGATTCGTCGCGAAACGCCGAGATGAGACACGCTGGGGAGTAGCACCAGCGAGCGACCCGGAAGGGTGATCTGGGTGGTGACGCGCGCGCCCTTGTTGGGCAACGCGTCCTTGAGCACCTGCACCATGAGCTCCTGGCCGGGCTTCAGGAGCTGGTCGATCGAGGGGCGCTCGCGCGGCTCGTCGTCCTGTTCCTCCTGCTCCTCCTGCTCGTCGTCCCGCTCGCCGTCGAGGTCGGGCTCGATCGGAGCCGGCTGCTCGTCGGAGCTCGCCTCCCGGGCCTCGACCTGGTCGAAGGTCGCCAGGGGATCGGAGACTTCGCTGACGTAGAGGAAGGCGTCGCGGTCGAGACCGATGTCGACGAAAGCCGCCTGCATGCCCGGCAGAACGCGGTTGACGCGCCCCTGGTAGATGTTGCCGACCACACCGAGTTGATGGTGGCGCTCGATGAACAGCTCGGCCAGACGATCCTGTTCCAGGATCGCGATGCGGATCTGGTGCGGGTCGCACTCGATGAGCATCTTCTTGTTCATCGTGAATCCAGCTCTTCGCTAGCGGTTGACGTACCGCCTGAAGTCGACGTTCAGGATCAGGCCGGTTGCCAGGAAGTTGACCAGTGTAAACGACCCGCCGTACGACAGGAATGGCAAGGGGATACCGGTGACTGGCAACAGTCCCACGACCATCGCCGCGTTGTACAGGGCGTGAAAGGCAAACATCGCCAGCAGCGCCACCACCAGCAGAATCCCCGCCCGGTCGCGACTGCGCATCGCGATGTTGGCGCCGGTGGTGACGAAGAGACTATAGAGGCCGAGCACGGCGACGACCCCCAGAAAGCCCCACTCCTCGGCCAGCACCGCCATGATGAAGTCGGTATGGCGCTCGGGCAGGAACCTCAGCTGGCTCTGGGTGCCCTGCATGTAGCCGCGTCCCAGCCACTGACCCGAGCCGACCGCGATCTTGCTCTGGCGCACCTGGTATCCGGCTCCCAGCGGATCTTGATCGGGCGAGAAGAAGCTCACGATTCGCGTGCGCTGATACTCGCGCATGCCGAAGCTCCACATCCCGGCCGCCAGCACCGCGCCCAGAAGCCCGGCGAGCAACAGCTGGCGCCAGCGCACACCACAGACCAGGAGCAGGGCACCGGCCACGGGCAGGAACATCGCGGCGCTGCCGAGATCGTTCTCGAGCGCGATCAACACCATCGGCACGCCGGCGAGCGCGCAGACAGTGACGATCTCGCGCACCCGCAGGGTCGGACTCTTGATCAGGGACAGGTATCGGGTCAGCAGCAGTGCGGTGGCCAGCTTGGCGAACTCCGACGGTTGGATCGATACCGGGCCGATCGCGAACCAGCTCTTGGCGCCGCCGGAGCGGTGGCCGAGGATCAAGACCAGGATCAGGAGTCCGAGGCCGAGCGCGTAGAGGATCGGCGACAGGGCGACCAGCCGGTGGTAACCGATCGAGAAGATCACAGTCAGCGCGACACAGCCGATCGCGACCCACAAGGCCTGCTTGGGCAGGTGATCGATGGGCAGATCCGCGCTGGCGCTGTGCACGGTCGCCAGGCCGATGAATGACAGGCACAGAGCCGCGGCCAACGGACCCCAGTGGACGTTGCCTAGCCGCCGTAGCGGCGAGGCGTCATCCGAGGTCAGTGGGGCGATGCGCGAGATAGGCTTGGAAAAACTGTTCATACAGAGTCCGGGCCAGGGGCGCCGCGGCCTTCGAACCGGCGCCGCCGTGCTCCACGAAGACGACCACCACCAGACGGGGATCCTCGCGCGGCGCGAACGAGGCGAACCAGGCGTGATCACGATTCTCCGGCGCCAGGTCTTCGTTTTTCAGGCGCCGCTCCTGGGTGATGACCTGGGCGGTGCCGGTCTTGCCGGCGATGTCCAGCCCGTCGATCGCGGCGGCGCCGCCCGTGCCTCCCGGCTCGTTCACCACGCTCCACAAGGCGTCACGGACCAGGGCAAGATGTTCGGCCGCCAGCGGCAGCCGCGTGCTGGTCGGGACCTGGCCCGAATCGTCCGTGCCGCGGACCAGGTGCGGGCGCACGATGTGCCCGCCGTTGGCGACCGTGGCCATCAACGACGCGATCTGCAGCGGGGTGACCAGGATCGGTCCCTGGCCGGTGGCCACCGAGATCGTCTCGCCGGGATACCACGGCGCGCCGCGCGCCTCGAGGCTCCAGCTGCTGTCCGGCACCAGGCCGGACTTCTCGCCCGAGAGATCGATGCCGGTCTTCGAGCCCAGGCCGAGCATCCTGCTGTAGCTGGCGATCTGATCGATGCCCAGCTTCTGTCCCAGTTGGTGGAAGTAGACGTTACAGGAGCCCTTCAGCGCGCTGCGCAGATTCACCGAGCCGTGCCCGGAAGCACGCCAGCATCGGTAGCGATTGTTGTAGATCTTGGAGTAGCCGCGACAGTAGGCGACGGTCCCCTCGGGATCGATCAGACCCCGGTCCAGGCCGGCCAGGGTCATGACCACCTTGAACACCGAGCCTGGAGGATAGGTGTTCTGCAACGCCCTGTTCTGCAGCGGGTGGTGCGGATGATCCAGCAGCTCGCGCCATTCGGCGAGGTCGAGCCTGCGAGCGAAGTGGTTGGGGTTGAACGAGGGCGCCGAGACCATCGCCAGGATCTCTCCCTGGCGCGGGTCGAGCGCGACGATCGCGCCGACCCGCTCGCCGAGCAGCTCGGCGGCCGCCTGCTGGAGCCGCAGGTCGAGCGTCAGCTGCAGGTCCCGGCCACTTTCGGCCGGCACGCGATCGTATTCCTCGATCAACTGTCCGCGGCTGTCGACGACCACCACCTGCTCGCCGGTGTCGCCGCGGAGATGCTCCTCGTAGAGCCCCTCGAGCCCCTTCTTGCCCAACAGGTCCCCGGGCCGGTACGGGCTTTCGGGTACGCCCAAGTCGGCGTTTGTCACCTCGCCGAGATAGCCGAGCACGTGAGCCGTCTGATGGGCGTGCCGGTACAGGCGCAGATGCTCGACCTCGATCAGGAACTCGGGCTGCTCCAGCTGCTCCACCTTGACGCGCGCCAGCTGAGCCAGCGACAGGCCCTCGGCGAGGAGCACCGGCTGGAACGCGGGCGTCGAGCGGTGGGATTCGAGAATCTGCTGCAGCACGGAGCCCGGCTGGTCGAGGATGCGGGCGGCGAAGTCGACGCTGTCCGGCAACGAGGCGCTCAAGCTGCGGTCGATCAGCAGCGAGTAGCTCGGCGTGTTCTCGACCAGCGGCCGACCGTGACGGTCGACGATCAATCCGCGCGGCGCTTCGATGGTCAGCTTGCGGAGCCGGTTGTGATCGGCCAGCTCGCGATAGTAGGAGCCTTCGGCGACCTGCACCAGCCAGTAGCCGGCGGCGATCAGCGCCAGCACCACCTGGGTGGCTCCGTTCAGGCGAGCGACTCTCCTGATCAGCTCGGTGCGGTGTTGTCGAATCTTCATCAAGGTTCTCGGCTCTCAGATCTTCACTCGCCTATATCTGTCGCCTATATCTTCAGTCGCCGGCTGCGCCGGGCGCGCCAGCGGGCGCCCCAATCGCGGGAGTTGCGCGCCAGAACATAGAGTGCCGTACCCAACACGCCGGAGGAGATCATCCGGGCCGTCATGGTTCCCAGGTCGGGCAGCTCGGCGCCGCTCACCAGCAAGAACTGGAGCGACGCCAGGACGGCCAGTTGGAAAGCCGCGGCCAGGATGAAGAGCAAACCTACCTGAGCCGGCTGCTGGATGACCAGTCGTTGCTGCAGGCGCGCCGACGCGTAGCCGACGAGCGTATTGGCGAATCCGTGCAAGCCGTAGAGGCCGCCGCTCAGCGCGTCCTGCGCCAAGCCGGCCACCGAGCCGCCGATCGAGCTCCAGGCGGGCGTGCTGTCGAGGCTATGGTAGACGACCAGGATCAGGAAGGGATCGATCACCAGCGAGAAGTGCGAGAAGAAGCGCAGCCCGAGAGCCTGCAGCAACGTGGCGCAGATCAAGCCGACGACGAACCGCAACAGCTTCATCGCGTCGGCCCTTCCTCACCGGAGAGTGCCTCTTTGATCTCGCCCGGAACGATCTCCTCGGTGAGCACGCGGACCTGGTCCAGGAGCGCGAAATCGATGTGCGGCGTCACCCAGATCCGGTGAAAGAGCTCCGGCCCCGGCTCCACCTGACTCACCAGGCCGATAGGAATCCCACGCGGGAAGACGCCGTCGATGCCGGCGGTCACCACCTGGTCTCCGAGCCGCACGGCCTCCTGCAGCGGGATGTTGTCCAGAAAGAGCGACTCTTCGCCGCCTCCTCGAATGATGCCGCGGCGCCTCGTGCGCTGGATCATGGCGCTGACCGAGGCCGCGCGGTCAGTGACCAGCAAAACCTTGGCGTAGGGCTCGGCGGGCACCACGATCCGGCCGACCAGCCCAGATGCCGTAACCACCGGCTGGTTGTGGCGCGGCTTCGCCGTCCCCGTATACACGACCAGGGTGCGCAGCCAGGAGGTTTGGTCGACGTAGACCACGTCGGCGACGAAGAATCCGCCGGTCTCCGGCCGGGTGTAGCCGGAGAAGCGCGACAGCCTCGCCAGCTCCTCCTCGACGCCGTGGAGCCGCACCAATGAATCCTGCATCGTCTCGAGCTCGCGCCGCAACTGCTGATTCTCCTTGCGCAGCGTGCTGGCGAGCCGGAACGAGTCCGAGATGCCGGTCAGGCCGTCGCTGAAGAAGGCGGCGGTGTGGGCGATCGGCCCGAGAGCGCCCAGCATGAGGCTCTCGAGGGTGCTACCGCGCGACTTCGAGTTCGCGGACAACAAGATCAGCTGTCCCAGAAGGAGAGCGATGAGGAGGGTCAGATTCCAGCGTTGATTCACTCGCTACCGTAGTGAGACCTTGCGCAGAAGGTTGATGTCTTCGAGCACCCGGCCGGTACCCAGCACCACCGAGCACAGTGGGTCGTCCGCCTGAACCACCGGCAGCCCGGTCTCTTCGCGCAGACGCTGGTCGAGATTGCGGATCAGAGCGCCGCCGCCCGAGAGAACGATCCCTTTGTCCATGATGTCGGCCGAGAGCTCCGGCGGGGTCCGCTCCAGAGCCTGACGAACCGCCTCGACGATGGCCGAGATCTGCTCGGCCAGCGCCTCGCGCACCTCGACGTCGGTGATGACCAGCGTCTTGGGCACGCCCTCCACCAGGTCGCGGCCCTTGATCTCCATGCGCAGCTCTTCCTTCAGTGGGTAGGCCGAGCCGAGCTCGAATTTGACCAGCTCGGCGGTGCGCTCGCCGATCAGCAGGTTGTGGCGCCGCTTGAGGTAGTTGATGATCGCCTCGTCGAGCTCGTTGCCCGCGACCTTCAGCGAACGGCTGTAGACCGCGCCCGCCAGCGAGATGACGGCGACGTCGCTGGTGCCGCCGCCGATGTCGACGATCATGTTGCCGGAAGGCTCGGTGATCGGCAGGCCGGCGCCGATGGCCGCCATCATCGCCTGCTCGACCAGGTAGACCTCCGACGCGCCGGCCTGCTCCGCCGAGTCGCGCACCGCCCGCTTCTCGACCGGTGTGATCTCCGACGGCACGCCGATGACGATCCGCGGCCGCACCCAGCGGCGGCCGCCGTGGGCCTTCTTGATGAAGTACTTGAGCATCTGCTCGGTGATGTCGAAGTCGGCGATCACGCCGTCCTTCATCGGCCGGACCGACTCGATGTTGCCGGGGGTCCGGCCCAGCATCTCCTTGGCCTCTCTGCCGACCGCCTCGATCTTGTTGGTCAGCTTGTTGATCACCACCACCGACGGTTCGCTCACCACGATGCCGCCGTTGCGGGTGAACACCAGGGTGTTGGCAGTGCCGAGATCGATGGCCAGATCGTCGGAGAAGTATCTGAGCAGCGAGGGAAAGGGCATAGTGATCTATTTCTCAGAACGCATCGATGAATACACGCCGCTTCACCTCGCTCTTGTTGTTCCAGGCGTCGGTGGCCACGATCGTGATGAAGGCGAAGCCGGTCTGGGTCATCTGGATGGTCTTGCTGAAGGAGCCGTTGAGCTGCACGGAGGCCGGCTCGTCGTTGATGTTGACTTTCGCGCCCGGTTCGGTCCTGCCGTTGACCAGCACCAGGCTGCCGTAGGCTTGAGCTTCTTCGATGGTCAGCGCCGGCGGGGTGGTGTCTTCGATCGCGCCGACGCCGCCGAGCGAGGCGACGCGAAAGGAGCGGGTCTCGCTCCAGGCGCCCCGGGCGCCGCTGCGATCATAGGCGGCCACGCGCCAGTAGAAAATCCCCTCGCCGCGGATGCCGACCCGTGCCGAGGACTTGCGGCGGTGGTCATCCTCGATGATGTTGGCGCCGAAGATCTGGCTCTGGGAGACGTTGAGCGTGTAACGCGCGATCTCCGGCAGGTTCTTCCAGGCCAGCCTGAGCTCCTTCTGGGAGTCGAAGTCGATCTCCTGTCCGTTGGCCGGGCCGACCAGTTGTGGGCTCGGCGGCACCGGCTTGGCGTCGGAGAGCTCCTCGCCCTTCTGATCGACTTGCTGCAGGGCGCCGATCTCCCGCGTCTGGCCGCTGGTCGAGGTCACCTTGGCGCTGCCCGCGAAGGTCGTGTAGTGGCCCGCCGCGGAATCGGGATCGTAGGAGATCGTGGCCTCGGTGTCTTTCTGCAGGATCGCCTCGGACTTGGGCGTCTTGATCTTGCTGCCGCTCTGCGCCGTGTTGAAATCCACCAGCCCGAACTGCAGGTCGGCCACCGGCTCGTTGCCCGAAGGGCTGTCGAACAGAGTCCCGAGGTGGACCAGGGTGTCCTCGCGCAGCACGTAGGTGGAACCGTCCGGGAATCGGATCTCGGCGGTGCCCTCGTCGGAAGTCTTGACCCAGTCGCCGGGGTTGAGGCTGTCGTTGGCGCGCGCCTTCTTCCACGAGCCGCGTTCGCCGCGTCGGTATTCGACGCCGCCCTGAACGCTCAGGAATCGGCTTTTGCGCTCCGTGCCGCTCGCGCCGAGGTCGAAAATGTTGTCGAACTCGCGTAGCGCGGAGCGGGCGCGATTGAGCGCCGGCCCATAGCGTCCACCCTCGAACTCCGTCTCGGCGTCTTTGAGGTCCTCCCAGGCGAGATGATGCTCGATCCGGATCTGGTCGAAGTCCTCGCGGTCTTCCAGATCGCGCGCCAGGTCGCTGGCTTCGACGATCGAGTTCTCCGCCCGATCGCGGATAGTGCGCTGCTCCCATTGCTGGTAGACGACGCTGATGCCGATCAAGGTCAGGACCAGCGCGATCAGGGTCATCCCCTTGCGGAAGGAGGTGACCGAAATCGTGTACCAGTCCCGCTCGCGTTTCTTGCTTTTCTTGGCCACGATATTCGAAAGGACTAGACCTGGTTTTTCCGGGGTTTTGGCGCGTTCGTCGTCGCCGAGGCACGATCGCTGAATATACCACAAGCCGTTGCTTGCTCACGCGCGACCCTCTGTGTAGAGTTGGCGGTCTTGACCGCCGGGAACGGACCAAAGGAAAACGACAAATGGCTCTCAAGTATCTCCGTGACAACCTGAAGTCCCTGACCTGGGTCCTGTGGGGCGTGGTCGCCGTCTTCATCATGCTCATCTTCTTCGAGTGGGGCGGCGTCAACGATCGTCGGGCCGCCGGGCGTGAGGTCGCCGCGACAGTGGGTGACGAAGAGATCACCATGCAGGAGTTCAGGCAGGCGTACCAGAACCTGGAGAACCGCTATCGTCAGACTTTCGGCGAGCAGTTCAACCGTGACATGGCGAAGCAGTTCAACTTGCCCGTCCAGGCTCTGGATCAGTTGATCGACCGCCGGATCCTGCTCATGGAAGCGGAGAAGGTTGGCCTGCGGGCGACCGACTCCGAGGTGCGCGACGCGATCCTCAGCTACCCCGTCTTCCAGGACGAGAGCGGCAACTTCATCGGCGGGGAACGCTATGAGGAGCTGCTGCGCGCCAATCGCACCAGCACCGACCAGTTCGAGGACGAGATCCGCGAAGGGGTCCTGATCGACAAGCTCAACACCGTCCTGGCGCAGACCGCGTACGTTTCGGATGCCGAGGTCGAAGAGGGTTACCGCGAGCAGGCGGAGCAGGCGAAGATTCGCTTCGTGCAGCTGCCGGCGAGCCAGATGACCGGCGAGAGCGCCGCCACCGCCGAAGACCTCGAAGCCTATTTCGCCGATCATCAGATCGACTACGAGCTGCCGGAGCAGCGCGTCGCCGAGTACCTGATGGTCGACACCGTGAAGCTGCGCCGAGAGATCGAGATCCCCGAGGAAGAGATCGCCGCCTACTACGAGGCCAATCCGGACGAGTACTCCCGCGAGGAGCAGGTCCGGGCCCGCCACATCCTGCTGCGCATCACGCCCGCTCGGCCCGAGGCCCAGGCGGAGCAGGAGCTCACCGATGTGCGCCGCCGGGTCGAGGCTGGTGAGGACTTCGCGGCCCTGGCGCGCGAGCTCTCCGAGGACGAGTCCAACTCCGAGCGCGGCGGCAACCTGGGCTACTTCGGTCGCGGCAAGATGGTCAAGGCTTTCGAGGACGCCGCCTTCGGCGCCTCCGCCGGCGACCTGATCGGCCCGGTGAAGACAGATTTCGGCTTCCACCTGATCGAGGTCCAGGACCATCGCGCGGGCGGGCTGCAGCCGCTGGACCAGGTGCGCGGCGCGGTGCGGGCACGGCTGGTCTCAGAAAGGGTCGAAGAGATCGGCGAGACCAAGGTTCGAGACATCGCCCAGCGTCTGGCGACCGCGGAGCCGTCCGAGGAGGACCAGCTCCAGGTGCTGGCCGACGAGGAAGGGCTGGAGCTACAGACCACCGAGCCCTTCGGCGTCGGCGACACCGTCACCGGCGTGGGGCGAGCCCCGGACTTCGCCCCCGCGGCCTTCGAGCTAGAGGTCGGAGGGGTGTCCGAGCCCCTGAAGCTGCCCAGAGGCTGGGCGATCCTGCGCCTCGCCGAGGTCAAGCCGCCGCGCCTGCCGGAGCTCGCCGAGGTCGAGAATCAGGTGCGCAAGGCGGTCGAGCAGCAGAATCAGAAGAAGGCCGCGGTCCGCCGGCTCGAAGAGCTGTCCACCGCCGTCGCCGCGGGCGGCTCGTTCGAGGAGCTGTCTGCCGAGCTGGGTGTCGAGATCCAGGAGAGCAACGAGTTCGGCCGCTACGGAACCATCACCGGCCTGGGCTCCAACGCCCGGGTTGTCGACCAGGCCCTGTCGCTCGAGGCGGGTCAATGGGGCAAGCCGGTCGAGTCTTCCCTGGGGGCGGTGCTGTTCGAGGTGCTCGATCGCAAGACCTTCGACCCGGAGCTGTTCGAGCAGGAGAAAGAAGCGACGCGTGCCAACCAGGAGTCGGAGCGTCTCAACCGGTTGCTCGCCTCGCTGATCGAGCTGCGGCGCCGCGACCTGACGCCCAAGTACGACGCCGGCGTGCTGGCCACCTTCGGCATCGAGCAGCCGCCGGCCTAGATGATCGGACACCTGCGGGGCACCCTCCTGAACACCTCGCCGAGCCGCGTGTTGCTCGACGTGCGCGGCGTCGGCTACCAGGTTCACATCCCGCTGTCGACCTTCTACGAGCTCCAGAAGATCGCGGGCGGCGGTGAGGTCGCCTTTCACGTCTATACCCACGTGCGCGACGACACCCTGGCGCTCTTCGGTTTCTGGACCGAGCGTGAGCGCTCGCTGTTCGAGCGCCTGATCGCGGTCTCCGGTATCGGTCCGAAGTTGGCTCAGACAGTGCTCTCGGGTATGAGCCCCGACGACCTGATCGCGGCCATCGGCACCGGCGACGCCCGGCGGCTGAACAGCATCCCGGGCGTCGGCAAGAAAACGGCCGAGCGCATGATTCTGGAGCTGCGCGAGAAGGTCCAGGACCTGGCGAGCTCGACCGCCGCCGTGCCGACGGTGGTCGAGACCGACCTCATCCAGGCCCTGGTCGGCCTCGGCTACAAGCCCGCCGCCGCCCGTCGCGCGGTCTCGGAAGTCGGGAAGAAAAACCCCGACGCCGCCTTCGCCGACCGCCTGAGAGAAAGCCTCGCGCTCTTGTCGCGAGCCTAGAGTCGGGAGCGGCGTCCGGATCCCCGAGGACGGCGCGGAGGCGTGTTTGAGCGCGGGTTCGGTGTGCGATCAAGCATCAAGCGGACCGCGCGAGTTCAGCGCAGCGCCGCCCGCAGGGGACCGGGCGCCGTAGCCTCGTAGAGCGATAGTATTGCCCAATGGACGAAGAAGGCAGGCTGCTCTCGGGCGCTCCCGACCCGGACGATCTCGGGATCGAGAGCTCGCTGCGACCGCGGCGGATAGAGGACTACGTCGGCCAGAAGAAGATCGTCAGGAACCTCAAGGTCTTCATTCGCGCCGCCATCGAGCGCGGCGAGAGCCTCGACCACGTGCTGCTGTTCGGCCCGCCGGGCCTGGGCAAGACCACTCTGGCCCACATCATCGGCCACGAGATGGGGGTGCCGGTGCGCACCACCTCGGGTCCGACACTCGAGAAGGCCGGCGATCTGGCGGCGATCCTCACCAACCTCGATCCCGGCGAGATCCTGTTCATCGACGAGATCCATCGCTTGGGACCGACGGTGGAAGAGATCCTCTACCCCGCCATCGAGGACTTCAAGCTCGACCTGGTGATCGGCCAGGGGCCGGCGGCGCGCACCATGGAGATCCCGCTGCCGCCTTTCACCCTGGTGGGTGCCACCACCCGGGCGGGGTTGATCACCAAGCCGCTCCACGGCCGTTTCGGCATCGTCCACCGGCTCGATTTCTACTCCCCCGACGAGCTCGCCCAGATCGTCGACCGCTCGGCTCGGATTCTCGACGTCGCGATCGACAAGGCCGGAGCGCGCGAGCTCGCCGGCCGCAGCCGCGGCACGCCACGCATCTCGAACCGGCTGCTGCGCCGGGTGCGGGATTTCGCCCAGGTCGAGGGCGACGGCCACATCGACCTCGAGGTCGCGCGCGGCGCACTGGCCCAGCTCGAGGTCGACGAGTTCGGCTTCGACGAGGTCGACCGCAAGATTCTGGGTACCCTGATCGAGCACTACTCAGGCGGGCCGGCCGGCATCCAGGCGCTGGCGGCGGCGGTGGGTGAGGACCGCGGCACGCTCGAAGACCTCTACGAACCCTTCCTGATCCAGGAGGGCTTCCTCCAGCGCACGCCCCGCGGCCGCGTCGCCACCCACCGGGCCTACAGCCATCTCGGCTACAAGCAGCCGCCCGGCACCACCGGCATGCTCTTCTGATTCTCGAAGGCGGGACCAACACTTGCGCCGCGCCGTCCTGATCTACAACCCGAAATCGGGACGCCAGGCGGCCAAACAGCTGCTGCCCGCGGTTCTGGACGTGCTGCGCCCGGGCGGCTTCGAGGTCGAGCCTCTGGCCACCCAGGGGCCCGGCGACGCCACGCGCCTGGCGAGCGAAGCGGTGGCCGCCGGGCAGGTCGACGTCGCCTTCGCCATGGGCGGCGACGGCACCCTGCGCGAGGTGGCGCGTGGCCTGCTCGGCAGCGAGGTGCCGCTGGCGCCGCTTCCCACTGGCACCACCAACGTGCTCTCGCTCGCCCTCGGCCTGCCCCAGCAGGCGCTTGAGGCAGCGCACGTGCTGCCCAGCTGCGAGGAACGCGAGATTGACGTCGGCCTGGCCGGCGACGAGCCGTTTCTCATGCAGATCTCGTGCGGGCTCGACGCCGAGGTGATGGCGCGCCAGAATTCCGCCGCCAAGAAGCGTTTCGGCAAGGCGGCCGTTGCCTGGACGGCCCTGCGCCAATGGTGGTCCTACGACTACCCGGAGATCGAGCTGCGGCTCGACGGTCACAGCGAGCGCGTCGGCTTCTTCGCCGCCTGCAACATCCCCTACTACGCCGGCGCCTACCGCATGGCACCCGAGGCCGACCTGCGCGACGGCTTGCTCGACCTCGTCCTCCACCGCGGCCGCGGCCGCTTCGCCACACTCGGCTTCGCCCGCGACCTGGGATTCAGACGCCACTTGAAGCGCCGCGACGTCGAGCTGCGGCGGGTGCGTGAGATCGAGCTGGTGAGCCCGGCGCGCTACCTGGTGCAGGTCGACGGCGACGTCCTCGAAGGTGCGTCGCCGCTTCGGATCACGATGTCCGGGGAGCGATTGTGGGTGCTGGCGCCGGCTGCCGGTCCGAGCCCCGGGGGTTGAAACCCCCGGCTACTATCTATCGCCCTTGCAGGGCTCGATTTGCTCTGGAGTCCCGGAGGGACGGTAGATAGTAGCCCGGGGTTTCAACCCCGGGTATCAGGTCTCCGGCCCGTTCGCTAATCGAACAACGCCGCCCGAAACCGTTCCCCCACACCCCGCAGTCTCTCGACCGGCTCGTTCGAAAACACCACCCGCACATAGTTACCGGTGTCGGCGCCGCCCCAGTTGATCATCGGTGTGGCGGCGATTTTTCCTCGTTCGAGCAGACGCCGGGACGCCGCCGGCCCGTCGAGCCCGAGCGACGAAACGTCGATCAACAGCGACCAGCCGCCGTGAGGCGGGACCGGGTTGAAATCGCGCAGCTCCTCCAGCACCAGGTCGCGACGTCGCTCGAGCTCTCGCGCGCAGGCTGCGATGCCGTCGTCCGGGTCCTCGATCGCCGTGGCGACCGCCCCCATGGCGATGCCGGTCTGGCAGACCACGTTGCTGATGGAGACGCGCGCGACCTCGGCCACGGCCCGCGCCGGCCCGACCACCCAGCCCACCCGCCAGCCGATCATGCGGTACTCCTTCGACGCCGAGCCGACGGTGATCACCCGCTCGCGCATATCCGGAAACGACGCGGGATGGATCACCGCGCGCCCGTCGTAGAGGATGCGCTCCATCGCGCAGTCGTTGAGCAGCCAGCAATCGGCCCGCCGGCAGAAATCCACCCAAGCCTGCCACTCCCGCCGGTCGAACACCGCCCCGGTCGGCATCGAGGGGCTCATCGCCAGCGCCACGGCCACCCGCTCGGGATTGATCTCGGCCAGAGCATCGGTATCCAGGCGCCATCCCTGCTCCGACGGAATGAGCGGCACGTAGCGGGGCACCCCACCGGCCAGCCGCACGCGGTTGATCAGCCCGACATAGATCGGGTCCGTCATCAACACCTCGTCGCCGGGCTCGAGCGTCGCCAGCAGCACGTTCAAGACACCCGAGAGGCCGCCGGCCGAGATCACGCACTCGGTCTTCCAGTCGTACTCGAGCCCCGACTGCCGGCCCACCAGGCCGGCCGCCGCCCGCCGGATCGAATCGAGGCCGAAGAACGGCAGGTAGCTGTTGGCGTCGTCGTCCTCCACCGCGTCCCGGGTGAAGTCGAGCGCGGAGCGCGGCGGCCGCAGATCCGTGTCGAGGTTCTCGAGCCGCAGAACCGCCGGATCGTCCAGCGAGTCGGCGAGCTCGCCCATCTGCTCCACGCCGATCGGGGTGATGTGGTCGAGCCGTGAGACAGACATCGGGTCGTCCTTTCCGCAGTTTCAGAGAAGCGATGCGCGGCGATTATGCACCAGATCCCGAGCGCGTCAGCCGCCGAAGATCTTCTCGATCGTCACCCACAACAAGGCGCCGAGGTACACGACGACGATCGCCGCGGCCAGCATCAACAGGAAACGAATCAGCCCCCCGAAAGGCCGGATCAGGAGCCAGATGACGGCGAGCTGGTATGGAAGCTCTCGGGTCTTGGACCCCGTCTCCGAGTCGAGCCGGATCGACTCGGCGACGAGGGACCCGAGGGCTCGCGTCAGTCGGGGATCCGAAGCCTCGAAGCCACGGACGATCCGCGCCCCGGCCTCGGCCGGCAGCTCGAGGGCCACGATCGGCCGCCACCGGGCGACTCCCCGTACCCGCACCTCGGTCGCCTCGACGCCTGAGTATTCGGCCGCGACCCGCGTCAGTCGGCGTACGTGCTCGGGCTCGAAATCCTCGGGGTCGAGGTCGAGCGTGATCTCCACCCAGGCTCGCCCCCGGCCCAGGCCGTGCAGAAGATTGATCTCGACGCCCATGGCTGTGTCGCTGCCATGTGTCCCTGCCCCAGTCTACGGCCCCGAGGCAGGGAACATTCTCTTGCCTACCGTCCCGAAGGCTAGTCCTCTCCTGCCCCTGCCGGGGCATCCGAATCGCTCTCCTCGGTCTTCTTCGTGTAGGTCATCTTGGCGTTGAGGAACCAGTTCTCGCCGCCGTCGATCGAGGTCTCCTGCTCCATCTTGAAGCCGTCCGCGGTGATGTCGAAATAGGAATTGCGCTCGTGGAAGGTGCGGCCGAAGCCCGTCCAGCTGGTGCCGGTGGTGGCGTTGGAGAGGGTCAGGCGGGCGGTCTCCTCGTCGAAGTTGCCTTCCTGGATGTCCATGTGGCTGGTGAAGTCGTTCATCGAAGTCATCACGTAGCGCCCGCGGAACTGGTCGTAGGTCAGCGTGTTCTCCACCCGCACGCCCTGGCTGGTGGTGAGACCCTCACGGAGCAGGGCGCCGCCCATCGCCGGCTCCACTGTCACCGTGCGCTCGTTCTCGCTCCACGGCGCGCCGGGGTTCGGGCGCTGCTCGAGCTTCACGTGCCACTCCCCGACCATCGGCAGCAGCTTGTCCATACCCGGAGGAGGCGGCACCGAGAATACGCCGTCATCGACCTCGACGTTGACCGTTACCTCGTCGGCCTCCATCACCCGGGTGCGCGTGTACCACTGGGACTCCACGTAGAAGGGCACCTTCAAGTCGCCCACCTGGCGGAAGTCGTCGAAGTAGGTGCGCTGGCGCTCGGGGCGGCCGAAGTCCGAGCCCGGGGAGTCGCGGGCCACCTCCAGGTAGGTCTCGGGATCCAGAGACCAGGTCTCGTCGAAGCCGTCGGGCCGCGTGAGCTTGACCTGGATCACCTCCTGACCCTCGACGTCGCCGGCTCCCAGGAGCTCTGCCTCGTACCCGCGGTCCTGGTAGTCGAACAGCGGCGTTGCGAAGTCGACGTCCAGCATCAGCACCTGGCGGTCCAGCCCGCGGATGTGCTGCGCCCAGGCGATCTGGAACATGGGGTTGATCTGCCAGGCGTCCTCGCCGTCGTAGCCGATCGACACCGGATGCTCGTTCCAGTGGCAATCGAGGCGGACCCGCCGGTCGCGGGCGCGCCTCATGGTGAACGGCCCGACCTGGCTGAAGGCGGTGTAGGTGCCGGTGACCTCGAGCGTCTCGACAGCCTTCCAGGCGTCTGTCCCGCCCCGGGCCTCGATGTGCTTGCCGACCACCGCTTCGAGAGTCTCGGCGGTGGCTGGCGCGGCAGCCGCGACCAGGATCAAGCCGGCGATCAGAACAGTCGCTCGACGAATCATACGATGTCTCATGACTTACCTCCCGCCGCGACGTCGTAGCTCACCATCTCGGTGTGGCTGCGCAGATACAGCTTGCCGCCGGCCAGCGTCGGGGCCGTCCAGCACTTGCCGCCCAATGCCTGCACGCTGCCTTTCTCGTTGTACGCCTCGGACGTGGCTTCCACCAGCAGCAGCTTGCCGCGGTCCGACAGCACCACCAGGTTGCCGTCGGCGTAGATCAGCGAGCCCTTGCCGAGCCCGCGCTTGGCCCACTTCTGCTCGCCGGTCTCGGCCGAGATGCACTTGAAGGTCGAGTTGTCGAAGCCGTAGATGTGGCCGCCGTGGTACAGCGAAGAGCTGAAGTGGTTGCGCATGAAAGGCGCCTTCCACAGCTCCTCCACCTTCGCCTCCTCACCGCTGCCGGTGACCCTCACCATCACCGCGCCCTGGTTGTCGCCGCCCACGCCCGAGGCGAAGAAGCGGTCCGGGGCGACGTAGATCGGCATGCCGTGGCTCTCGAAGGCCTGGAACGGGTGCGAGAAAACCTCGTTGCCATCGTGGTCGATCGCGCGCAGCTGGCCGCCCGCGATGTACAGGTACCGGCGCTCACCACCCATGTCGATCGCCTGCGGCGAGTTGTAGCCGGCGCCCTGGGGCGCTTCGCCGGTGGTCCAGCGCACCTCGCCGCTGGCCTTGTCGAGCCCGGCGAAGGACTTGCCCTCCGGCCCGCCGCCCTCGACGATCAGCAGGTCGCCGTCGACCAGCACCGAGCCGGAGAATCCCCAGCCGGGCTGGCGCGAGCCGAAGGTCTCGGTCAGCTTCACCGACCAGCGTATCTCGCCGCCTGTGATCGCCAGCGCCGCCAGGTCACCCTTGGAGCCGAGCACGTACACCGTGTCATCGTCCACCGCCGGGGTCGACCGCGGCCCGTTGCCAAACTCGGTGTCGAGCTTCTCGCCGATCACGGTGCTCCAGATCTCCTCGCCGCTCTCGGCGTCGAAGGCGGCGGCGTACTCCACCGGTGTCGGCTCCGCCACGATTTCCATCCCTTCGTCGTCGCCTTCCATTTCGATGGTGGCCTCGAGCCCTTCGATCTGGTACTCGCCGGCGTACATGGAGTAGAGCTTGCCGCCGGCGACGCTCACCGCCGAGTAGCCCTCGCCGAGCGGGTGACGCCACAGCTCGGTGGGCCCGCCCTCGGGCCACTCGGCGAGCAATCCGGTTTCGTGCGACATACCGTCGCGCGCGGCGCCACGGAACTGCGGCCAGTTCTCGGTCATCGGCTCAGCGACGGCCGAAAGCGCCAGGGCCGCGGCGGCCAGACAGATGAGAATGCACTGTCTTCGTTTCATGAAGACCTCCTGATCATGGGTTCGTTGTCGAGTGTGAGATACGCGCGGAGGACTCTGAGGTTCGCCCCGCGCGTAAGCACGACTCTACTACGAACACCGTTTAGGCCAGAAACACAGGTCTGGCTAGGAACACCGTGCTGGCTAGAAACACATGCGCGCCGCCCGCGCGGGGAGCTCAGGAGACCTGGGTGCCGGTTCAGCCGGGTGCTTCGCCGCTAGTGGGCGCCAGCGCCAGGTAGGTCTCGGGCGACAGCAGCCCGAGCCAGGGATCCGAGCGAGGGGTCAGGAACAGCTCGGTCGGTTCTCATGGTGGCTCCCCCGATGTGGTGATTGTCGTGGGTTTCATTGTGGCACGGCACAAAAAGGTGAACGTAGAACGTTTGTAATTGAGGGTCAGAAAGAACAATGGGGAATCCCCACGTTCGTTCCTGAGGGTCAAAAAGAACAATGGGGGATCCCCACGTTCATTCCTGAGGGTCAGAAAGAACAATGGGGATCCGACAGTAACGGCCTGCGCCCTCTTGTCCGTTATGTGGGAATGCCCAGGGCCGCTCGTGGAGGTCAGAAGGAGCGAAGGGGCCAAGATATGGGGTATTCGCCCCGGTTTCGGCACAGAAGGCAAAGAAAACGCCCGCTCGATCGTGGGATCGGGCGGGCGTCCAGCTCTTCGAGAGCTAGGGTTCGCCAGGTGGTGGTCTGCCCGCCGCGAAGTGGCTTCGTGTCGGTGCGGTGCGCGCGGCCGGATGAGTCGGCTCCGGAGCATCGGGCTGTTCGCCCGGCTGCTCGCTCACGCCGATCCACACGTCGTCGAACAGCTCGGTGAGGCCCTCGAACAGATGCATCCAGAGGCTGGCGAGGGCGTCGGCCTCACGCTCCTGCCGCTCGAAGTAGAGCACGCCTTCTGAATTCAGCCGCCGCGAATCGCATCGGTAGCTGCTGTTGGCGAGATGCTGGAGCTCGAGGTGCGCCAACTCGTGGCACACGACCCAGGCCCGTCGCCGGATCGGCAGCTTCATGCTCAGGTGCACGACGTCCTTGTGCTCCGTGCGCACCAGGCAGCCGTCGAGGCCATCGACCTCGTTGTCCCAGATCTCCACCCCCTGGTCGTGCGCGAAGCGCTCGACCCAGGCGTAGATCTGCTCTGTCTTGCCCATGCCGGTCCGGATCCGTAGCGGTCGCCGCCGCGCCTCGTCGCCGCCGGTCCAGCTGCGCCACAGGCACTTCCAGGCACGACGCAGCGCCGGCACCAGGCTGCCGATCTCCACGATGCCGGTGGCATGGTCGTGATCGTCGCCGGTGCCGTAGGAGAACAACCGGTTGAAGAAGAAGCCCGCCTGCTCGCGCGGTTTCCAGGCCAGGTACACCTGTGGCGTCTTCGCCGCCCGGGTCCGCACACTCGACCAGAGCGGACAGTACGCTTCCGCTTGCCGGCGCAGGAAGTGAACTTGCTCGACGTCGGGCTCCAGGTCCCACCCGACCAGGACCTCCCTCAGGGTGGCCAGCACACGGTCGGGATCGAGAGTGGCGAGCCGCGGCGCCGTGCCGGTCGGGCACTCAAAGGCGCGCGTCGCGTAGCGCCACAGGGCGCGGACCGGATCCGGTTGGTGCACCTCGGGAACGCATTCGCTGAAGATACCTTCCCACAGGGAGACCGCCAGGGGCTCCAGGTTGTGCAGCCTCTTCCCGGTCCCGGGCGCTGTCCAGCCGACCACCTCGCCGCCTGCCTGGGCGTTGGAGTCACCGTAGAACCAGACCATGCACGCGGCCTCGGGATGATCGGTTTGCGCTTGCCCGCGAACCGGCGGCGACTCCCAGAAGGGCAGCTTCAGGCGGTGCAGACCCGCGAACCAACCGAGCCGGGCCAGATAACCGTGCCGCTTTCCGGCTGGCGCCGTGAAGCGGCCGGCGTCGTCGATCGCGCCGGCGTAGCGCGCCGACCTCGAGAAGACGTCGAGCAGGTCGTCGATGGCGCTTTCGCCGAGGCCGAGGCCCGCCGCGATGTCGCGCGCCCGCGGCTCGTCGAAGGTGCCGTCGCCAGCACGGCATTCGAGCAGCTGGCGGAAGATCCCAGGCCGGCACAGCGCTTTCAGGCGCGCGCCGCGCGCTCGCGCGCCGCCGGCGATCAGCTTGAGTGCCAGCTCGGTGAGCTCGACGTGGTCTCCCGCGCTGTCGACCAGTCCGTACAGCTCGAGCGAGTGCAGCAGGTCCCCCGCCAGCACGCTCGTGCCGGCGGTGGCCGCCGTGCCGTCGGGCCCGCCGTCGGCGTCGCGGTCGAGCCCGGTGCCGATTCCGATGAACCGGAGCCACCGAGTCACACGTTCGAGGGCCCCGCGGTCGGGCCGGCGGTCGAGCTCGAATTGCAGGGCGCGGACCACCGCTGCGGCTTCGCCCAGGGCCAGGAACGGGAACTCGACCTCGGGGTCTCGGCCTTCGCCGTCGGACTCCGCGGAGTCGCGGCCCGCCGGGGAGTAGCCCGCTTCGTACTGCGGCGAGTCGTAGATGTACGTCTGGGCCCAGGGCGCGCTCATTGGGAACTCTACGCGAACGTGCGGCGGTACCTTCGTCGGCAAGGCCCTGTTCGGGGCGCTAGCCCACCGCGGACCGATGTTCGCCAGGATGCGGGGAACCATTCCGGTTCCGCCTTCCTCGTACAAGATCAGGACCCCCCCCGATGGAGCTTCATGCTTCGGATCGCAGATTTGGCCGGCATGGTTCAGCCTGAACAACACAGGAGCACCGCCGGTTTGGTCGCCGAACAACCACTGCGTCGGGGGCGGCCATTGAGGCTCCCTGGGAGAGTGGATCTGCAAGAACACACGTAGTCCATCAGCCGAGAACTGGATGTCGGCTTCGTCGAACCAACAGTCTTTGGGCCGCGAATACGCTCTGAGTTGTTCACGGATACGGATGTTGACGGCTTCGGAGTGGCGGCGGCCGAGGATGAGGATTTTCATGGTAGCTCCTCCCCCTTGGCTTCGAGCTCGTCCGAGCGCTGTTTCTCGACTGCTGCCAGGAGCGCCGCGTTCTTGCTCGGCGAGCTCCGGCGAATCTCATCCGCCGTGTACGTGGCGATGCCGAGCTGAATGAAACGCTCCAAACGCTTTTCGGTCAATCGCGCAGTATAGCGCCGAGCCATCTCGCGCTGGAAATGACCAACTGGGATCAGCAAGGCATCGGCCAGGGGGCCGAGGTACGGGCGGGCGGGGACGAAGCAAGGAAACAGACGGAAGAATCGGATGCGCCAGATACCGAGTGCCGTTTTCTCGGCAACCTCCCGGCAGGTCAGACCGAGAAGGAGCCAGTGGCGAATCAGAGAATCGCGATAGCAGGAACAATCCTGGTGTGCCTGTGCCTGATTGCGGTGCAGCCCGCAGAACGCCATCCATTTTCGATGAACGAACGACTCAAGTCTTCGTCTCATGGGACCAATCAGACAAACGACCACCAGTAGGACCACCAACCAGGCGGCGCGGTTGGTCCTGGCGACCTCGTAGGCCGCTGCCGACCACAACGGGAGGAACTCGCGAAGACTGATCAGTCCGATCAGTACGCTCAGAGCGCTCAAGATGGCACTCGTAAGGTCCAGCCTGTAGCGGCGGGGTTTGGGCTTCTTGTCGTCTGGCAGCTTCACGATCTGAGTCACCTGTAAAGGCGGGTGCGCTCCGGAACTCAGATCGAACTCCCGCACAAGCCGCCTCCGTGACCTGTCCGGAAGCCCGTGAAGGACCGGGCGATGACCGCCCATTCCCGGCAGGAGAGTGCCGGGAATGTCTATGAGTTACAGCAATCGCCGTGCCGCCAGCTCGAGGCGCGAGAATCCCCGGGCGAAGGCCTGCCAAGTCCTGTTGCGGCTCCAGTTAGGTGTTCTCGGTGAACCTCGGCCGAGGGACGAGCGAGCCACTTTCGGGGACGAAAAGCTCAATTCTTTGGATATTCATCCAAGACATTGAACAATTCCTGGGAGAAGCGGGTCAATTCCGGCGTATCTGCCCCAATCTGGGCACAAACGGCAAAGAAATGCGCCAATCCGGTCGAGGACTCAGATGCTCCAATCGTTCTGCTAAAGTCTTGAGCCGTCATGTCCTGGGAAAACAACCTTGCCAAGATCAGGGACGCCTTGCGCTCGGAAGCCAACAAGCGCTGGGGGCGAATCCACGAGATCGAGGGCGAGATCGCCATGTGGCAAGGTGCCCTGAGCGATGTCTACGCCGGTAGGCGGCCGCTGCGGCTCGACTACTTGCTGAGAATCCTCGACGGCCTGGACCTCGAGCCCACCACCTTCTTTCGCCGGGCGCTGGGCGCGTCGCCCGTGGCGGACGATCTGCTGGCCGATCTGGAGGTGGAGGGTGACGAGGATCGCGCCCTGGGGCGCATCGCCGCCGCGGCCCGCGAGCTCGCCACGGCGGAGCCGCCGCTGGCCGACCGCATGGCCGACACCGGCGCCGAAGGGGTCGAAGAGCTGATTCGGCTCGGCGGGCGCGAGCACCTGAGGCGGCTGCGCAATACTCGCCGGCTACGCACCCACGAGTTCGCCGGCCCCTACTTGGAGTACCTCGACCGCCTGCGTTACGACGAGGCGCCGCGCGCCGCCAAGCGCGCTGAGATCGTGGCGACCAGGGTGCTGCCGGCCCTCCCCGGCCCCCAGGAAGACCGCATCTCGCTCCTGTGCCTTGCGCTCGGCGTCTTCGGCTCGGCGCGTCGGGTGAAAGGGCGTTTCACCCCGGCGTCGCGGGCATTTCGCCTGGCGCTCGAGCTGGCCCGCCGTCACGGGCTGCAGCTCGAGGCCGCGCAGCTCCTGCAACGCGCCTCGTACCTGACCCGCGACCTCGGCCATTCCGACCGGGGGCTGCTGCTCTTGCGGGAAGCGCTCGAGATCTACGTCGATATCGACTCGAGTCGGGGCATCGGGATGACCCTGGTCGATCGCGGGATGCTCTACGCCTATCTCGGTCAGCCTGCCGAGGCAGTCCCCGTTCTACAACGGGCATTGGAAATCCTGGACGGCACGGCCGTGGAGATACCGCGCACCCATCTCTCGGCCTATCAACTCCTGACGTATGCGTTCGAGAAGCTCGGCGATTTGGAGGCCGCCGAGGCACATCTGGAGAGGGGTGTGCGTGACTTCGGCTCGGAGCACAGAGTCGATCAGGCCAAGCTCCGCTGGCTGCAAGCCAGACTGGCCTTCAGACGTGGTGACTTCCTGCGATCCGAGGTTCTCTTACGATCGGCCTGGCCCATCTTGGCCGAGAGCGAGAACGCGCTTCAGGAAGCGATGATCATCATCGATCTCGTTGCCACGCTCCTAGCCCAGGGCATGCTTGCTGAGGCCTGCGTACTGGCGCACAGCATGGCCAGGCTGCTCACGCGTTTTCGTGGCAATAGCCTCGCGGAAACGGCGATTGTCCAACTCCTGCGCGACGCAGCCGAGGGAAAGCTGACGTTGGAGCTGCTCGAAGAGGCGCGGACGGCCCTAGAGAAGGAGCGCACCCTCGGCCCGGGCGCGCCCCTTAGGATCTAGCCGTTCGGGTCAATGAAGGGCCCGATCTCCAACTCTCGCTGAGTCCTCATCGCGGGCTCTCCTGCTCTCAGCCGTGCGGGTCGATGAACGGGCCGACATTCACGCAGTCACTCGGATTCTCCATAGCGGGCTCTCCTCGCGAGCGGGACACTTGCAAGGCCCCATTGCCCGCTCGGCCCGCTCTATTTCGTCGAGACTAACCTCGATTCCCACAATCTTTGCCGTGAAGAGATCCGGTTTTCGAGGAGAATTCTTGAAATACAGAATCTTCTCGGGTCAGAATGGGCCGAAATCGATCTAGACTTCCGGTTTCGAGAAGTCGGATCTATCTGAGTCGAGATGGGCGACCGGCGGCCTGCTTCTGATTGATGAAACGGAGTGACTGACAGTCAGAGTTTTTGCAGCCATCACTTGCCCCAATGGTTCGAGATTTCCCGTGGGGCACGAAATCTGAGCCCTCCAATTCCGTTTCCTGGCGCTGCCTGGCCCGAACCTCTACCGTGGCCGCCAGGAAGAGGAAGCGGAAACCCAGACCGCCAAACGAGGAGGGCCCATGAACCACCCTGTCTTGACGCTCGAAGACATCGCCGCCCTGGCCGACGGCCAGGACATCCCTCACGACACCGTGCGCCGCCTCGGCGAGTGGGTGCGCACCGACCGGCAGTTCGCCGAGCCCGTGCGGCACCTGAAGGCCCTGGCCGGCGACGCCGGCGTCGAGCTGCTGTCCGACGGCGAGCTTCTCGACCGGGACTTCGACCGCCTGCTCGCCGCCGAGGGCTGGGAGCACCCGGCCGAGCTGCTCGATCCGGAGGGCGAGGTCGGCGTCCCCTACCCCGAGCTGCTGGCCATCGCCGAGGCGCGGGCCGAGGCCCGCGCCGGCCGCGGTGAGGATGCCGCGCCCATCGAGGCCGTGCGCCGCAAGCTCGAGCTTGCGGCACGGCCGCATGCGTCGGTCGAGAGCCTGGTCGACCAGGTGCTGGAGCGCCAGCCGGGTGACCCGGAGCGGCTTCTGGAACAGGCGCTGGCGGAGGTGCGGGTGCGTCGGCGGAAGGGAGGGGAGTAGGGATGGGCAAGGGAGCCAAGCTGGACGAAGAACGGCAGCGAATGACCGCCTGGCAAGAGGCCTGGCCGGAGGATGCTCCGCTGTCGGAGGCGGAGCTTCGGGGAGAGCTCGAGGGCGTCCGCGCCGAGTTGCGCGCGATCGCCCGGCGCATGGAGCATCTCCACAAGAGACTGCCCGAGCCAGACTACTTCGACGTGATCTTCGAGGACACCGAGGAGGTGCCGGAGACGATCTACTTCGAGCTGGTCTCCACCGTCGCCGGGATCACCGACGAGCTCGCCGGCGTCGGCGGAAGCATCCGCCACGGTCTCGAGGCGACGCCGGAGAGCTTGTGGGATGCCTGGGTGAAGAGGGTGTCGTCGCAACGGCTGGATCCATACCGACTGAAGTGAGCGGCCTAGCGGGGCCGCCCCACACCTCGGCCAAGTCGTACCTCAGGATCTGACGAATCAACGCCGGTGACCGACTTGCCGGTGACCGACTTGCCGGTGACCGACTTGCCGGTGACCGACTTGCCTGGCACCCGCGCCGCGCCGGCCCGCAGTGTTGATTTACGCTGTGCATGTATCCTAAAATAGCGCTCGCCACTGTTATAGGTTCCGCACCCGCCCATGCACAGACCTACGCCCGGCCATTATGTGACCGTCTCGACGGCCAGCGAGCCGTTCGAGGCGTTCGTGCCCGCGCCGCTGCCACCGGCGCCGCCGGTGGTCTGGACGCCGGGTCTGCGCCGGCGTTTCGACGATGCGCTGGTGGCGCTCGGGCGGCTGGATGCAGTCACCGCCCTGCTGCCGAACGCCTCGCTGCTGCTCTACAGCTTCGTGCGCAAGGAGGCGGTGCTTTCTTCGCAGATCGAGGGCACGCAGTCGTCGCTCGCCGACCTGCTGCTGTACGAGATCGACGAGCAGCCGGGGGTGCCGGTGGAGGATGCGCGCGAGGTGAGTCGTTGTGTCGCGGCGCTGGAGCGTGGCCTGAAGGAGCTCAGGGACGGGCTGCCGCTGTGCACGCGGCTGCTTTGCGGCATGCACGAGGTGCTGTTGGCGCATCCGGGCGGGCGCGGCAAAACGCCGGGTGAGGTGCGGCGCTCGCAGGTCTGGATCGGCGGCACCCGGCCGGGGAACGCCGCTTTCGTGCCGCCGCCGGCCGACACGGTGCCGGGTTGCCTCAGGCAGTTCGAGCGCTTCCTCAACGATGAACCCGAGCCGACGTCGACGTTGATCAAGGCGGCGCTGGCCCATGTTCAGTTCGAGACGATTCATCCCTTTCTCGACGGCAATGGCCGCATCGGGCGACTGCTGATCGTGCTGCAACTGGTAGCCGACGGGGTGCTGAGCGAGCCGATGCTGTATCCGAGCCTGTTCTTCAAGACCCATCGCGCGCTCTACTACGAGCTGCTGAACGAGGTGCGCCTGCGCGGCGACTGGGAACGCTGGCTGGACTTCTTCGCAGAAGGGATCGCGGTGAGCGCCGCGCAGGCCGTGTCGACCGCGAACGCGCTGCTCTCCATGGTCAATGCGGATCGCGACCGCATTGCCGGTCTGGGACGCGCGGCGGCCTCGGCGCTGGCGGTACACCAGGCCCTGCAGCGCCAGCCCATCGCCACGTCGGCCGCACTGGTCAAGGCAACCGGCCTCACGGCGGCCACGGTCAACAAGTCGCTGGTCCACCTGGGGAGGATCGGCATCGTCGGCGAGCTCACGAACCGGCAGCGCGGCCGGGTGTTCAGCTATCGGCGCTATGTGGACGAGTTGGCAGCCGAGTTGGAGGCAAGCGCGTGAGCCACCTGGCATGGCCATCAAGTGATCTGAGACGTTCCCGCTGGCGGAGGATGTCCGGACGGTGGGGCTGGCCCGGGTCTGGGAGGTCGGAACCGCTTTGACCCCCGATTCGGCTAGGACCTCGAGTACGGCACTTCGGGTACGAACGGTCAGAAGTCATTGAAAACAAACGCCCGCCGATGTGGGTGGCACCACGGCCCGGCGCACCACGGCCCGGCGGGTCTCCACGGTTGCCGGGATCACCGACGAGCTCGACGGCGTCGGCGGAAGCATCCGCCACGGTCTCGAGGCGACGCCCGGAGAGCTTGTGGGATGCCTGGGTGAAGAGGGTGTCGTCGCGAGAATCCGACCGATATTGACGCTGCGTACGGCGCAGCTGGGGCGCGGAACGGAGTTGGTGCCGTAGTATTGTCCTGATCGGAGGTCATCGCCGTGCCTCTTGCGACCGCAAAAGAGCAGATGTTCGAGATTCTGAAGCGTCAGCCCGACGACAGCTCCTTCGAAGAGTTGCTCCGCGAGCTCGCCTTCGAGTACACGCTGGAGCGAGGCTTCGATGACGCGGACAAGGGGCGCACGATCAACAACGAGGAGATGGAGCGGACGATCTCCTCTTGGGAGTAAGTGGGTTGAGACTGGCGCGCCCTGCTCGAAGTCGAAAAGCCCAATGCGTTCGGCGAGCTTCTCGAAGCCGACCTCGATGCCTTCGAGGCGCGGATCGGAGCGCGGCTGCCGGAGGACTATCGGAGCTTCCTCCTCGAGACGAACGGTGGTGTGCCCACGAGGAGCAGCTTCGAGATCGAGGGCTACTTCTACGAGAACACGGTGGCGTGTCTGCTCGGTATTCACGACGGGCCGTTTCACACCAGCTTGAAGCTGGGCCAGGAGCGCCACGGGGGCTTCCTGCTGCCGCGGCTGCTGGTGATCACCTACGACCACGGCGGCAACCCGATCTGCATCGCCCTCACGGGTGAGGATCGGGGCAGCGTCTACCTTTGGGATTTCGGGTTGAAGATCGAGGCTGATGGGTCGCCGGGGGAGGCGGACCTGTATCCGATGGCGTCGAGCTTCACGGGGTTCGGGGAGATGCTGAGCGAGTAGGACTTATGAGGTAGACACTCGATGCCGAGTGGGCTGCTGTGTCGTTGTGACCGACTTCTCTGGCACCCAGATCGTGCCCCGAACCGAGGTGCCGAGGGCCTCGGTCCGCGCGCCTGGGGGTGCCGGGTACTCGATCGACCGGCCCGGAGTGCCCCCGGCCCGGGTTGTCCTCGCCCGCCCGCGCCCGAAGTGCCAGGAAACTCGGGAACCAGGGACCTCGGGCACCAGAAGCAACGCGGTGCACAAGAGTAGGCGAGTTCAGACACCTGTTTCTTCAAAGAATTTCTGAGATCCATAGCCAGCCAGCAAGAGAAGTTCCGTCGACAGGTTCACACCTGGATACTTGGCGGCATCAACCCAAGAAACTCTATTCGCTTCGCCTCCTCCTTGAGCTCCTGGAGCCTCCGTATATACCGCTCTGTTTGAGCTTTGTGCTCAAGGAGAGCTGCCGAGTCGAACAGCGGCAACAACGACTCAAAGAAATCCAGTTGCTCCTGATGCCGCGCGACCCTACTGCTGTAGCCATCTTGGTTTCTCCACTCGATTCGCAGCTGATTGAAATCCTCAAAGTCTTCGTTGTGCTCCAGAAAAACTGCGACATATGCTACGATCTGATCTGGCGGGAAGGAGGAGATGAGGAAGAACAGGAACGTCATGTATTCGACATCCCTACATCGGGCTTCGATCTGACTCTCCAAGAATCGTCTTTGCCTGCCCTGAACAACTTCATCGCTGCTGCCACTCTTGAAGAAAACCCGGACAAAGCTATGGCTCGTATGAGTACGTTCAAGAGAATAGATCTCTTGAACGATGTTAGACATGACCGCCTTCCAATCATCTCGGTGCCAGATGAAACCATATTCCCGTGTGTCAGCATAGTTGCTAACATACTCCTTGGTTGAGTACATCCAACGAACATACTCAATTCCAAAATTTCTATCCGCGTCCAAGAGTACACCAAAACAAACGCCGCCGTAGTCCACATGCTTTTCGATCTCGCACGCCGCGAAATAGAGCTGTTTGAGCAGCTCAAAATCGCTTGAGAAGCGATCTAGGTGCCACCCACGTCGGCCGACCCTTGTTTTCAGTAACTTAGGCCGGAAGGCCCCGCTACAGACCCCGCACGACAACTACCCATTTAAGCCCACCTTTCGCGGCGACGGCAAGGAGAAAGCGGAGCGGATGTCCTGGGCGAGACGTTCGCCCTCGGCGCGATCAGACGCCCGCGCCTCGACGAAGGCCGCGATCTCCTCGACCAGCTTCCGCCTGGTGTCCTCGTTGGCCGCGCCGGCGACCTTCGATAGCACCTCCGTGACCGCCTCCCGGTTCTCAGGCTGCTCGGCCAGCGCCGCTCGGATGGCTTCGACCGGCGGACCCCATTCCCAGCGCTCATCGAGCAGCGACGGTGGGAACGGTTGGGTGTCGTCGAGATCGTCGTCGACTTCGCGGGTCTTCATTTGCCGACTGTACCACCGTCCGCAGGCACATTGACCAAGGCCCCGCCCAAGATCGGAGCGCCCTTTCGCGTCCTTAATAGATGAGTGGCCAGCTGAAAGGAATGAGAGAGGTCCACCTCCCCCATTCCCGACGCCCGAGCCCGCCGCCGTCCGGCGGTGCTCTGACCTGGAGGACGTGAATGGCCACACAGCACGACCAGATGATGAAAGAGCTCATCACCACCTTCCCCGACCAGTTCCTCCGCCTGGCTGCGCCCGACGTTGCCGAGCGGGTCCACCTGGGCGAGGTGGCCTTCGAGCCCGAGGAGCACTACCCGAGACTGCCGGCCGCGGAGTTCCTGGCGCGGCCCGAGCCGTTGGCCTGGGCCTTCGCGGCGCTCATGCGGCGTGACAAAGGCCAAAGCCGCCCTGAATTGGGCGTCACGTGCTTCCAACGAATCATCGCGGCTCAGCGACTGAGCCATCGGCGGCGTAGCCTGCTCTGCCAGTGCGTGATGGCCTACACCGCGCGCAACCGGAATGAGGCCCGAGAATTCGATAAGATCCTGAACCAGGTCGAAGACGAGGAGGTTCGAACGATGACGACGAGCGTGTTGGAGATGTGGCAGCTGAGAGGCCTCGAGGAAGGCCGCCGAAAGGGCCTGCAGGAAGGTCTGCAGGAAGGCCGGCAGGAAGGTCTGCAGGAAGGCCGGCAGGAAGGCCGGCAGGAAGGTCAACGACAAGGTGAAGCCGCTATCCTGCTACGTCAGCTGACCCGCCGCTTCGGCAAGCTGAGCCCGAGCGTCGAAGAGCGCCTTCGCTCAGCCGACGCGGATCTGCTCCTCGAGTGGGGCGACCGTTTCGTCACCGCCACCACCGTCGACGAGATCTTCGACGGCAAGCGGGACTGACGTCCGCCGCGGCCAGACACAAAAAGGAGCCGCGGCACGAATGCCGCGGCTCGCAAGGGACGTCAAAGGAAACTACGCCGGCCTCCACCTCCTCGGTCAACCCCTTCCGCCGGGTCGATCGCAGAGCTCCGCCGATCCCAGGCCTGCTCGATCCAGTGCCCGATGATCTCCTTGTTGCCCTGGGTTTCTGCCGGGTCGACCTCCTTGGTCGGTGGCGAGATCCCGAGGTCACCGCCCAGCCCGGTCTCGGGAAGGCCGGTGGTGTGTTGACCGCCGGCTTCGCGAATGGCTCGGACGACTCCGGGGATGCCAGGTTCGGGTTGCCGGAGTCAAGGAAGCTCGATGAGCGCTCCGCCCCACAGGCCCGACGCCGGTTCTTCGACCGTCACCGCCAGCGAGATCTCAGCTCCGGCCGGTCGCTCCAGGGGGAAGCTGTAGACCCAGCTCTCCGGGACCTTTGCCATCCGCTGCAGCCGTTGCTCCACGCTCGGCGTCTCGTCGCCGGCCTGGACCGCCACCGAGACCCGGAGCGTCGTCGCGCGGCCCTCGCGATTGAGCACCGCGGCCAGGGCGCCGAAGCGGACGGTGGCGTCGATCTCGGCCGTGAGGCGATTGCCGTCGGCCGCCGTCGACGAGCCCGTCAGGATTTCGACGATGATCTCGCCCGTGCTGGAGGAGCCGGCGAGAAGCCGTCTAAGCCGTGCTTCGGCCTGCCCCTCGGAGGTCGCCGCGGTCACCACTCGATTGGTGGACACCACGACCCCGTCGCGGCGCGGCCGCACTTCGAGGACGTGGCTCGCGCCATCGGGCGGGCGGGCCACCTGGTAGGTCAGCAGGTACCAACCGCTGGTCTGGTCGAGGCTGGCTCCCAGCCCGGCCGATCCGACGGTGACGCCGCCACCGCTGGCCGCGGCCAGATGGTCCTGGCTGCCGATCGGGTCGACCAACAGCCAGGGCGACTCGTGGGCCCCGGCAAGCGCGTTGAAGTCGCCGGCGGCGAAGGTCTCGACTTTGTCCGACCGCCGGAAGTCGGCTGAAGAGGCGTCGCCGCCGACCGCGTTGCCGGCGACTGCCAGGAGCCGCCAACCGGCGCCGGCGAGCTCCTGAGCGAGCGCGCCGACGCTCTCGGACTGGCGCCGATGGCGAAGGTTCTGGCGAGCCCGGTCGACGTTGTGCGGTTCCATGCGCCGGACGAACGACAGGTAGAACGAAGTCGGATCCTCGTCGAAGCCGCCGCCCACGACGACCAGCAGACCGGCGCGGTGACCGGTCCCCCGCAGAGCCCACAGCCGCAGCCGCTCGAGCGAGCGCAGCAGCACGAGATTCTCCTCGCTCGCCGCCGCGGTGGCGGCGATCAACACCTTCGAGCGCCCGCGCTCGATGCCTCGCACCTCGGACTTGCGGACGCCGCGCACGAAGCTCTGGCGGATGCGCTCGACGGCGTTCAATGCCGACTGCTGCGAGCTCAGCTGTTCGAGGGCGGCGGTCAGGGCCGACACGTCGCGGGTCGGCTCGGCCAAGGTTCGGACCTGATCCGCGTCCGCCACGACGATCTCCACCGGGCCGAGAGCGGCGAGCCGTATGGCTTCCCCGGACACCGCGTCGAGTGCCCTGCTGAGGCCTGAGCCTCCTCCCAGGACGCGATTGACGTAGAGCACCACGGGCAACCCGACGTCTTCGGGTTGGCGAGCCTCCGGGAGCGCGGAGCGAGTCGGCGCTCCGATCGGTGTCAGTTGCAGCACTTCGACCGGCGTCGCGTCTTCCAGCACTTCGAAGTTTTCGGCTCGCAAGTCGCTGACCGGTCGGCGGTCGCGGTCGAGCGCGCTCATCACCACGGTGACGGCGGTGATGTCGAGGCGCTCGTCCCATGTCTCTCGCTCCGACGGGACGTCCTGGACAGTTTCCTCGCCGATCGGCTCGGCCTCGGACAGCTCGATTCTCGGGTGGACGTCCCGTTGGCCGCTCGCCGGGGGCTGCGACGGCAACCAGACGACGCACTGATCGTCCAGAATCTCCCGCACCCGCCCAAGGTTGCGGGCCATGGCTCCCATCTCGGTGGTCTTGAGGCCGGCGGGCCAGCCGTCTTCGCGCGCCTTGCGGGTGCGCAGCACCACCAGCGGCACCTGGAGCTCGGCCAGGTATTCGCGCGCCTGGCGCGGAGAGAACAGGCTGCCGTCGCGCTCGTCGACCTTGTCTCCCAGCATCAGGACCACGGCGCGCCGCCGCGGCCCGGCGGCGGCGACCAGCCCGGAGGCGGCGACCGCATCGGCGATGCGGGGCCGGCCGGCTAATGTCCCAGCCGGAGATCAGCAGAGGCTGGTAGCGGGCCTCGGGGTCGAGCACGAAGACGACCTCATAGCCACTGTCCGGCACGGTCCTGGCCGCGGACGGCAAGCCGCTCTGGGCCGATGACGGTAATGACTCGCACGGCGGCGCGTCCTGTTCCTCCGCCGTCAGGACCACGGCGATGAGCTCGACCGACGTCTCGCTGCTGAAGCCGCCGACGGTCGCCACCGATTCCACCCGGCGGCCATCGGGAAAGATCGCCGACGCCAACAACACCTGCGTCCCGCCGGAGGCGGGCAGACGAGACTCCGTCCCGCTTGGAGCAGACGACGAGGGAGGGCAGGGGAATCGTACCGAGTGCCCGTCGAAGATCCTGAGCTGTCTGCCGTCGAGGAAGGCCGCGAGCTCGAGCGGATCCTGGCGCTCCGGGTGAGCCCAGGCGAGGCGCGCCCCGTACACGCGGGTGGCGCCGCCGGCGCCCGAAGGTGGTGGCTGAGGCATAGGGAGCAGGTCGAGCTCGGCCTCCTGCCCGGGCCGAACGCGGCCTACTGCGGCGTCGGCGCCCGCCTGGGGGCGCGGGTGGCGCCGGTGGGCATGGCGTGGCGGCTGTCGCTCGAGACCGACCCGGCGGTGACGCTGCACCAGGCCGACGGCAGCCACCAGAACGCCCGCGGCATGTACCTCACGGGGCTGGTGTTCTACCGCGCGCTCTATGGCGGCGACCCGGTGGGCCTGCCGCACGACCTGTCGTCGAACGTGGTGGTCACCGAGGCCGAGGCGGCCTATCTGCAGACGATCGCCCGCGACGCCCCCGAGTGCCCTGCCGAGGTGTTCGCGGACGGCTTCGAGAGCGGCGACACTTCGGCCTGGGGATTGCCGTCCGGGATCGCCGCCGCTTTCGGGCAGCTGGCCGGGGCTCCCGGCCACGCGGTCCGGTCAGCTCGCCCCTGGCCCGCCGCCGCGTCTTGATCGCCCGGGAAGGCAGTGGATACACTGCTGATGCCTGCCTCCAGCGGCTGCCTCCCACCGTCAGACGCCGCGACCCGTCATTCACCGAGGAGCACGAGATGACCGAAGCAGCCGACCGCCGGGGTCGATCCCGCCCGTGGCTCACTCTGCCAGCCATCGCCCTGTCGATCGCCGGGCTGGCGTCGCCGATCGTGGCCCAGGAGGGCGACGCACCGGCGAAGCCGGCCAAACGCCTGTCCGTGCCGGCCGACGTGCTCGCGAGCATGCTCGAAGAGCGCTCGGACGCCCAGCACGAGACCCTGGATCAGTTCGCGGACGAGACCTTCTACTTCTTCCGCTTCGCCGACAAGACCGCCGAGAGCGGCATCCGCTTCCGCCACCGGATCGTCGACGACGCAGGCAGGGACTACAAGATGGTCCACTACGACCACGGCAACGGCGTGGCGGTGGCCGACATCGACGCCGACGGCCTGTACGACCTCTTCTTCACCACCCAGGTGGGCGGCAACGAGCTGTGGCGCAACCGCGGTAAGGGCAGGTTCGAGAACGTCACCGAGGCGGCCGGCGTCGCGCTGGAGAATCGCATCAGCGTCACCGCCTCGTTTGCCGACGTCGACAACGACGGCGACGCGGATCTGTTCGTGACCACCGTCAAGATGGGCAACGTGCTGTACTTGAACGACGGCAAGGGCAAGTTCACCGATGTCTCGAAGGCCGCCGGCGTCGACTACGTGGGTCACTCCTCGGGCGCGGTGTTCTTCGATTACGACAACGACGGTCTGCTCGACCTGTTCGTCGCCAACGTCGGCGTCTACACCACCGAGGAGCGGGGGCGCGCCGGCTACTGGGTGGGTGTGCAGCAGGCCTTCTCCGGGCATCTGTTCGACGAGCGCACCGAGAAGAGCATCCTCTACCGCAACCTCGGCGCGAAGGGCGGCACGGTCCGCTTCGCCGACGTGTCGAAGGAGACCGGCCTCGACGACGGCAGTTGGAGCGGCGACGCCTCGGCAATCGACCTCGACCGCGATGGCTTCGTGGATCTCTACCTGCTCAACATGCAGGGCGATGATCACTTCTACCGCAACGTCGAGGGCAAGCGCTTCGAGGATGCCAGCGCCGAGACCTTCCCCAACACCCCATGGGGCACCATGGGGGTGGAGTTCCTCGACTTCGACAACAACGGCCTCTTCGACCTGGCGCTGTCGGACATGCACTCGGACATGAGCGAGATCATCGGGCCCGAGCGCGAGAAGCTCAAGTCACGGATGCAGTGGGGGGAAGAGCACCTGCAAGGCGGCAAGGACAACGTCTTCGGCAACGCCTTCTACCGCAACCTGGGCGAGGTGGACGGCAAGCTGAAGCTCGAGGAGGTGTCAGACGCGGTGGGTACCGAGAACTACTGGCCCTGGGGGCTCTCGGCCGGCGACCTGAACGCCGACGGCTTCGAGGACTTGTTCATCACCGCGAGCATGAACTACCCGTTCCGCTACGGTGTCAACTCGCTGCTGCTCAACAACCAGGGCGAGAAGTTCCTCGACAGCGAGTTCATCCTCGGCGCCGAGCCGCGCAAGGGCAACCAGGTGACCAGGGAGTGGTTCGACCTCGACTGCGGCGGCGCGGACAAGGACCACGCCCACTGTGAAGGTCAGGACGGGCCGGTGACCGTGCTCGGCACGCTCGGCACCCGTGGTTCGGTGCTCTTCGACCTCGACCGCGACGGCGACCTCGACATCGTCACCAACGAGTTCAACTCCTTGGCCCTGGTGCTGATCAGCGACCTGTCCGAGCAAAGGGAAGTCCAGTACCTGGAGGTCGAGCTAGTCGGCACGCGCTCGAACCGCGACGGTCTGGGCGCCGTCGTCCGGGTGGTGGCCGGGGACCTGACGCTCACGCAGTCGCACGACGGCAAGTCGGGCTACCTGTCCCACAGCTCGCTGCCGCTCTACTTCGGCCTCGGAGAGCAGAAGAAGATCGACCGGGTGGAGGTCGACTGGCCCTCGGGCGCGCGGCAGGTAGTGAGCGAGGGGGTGACGCCCGGGAAGCTGCTGGTGATCGAGGAGCCGGCCGCGGCTGAATGAGCCGGGTCCTGATCACCTGGGCGCTCGTTGGGGCGCTCGCGGTAGGGGCGGCAGAGGCTGAACCGGCGTCGCCTCGCAGCGCGATCCTGATCACGGTCGACACGCTGCGGGCGGACGCGCTGGGGTTCGCCGGCAACGAGCGGGTCGCGACGCCGACGCTGGACCGCCTGGCGGCGGCCGGGCGGGTGTTCTCCGAGGCGCACGCCCACTGCGTCACCACCCTGCCTTCCCACGCCAGCATGCTCACCGGCCTCTATCCGTACCAGCACCGGGTGCGGCACAACGGCGGCTTCGTGCTGGGTGACGACGCGCCGACCCTGGCCACCCTGCTCGACGCCGCCGGCTTCGCCACCGCGGCCTTCGTCGGTGCGTTTCCGCTCGACTCGCGCTTCGGGCTCGGGCGAGGCTTCGACGTCTACGACGACGAGGTCGGCGGCGGGCCGGGCGAATCCACGCCGGGCGAATCCACGCCGGATGACTCGCTCTTCCTCTACTCCGAGCGCCCGAGCGACGAGGTGGTGGCGCTCGGCATGGAGTGGTGGCGGCAGCATCGCGGCGAGCGGCGGTTCCTGTGGCTGCACCTGTTCGATCCCCACGCGCCATACGAGCCGCCGGAGGACTTCAGGGCGCGGTTCGCGGCGGCGCCCTACCTGGGCGAGGTGTCGGCCGTCGACGCCTACCTGCGTCCTCTGCTCGACGGTTTCCTCGAGGGCGACGACGAGCCGGCGCTGATCGTCTTCACCTCCGACCACGGCGAGGCGCTGGGTGAGCACGGTGAGGCCACGCACGGCCTCTTCGCCTACGAGCCGACGCTGAAGGTGCCGCTGGTGCTCCACGGCCCCGGTGTCGAGCGTGGGGTCGACGGCCGCAACGCGCGCCACGTGGATCTGCTGCCCACGGTGCTGGAGGCCCTCGGCGAGCCCGTGCCGGCGGGCCTGCCCGGCAGGTCGCTGCTGGCGCCGGCGGAAGAGCATCCGGACGTGTCGTTCTTCGAAGCCCTGTCCGGCCATCTCGACTACGGTTGGGCACCGCTGCGCGGGGTGCTGCGGGGAGGCGAGAAGCTCATCGTGCTGCCGGTGCCCGAGCTCTATGACCTGGGCGAGGATCCGGGCGAGGAGCACAACGTGTTCCGGCAGCGGCGGCGGGCGGCGTCGGGCCTCGCCGCCCTGCTGCCCGAGGAGTCGGCGTGGCCGCCGGCGGCGGGCGCGGTGACAGCGGAAGAGGCGGCCCGGCTGGAGAGTCTCGGGTACCTGTCCGGGCCGACGGTGCGCAAGGAGCGCTATACCCCCGAGGACGATCCCAAGAACCTCATCGCGCTCGACCACCAGGTCGCCCGGCTGGCGGACCTGGCGTCGCGCGGCGCTCGGCAGGAAGCGATCGAGGTGGGGGAAGAAATCCTGGCCGCGCGGCCGTCGATGGGCCTGGTCTACGTCTACCTCTCGACGCTGCTGATCGAGGAGGGTGAGCACGAGCAGGCGATCCGCGTGATGCGGAAGGCCCGCGAGCTGGACCTCGCGGGCCACGAGCTGTCACGTCAGCTCGGCCTCACCCTGGTCCACGCCGGGCGCGCGAAAGAGGCGATCGAGGTACTCGAGCCTCTGGCCGAGGACGGAAGTGACGTCGAGGCGGGCAACCACCTGGCGCTGGCGCTGGCGGCCCTCGGTCGCCGGGAGGAGGCCTCGGCGCTGCTAGGGCGACTGCTCGACGCGGAGCCAGGCCGGGCCAGGACGCACGAGAACCTGTCGTTCCTCGCCGTGCTCGACCAGCGCTTCACCGAGGCCCGCGACCACGCCCGCCGGGCGGTGGAGATCGATCCCAGCCTGGCCAGCTCGTGGAACAACCTGGGCATCGCGCTCTACAACCTGGGCACGGCGAGTGAGGCGGTCGCCGCCTGGAAACGCGCGCTGGAGCTGGCGCCCGACGACCCGGACACCCTGCTGAACCTGGGTTCGGTGGCGGCACAGAAGGGGGACCGCGTCACCGCCGCCGAGGCGCTGGAACGCTTCCTGGCGGTTGCTGCCGGTCCTGCCTACGATGCCAAACGGGGCCAGGCGCGGGAGCTGTTGCGGCAGGTCGCGGGTGGCTCGTAGCGCCCCGGTTCGGATAGATTCGCGATATGACTCACGATCTCAACGAAACTCAAGACCCCGAGCTCCGCAGCTGGGTCGAGTCGGCCAATGAGGAAGGCTCGGACTTCCCCATTCAGAACCTTCCGTACGGCGTGTTTCGCCTGCGCGGCAGCTCGCAGCGGGCGCGCGTCGGCGTCGCCATCGGCGACCAGATCCTCGATATCGATCGCTGCCGCGAGCAGGGCGCCTTGAGCAGTGCCGCGGCCGAGGCGGCGGCGGCCTGCCGGCAGAGCTCGCTCAACGCCTTGATGGCGCTGGGCAAGGAGCACTGGACGGCCCTGCGCGCCGCCCTCTCCGGATTGCTCGCCGCCGGCGATCACCGTCACAAGGCGACCGCCGCGGCGCTGGTGCCGATGAGCGAGGCCGAGATGCAGATGCCGGCTCAGATCGGCGACTACACCGACTTCTACTGCTCGCTCCACCATGCCACCAACGTCGGCAGCATGTTCCGCCCCGACAACCCGCTGCTGCCGAATTACAAGCACATCCCCATCGGCTACCACGGCCGCAGCTCGTCGATCGTGCCGAGCGGCGCGCCGGTGCGCCGCCCGCTGGGGCAGACCAAGGCCGACGACGCGGAGGCGCCGAGCTTCGGGCCGTCGAAGCTGCTGGACTACGAGATGGAAGTCGGCTTCTTCATCGGCCCGGGCAACGACCTGGGCGAGGCCTGGGCGGTCGAGGAAGCCGAGGAGCGGATCTTCGGCTTCTGCCTGGTCAACGACTGGTCGGCGCGCGACATCCAGAAATGGGAGTATCAGCCGCTCGGGCCGTTCCTCGCCAAGAGCTTCCAGACCACCGTCTCGCCCTGGGTGGTGACCGCCGAGGCACTGGCTCCCTTCCGGGTACCGGCGTTCGAGCGCGACGAAGACGATCCACAGCCGCTCCCCCACCTGGAGTCCGGCGACAACCGCGCTCACGGTGGCATCGATATGACGGTCGAGGTCCATCTGCAGACCGAGAAGATGCGCGAGGACGACGTCGAGGCGCAGCGGCTCAGCCGCGGCAACTTCCGCGACATGTACTGGACAGCGGCCCAGATGGTGTCCCACCACGCCTCGAACGGCTGCAACCTGCAGCCCGGGGACCTGATGGCGAGTGGCACGGTGTCGGGCCCGGAGAAGGACGCGCGCGGCTGTCTACTGGAGCTCACCTGGCGCGGCAGCGAGCCGATCGAGCTGCCCGGCGGCGAGGTACGAAGGTTCCTGGCCGACGGCGACGAGGTGACGATGCGCGGCAGCTGCGAGCGTGAGGGCGCGGCGCGCATCGGCTTCGGTGAGTGCCGCGGCGTGGTGGGGCCGGCTCGGGAGCCATGACCGAGCCGCTCTGGCAGCCCCCGGCCGAACGGATCGCGTCCGCCAACATGACCGCGTTCCTCGGCCGGGTGCGCCAGCGCGTGCCCACGATCACCGACTATCCGTCGCTCTACGAGTGGTCGGTCGAAGAGCCGGCGGCGTTCTGGCGCCTGGTGTGGGATTTCTGCGGCATCGTGGCCTCACGCGAACCGAGAGGCACTGTCGAGAACGACGACCGCATGCCGGGCGCCAGGTGGTTCCCCGGCGCCCGGCTCAACTTCGCCGAAAACCTGCTGCGCCACCGCGGCGAGCGCCCGGCCCTGGTGTTCTGGAACGAGGCCGGCCGCCAGAGCGAGCACAGCTATGGCGAGCTCCACGCCGCGGTGTCGCGTCTCGCCCAGGCGCTGCGCCGGCAGGGCGTCGGCCCCGGCGACCGGGTGGCCGGCTTCATGCCCAACCTGCCCCACACCGTCGCCGCCATGCTGGCCACCGCCAGCCTGGGCGCGGTGTGGTCGTCCTGCTCGCCCGACTTCGGCGCCAAGGGCGTGCTCGACCGCTTCGGACAGATCGAGCCCAAGGTGCTGTTCACCGCCGACGGCTACCGCTTCGGCGGCAAGACCTTCGACTCGCTGGGGCGCATCCGCCGCGTGCTCGAGGCCATCCCGGCGATCGAACGGGTGGTGGTGGTGCCCTACGTCGATTCCTCGCCGGACCTCTCCTTCTCGGGAAGCGCCGTGCTGTGGAGCGACTTCGTCGCCGGCTGCGAGCCCGGGGAGATCGACTTCGCCCAGCTGCCCTTCGACCACCCGCTCTACATCATGTACTCCTCGGGCACCACCGGGCTGCCCAAGTGCATGGTGCACGGCGCCGGCGGCACGCTGATCCAGCACCTGAAGGAGCTGGTGCTGCACACCGACCTGACGAGCGACGACCGCATCTTCTACTTCACCACCTGCGGCTGGATGATGTGGAACTGGCTGGTGTCGAGCTTGGGGCTAGGGGCCACCGTGCTGCTCTACGACGGCTCGCCGATGAGCCCCAGGCCCGACATCCTGTTCGAGCTCGCCGAGCGCGAGCGGATGACGGTCTTCGGCACCAGTGCGAAATACCTGAGCCTGGTGGAGAAAGAGGGCGTGCGGCCGAGGCGCGGGCGCGACCTTCAGGCGCTCAGGACGATCCTCTCCACCGGCTCGCCGCTGGCACCCGAGAGCTACGACTTCGTCTACCGCGAGATCTCCGAGGACGTGTGCCTGTCGTCGATCTCGGGCGGCACCGACCTGATCTCGTGCTTCGCGCTCGGCAACCCGATCGCACCGGTGTGGCGAGGCGAGCTGCAGACCCGCGGGCTGGGCATGAAGGTCGAGGTCTACGATCCGGAGGGCCGGCCGGTGGTCGGCGAGAAGGGCGAGCTGGTGTGCACGGCGCCGTTTCCGTCGATGCCGGTCGAGTTCTGGAACGATCCCGAAGGCCAGAAGTACCACCGGGCGTACTTCGATTTCTTCCCCGGGGTCTGGCGTCACGGCGACTGGGCCGAGGTCACCGAGCGCGGCGGCATGATCATCTACGGGCGTAGCGACGCCACCCTCAACCCGGGCGGCGTGCGCATCGGCACGGCCGAGATCTATCGCCAGGTGGAGCAGAACGACGAGGTCGTCGAGAGCCTGGTAATCGGTCAGGATTTCGCGGACGACGTGCGCATCGTGCTGTTCGTGCGGCTGCGCGAGGGCCTGGAGCTCGACGACGAGCTTGCCGGGCGCATCCGCCAGCAGGTCAAGACCGGCGCCTCGCCCCACCACGTGCCGAAGAAGATCATCCAGGTGGCCGACATCCCGCGCACCCTCTCCGGCAAGATCACCGAGCTGGCGGTGCGCGAGGTGATCCACGGCCGGCCGGTGAAGAACGCCGACGCGCTGGCCAACCCGGAAGCGCTCGAGCTCTTTCGCGATCTGCCTGAGCTGAAACCATGAGGCCCGCGGCGCCCGTGGTATGATCCATACTCGGCTGGTGCCGTCCAACCTCGTGGGATCCTAGATGTTCCGTCGTTTCATCCTCCTCGCACTGCTCCTCACTGTCTTCCTCCCGGCCCGACCCGCGTCGGCCCAGAAGGCGGAGTTCTCCGTGCGCGAGCTCGAATCGATCGAGCGCTACGAGCTGCCGGCGGTGGACATGCAACGCATCCGGTTGGACGACGAGCGGCGGGCCGCGAGCGGCCGGGTGCCGCACTACGCGGCGCCGCTCGAGACGCGCGTCACCCCCTGGGACGACCACGGCAACTGGACGCTGCTCGCCGGCGGCGTGGCGCGCTGGCAGCTGCGGCTGGCGTCGCCCGGGGCGCTGTCGCTCAGCCTGGCCTTGAGCCGCTACCGGATGCCCGCCGGCGGCAGCCTGCTGCTGTTCTCGGCCGACGGTCGCCACCGCGCCGGACCGTTTTCGGAGCGAGACAACGAGGATCACGGTCAGCTCTGGACGCCGCCCATCGCCACTGACGAACTGGTGCTCGAAATCCTGCTGCCCGTCGACCAGCTCGACGACCTGGAGCTGGAGCTGGCCCGGGCCTACCACGGCTACGCCGGTTTCGGCGAGACAGGCGCGAAGTCCGGCGACTGCCACCGCGACGTCGCCTGCGTCGAGTCGTGGGTCGATCAGGCACGCTCGGTGGCGCTGGTCTCGGTGGGCGGCGTGCGCTACTGCACCGGCTTCCTGGTCAACAACACGTCGCTCGACGGTACGCCCTACTTCATCACCGCCAGCCACTGCGGCATCACCGAGCACAACGCCCCCTCGGTGGTCGTGTTCTGGAACCACGAGCGAGGCGGTTGTGGCGAGCAGGCCCCGGCGAAGGGTGAGAGCCAGTTCCAGACCGGGGCGATCCTGCGCGCCAGCCACCCGTCGTCAGACACCGTCCTGCTCGAGCTCGACGACCGGCCCGATGCGGCCTTCGGCGTCTATTACGCCGGCTGGGACCGCTCGTTGGTCGATCCCGCGCGCACCATCGTCATCCACCACCCGAATACCGACGTCAAGCGCATCAGCTTCGATTTCGACCGGGCCATGACCACCTCACACCTGGGGCACGAGCCGAACGCGGGCGGCGACCACATCCGCATCGGCGAGTGGGACCTGGGCTCCACCGAGGGCGGGTCGTCCGGTGCGCCGCTGTTCAACCGCGACAAGCGCGTGGTGGGTCAGCTGCACGGTGGCTGGGCGGCGTGCGGCGATGCGCAGCCGGACTGGTTCGGACGCTTCTCGAGCGCCTGGACCGGCCGCGGACGTGCCGGATTCAGACTCAGCGACTGGCTCGACCCCCTCGACACCGGCGCCGTGACCCTCGACGGCATCGACGGCGTCGAAGTCGGCGACGGCCAGTAGCCCGGGCCGCTTTTCCGCCGGGTGGATCTCGGCTACCATCTGGGCGCTTTGTTCCGATTCATCATCTACGCCGTCCCCCTCCTGCTGCTGGAGCTGGCGCTGTTCGGCTTCGCGGTCGAGCTGCTCGACGTCGAGCCGCGTGGCGGTTCGGTCATCCGGCTGGCGCTGCTCGAGCAGCCGGCGGTGCCGGGCAAGCTGGTCTTCGGCACCTGGCTGGTGGAGATCAGCGGCCTGATCGCCATGTTCCTGCTGGCGCAGGGACGTTTCAACGCCTGGTGGCTCGACGGCCTGGTCGCGGGCTGGGTCGCCTGGGTGTTTCGCGGACCCCTCCTGGTCATCACCATCGTCGTCGCCGCCCGGCAACCGCACGACCCCTGGTGGACGCTGGCCTTCGGCTGGTGGGTGCTGTATTCGGTCTGCGGTTTGAGCCTGGCGGTGCTGGCGAAACGGTCCGGCCTGGGTCCGTGGGCGACTCCCGAGGAACCCCCAAGCCTTCCAGAAGAAACCGCGGTGGAACCACCGCCTCTCGATGAGACGCTGGAAGCGCCGTCGGTGGAGACGGAAGACCCTGAAGGGGCCACGGAGGAGGCTTCGGTGGAAACCGAGGTGTCCGACGATCAGCCCGAGCCCGAACCCGCGATGGCCACAGTGGAGCCCACGAAAGAATGACAGCCCCCCATCAGCCGAGCCCGACCGCGAGCATCCCCGCGGTGGGAAAGGCGTTTCCGCGCCATTACTACGACCAGGACGCCCTGCTCTCCGCCTTCAGGAAGGAATGGTCGAAAGAGCACTTCAACCCCTCGCGCCTGGAGCGGCTGCACCGCAACGTCCTGGTGGGTGGCCGTCACCTGGCCCTGGCGCTCGAAGACTACGATCAGCTCGAGACCTGGGGTCAGGCCAACGACGCCTGGATCCGGGTGGCCCAGGAGGTCGGCGCGGAGGCGGTACGCAACGCGCTCGAACGCGCCGGCCTCACGGTGGACGACGTCGACGCCCTGATCACCGTCACCGTCACCGGCGTCGCGACGCCGTCGCTCGACGCGCGGCTGATGAACCGGCTGGGCCTGCGCCCGGAGGTGCGGAGGATGCCCATATTCGGCCTGGGCTGCGTCGCCGGCGCGGCCGGCATTTCGCGCGCCACGGATTACGTCGTCGCCCATCCCGATCAGGTCGCCGTGCTGCTGTCCGTGGAGCTGTGCTCGCTCACCCTGCAGCGCCAGGACCTGTCGATCCCCAACCTCATCGCCACCGGCCTGTTCGGAGACGGCGCGGCGGCGGTGGTGGTGGCCGGCGCCGAGCGACAGGCCGAGGGTCCGCAAGTTCTCGCCACCCGCTCGGTGTTCTATCCGGACACCGAAGGGGTCATGGGCTGGGACGTCTCCGAGCGCGGTTTCGGCATCGTGCTCTCGGCCGACGTGCCCAAGATGGTGACCGACCACCTGCGCGGCGACGTCGACAGTTTCCTGGCCGACCACGGGCTCGAGCGCGACGACATCGCCTCCTGGGTCTGTCATCCGGGCGGGCCCAAGGTGCTGGAGGCGATGGAAGAGGGACTCGAGCTCGACCCCGAGGCCCTGGCCGTCACCTGGCGCAGCCTGCGCGAGGTGGGCAACC
This sequence comes from bacterium, assembly GCA_024226315.1. GTDB lineage: Bacteria > Acidobacteriota > Thermoanaerobaculia > Multivoradales > J023 > JAAELT01. Next base: position 13,695 of record JAAELT010000463.1, on the reverse strand, counting down.
TGTCGTCGACGTCGGTGCTGCTGGTGCTCCAGGAGACCATGGAGAGCCACCGGCCGGCGCCCGGCAGCTACGGCGTCGTGACCGCCATGGGCCCCGGTTTCTGCTCCGAGCTGGTGCTGCTGCGCTGGTAGACGCCGGAGATTGAACGATAATGCTGGCAGACACCCGCTGGCTCTACGTCGGCCTGATCGGCCTGGTGGTGCTGGAGCGTCTGCTCGAGCTGGTGATCACCGAGCGCAACGCCCGCCGGCTGCGGGCCCGCGGCGGCTTCGAAGTCGGGCAGGGGCACTTCATGCCCATGGCCCTGCTGCACGGCGGACTGCTCCTCGCCGCGCCGCTCGAGGTGTTCTGGCTGGAGCGGTCCTTCGTGCCGCTGCTCGGCGGCGTGGCCCTGGCCGCCGTGGTGGGGACGATGGCCCTGCGCTACTGGGCCATCTCCAGCCTCGGCGACCGCTGGACGACCCGCGTCTTCGTGGTGCCGGGGGAGCCGCCGGTGGCCCGCGGCCCGTACCGCTGGCTGCGCCACCCCAACTACCTGGCGGTGATCGTCGAGGTCGCGGCGCTGCCGCTCGTCCACACCGCGTGGCTGACGGCGCTGGCGTTCTCGGCCGGCAATACCCTGGTGCTGCGCACCCGGATCCGGGTCGAGGAGGAGGCGCTGCAGGACCACTCCGAGTATCATGAGACGCTGGGTGATCGGCCGAGGCTTGTCCCGGGCAGCACCGCGGGCGGCAAGGCCTCGCCCTCGACCGACTGAGCGGTTACCGACTTCGCGCTTCGAGGTCGGCGATGGCGGCGTCGATCCGATGCTGCCACTCGGTCTCCTCCGCCGGCACCTTGAGGCGGGCGAAACGGTAGGTGACGAGCGCCATCTCGAGATCGCCGCTTTGGAGCGCCAGCGAGGCGAGGTTCTGGAGCTCCAGGAAGCTCGCCCGGATGTCGAACCTCCCCATGGCCTTCAGCAGCGAACGGTAGCTTTTGCGGCTCTCGCCGTTTCGCGAGTAGGCGATCGCCAGCGAGCGGTGGGCCTGGCGCTCCTCTTCCTCGTCTTCCGCCAGGCGCGCCGCCCGGCGGTAGCTCCGGAGGGCCTCGTCGATCTGGCCCAGCCCGCTCAAAGCGTCGCCCTTCATCAGGTGGCCCTGGGGAATGGTCGGCGAGCTGGCGATGATCGCTTCCGCGTGGCCGCGGGCGCGGGCGTACTCTCCTTGGCGGTTGTAGAGGATGGCGGCGGCCTGGTTCGCCGCGTCGACGTTGGGCACGATCTCGAGCACGGCGTGCAGCTCGCGCAGCATCTTCGCCGCCGCCTCCGAGGTGACCTCGGGCAGGTGCCGGTCCTGAAGGGCGTACGCATCCACGTGCTCGAGCGCGGCGAGATGCGGGAACCGCGAACGATCGGCGTAGAGCACCGAGACGTTGTCGAAGAACACCGGCGCGTACTCCGGGTGGGCGCGGATCCGCTCGGGGAAGTCGCGGATGTCGAGGTGGGCGATGATGAACGCCGGCCGGTACTGCGCGAGGACGCCGGTCATGAGGGTCGGGTCGGCAAAGAAGCCCGAGCCGCGGAACATGTCGGTATCCGAGAAGGCGAACGGCACCTCCATGTCCATGTAGATCTTGTAGCGTGGCTCGAGCGCCCAGATCAGGTAGCCGCCGTAGTTGGTGTGATTCATCACCGCCCCGGAGGCTTGCAGGCCGTTGAGGAACCGCGTGGTCCCTTCCGGTACGCGGACTCCGGCGAGCGGGTAGGCCCAGTCCTTGCCGGGAATCATCAGTGGCAGCGACAGGCCGCCGAGGACGGCGATGCCGAGACAGGCCAGGGCCGTCGACCTGCCTCGCCGCGGCGCTTTCCACGAACCGGACCAACGTGCCAACGCCGCGGAGAGGAGCGGCAGAGTGAGCAGCGCGAGCTCGATGCGGAAACGCTCTCCGCGCCACAACAGCCCCAGGGAGCCGGCCAGCAGCAGGAGGTGGCAGAGACGCGCGCGGCGCCGGGCGAGCAGACCGATGGCGGCGACTGCTGCTGCGGCCAGGAGCAGATTGAAGGCCGTCTCATGGGGGATTCCGTCGGCGGAGATCTCGAACATGAGCAGATCCGTCAGCGTGAGCTGCTCCAGCTCCGCGATGTAATACGTGGCCACGTCCGTCGAGGTGAACGGCACCGCCAGGAGGCGCGAGCCATGAGGCGTCGCGAAGATCGCGGCGAGAGACAATCCCAGAGCCGTCAGAGTGCGCAGGTCGCGGGGCGTCTCCTCCCGCCGAGAGCGCCAGCGTCGAGCATAGACGTCCACGAGGTAGGCCAGGCAGATCAGCACCAGGACGGGGTACTCCACGCCATGTGCGTTGACCCAGACGACCGCGACGAACGGAAGTACGAGGCTCCATGACCGGCGGCACTCGAGCACGTACACGAAGGCAGCGATCGCCAGATAGCTGATGGTGTGCGGCCGCGTGAGCAGGGAGCGATCGGCGATCACCAGCAGCTCGAGGCTGAAGATCCCGGCGGCAACGGCCAGGGCCGGGGACGCGCGGCGTCCGCCACGCAACAGAAGGAGTGCCACGAGCGTCATCGTGGCGCCGTAGAGAAGTGTCCGCAGGACGATCAGGCCGTGGTAGCCCGTGCCCAGAAAGAGCGGGTAGATGAGGGCCTGGAACCCCCAGTAGTAGTCGAGGAAGGGGCGCTCGGGAGTCAGGAAGGAGAAATAGGTCGAGCTGGGGATCTCCCCGCTGTCGTAGAGGTAGCGTCCGTGGCTCAGGTGGTACCAGAGGTCCGTGTCCCAGCCGACGACCGGCGTCCGCAGCTGCAGGACGCAGGCGGCGATGAGCAGCAGTAGAATGCAGGCGCGACCGGCGAGCGCGAGCTGACGGTCCCAGCGCTCGGCGGAGGCCTCGGGGAGCTGGTTCATGACCCGGCGAGGATACAACACGGCTCCGTCGGCCGATCTCATCCGACTGCGCGAAGGGCGCCAGAACTTCGGTAGGCTGGCGCCGTAACAGAGTCGCCCCCCGCGCATTCGTTCAGGAGATGACGATGCCAAAATCAGCTTTGATCTGGATCCTGGCCACCGTGCTGGCCGCCGCTCCCTCGGCCGCCGAGACCGCACCTCCCGATCTGGAGAAGCGCGTCGACCGTTTCCTTCAGCCGTATCTCGACATCGGGCACCTTTCCGGCACGCTGCTGATCGCTCGCGGCGACGAGGTGTTGTACGAGAAATCCTTCGGCCTGGCCAACCACGAACACGGCGTGCCAAATACCGCGCGCACGCGCTTTTGCGTCGGCTCGATCAACAAACCGATGACGATCGTCATCCTGGCTCGTCTGCTGGAGGCGGAGAAGCTCGCGCTCGCGGACCCGCTGGTGAAGTACCTGCCCGACTTTCCGCGCGCCGAGGAGATCACCGTCCAGCACCTGCTGCAGCACACCGCCGGCATCCCGCACCGCGTCACCGAGCCGCTCGACGAGACGCGGCCGCAGACGCCGAGCAGCATGGCCGAGATGGCCGCCGGCAAGGCCTTGATCTTCGAGCCCGGCGCGCAGAGCGTCTACAGCTCCGGCGGCTTCTCGGTGCTCGCCCGCGTGCTCGAGCTGGCGGGCGGCAAACCCTACGCCGAGCTGCTGGCCGAGCACGTGCTGCGCCTCGCCGGCATGGATGACACCTCCGACGCCGGCACCCGCGCCATCCTCGAGCGCCGCGCGTCGAGCTACTACTTCGACACCTTCGGGCTGATCAACGCGCCGCCCGCGGACATCTCGCACCTGGTCGGCTCCGGATCGGTGTTCTCCACGCCGCGCGACCTGCTCGCGATGCAGCGGGCGCTGCTGGCGGGCAGGCTCGGCGCGCGGGCCAAGGAGCTGCTGGTACGTGATAGCGGCGATCTGCGGTGGAACGGCTCGGCCCAGGGCTATCGCGCCTTCGCCGACTACGACGCGGCCAGCGGTGTCACCGTCGTGCTGGCCAGCAACCTGACCTCGGGCGCCGTCGATCGCATCCGCGAAGCGCTGCCGAAGATCGGGGCGGGCGAGGACGTGCCCGCCCCGCCGCCGATCGAGGCGACCGCAGCCCAGGTCGATCCTGAGCTGTTGCGGAGCTACGAGGGCGATTACCAGCTGCGCCCCGGAACGAGCTTCGAGCTGCGGGTGGTCGACGGCCGCGTGCGGCTGAGCGGCTGGCTGCTGATCCCGATCTCGAAGACGACGTTCTTCTCGCTCCAGGACTATGCCGAGGTCGAGGTGGTCACGGCCGAAGACGGCAAGGTCACCCGCCTCGACTGGACGACCGGCGGCAACACCTACCCGATGCCGAGAGTCGATATTGACGCAGCCGCCGAGGACGAACCGGCTGACCTTCAAAGTCAGGTGGCGGACGTCGAGCGCGCCTTCGCCAAGACGATGGCGGACCGCGATCATGAGGCGTTTCGGTCGTTCCTGTCGAAGGAGGCGGTGTTCCTATCGGGGAAGACCGCCCGGAATGGCAAAGAAGCCGTGGCCACGCACTGGAAGGGTTTCTTCACCGAGCCCGAGGCGCCCTTCTCCTGGGAGCCGGAGACGGTCGCAGTGCTCGATTCGGGAAAGCTGGCGATCAGCACCGGGCCGGTGTGGAACGCCGCGGGCAAGCGGACGTCGACTTACACCTCGATCTGGCGCCAGGAGGAGCCGGGCGCCTGGCGGATCATCTTCGACAAGGGCAACAAGTACTGCGAGTAGCGGGGGGCTACGCTTCTCGTGGCGCTTGGATGTCGAGGGCTATTGACTCGGCGTTGCGCCTGTTCCATCCTAGAAATCAGGAGGATCGAAATGAGAAGTAAGGACGACAAGAGCACCTGGGCGATCGGCGGCGGGGTGCTCGTGGGTATCGGCGTCGGGTTCTTCTTCCTGCAGCAATCGCCTCTGGCGTTCGTCGGCAGCATCCTCGCGGGACTGGGGCTGGGCCTGTTCGTGACGGCTATCCTCTCGAGCCTGGGAAAGCGGGGATAGAAAGATCGGCCGGAGGCGCCTGGGGGTCAAGAAGTCACTGGCCGTGGCGATCGTGGTCTTCGGCGCCTTGGTCTACCTGAACAACACGTCGGTACTTGATCGCGCCGAACATGCCATGAGACCGGACCTGGCGGCACCATGCGGCCGCCGCTTCTCGAGCCTGCCGGCGCCGGAGCAGCCTTTGAGGAGCCGGATCGAGACGGGGTGTCCGGGCTCGGATCGAGGCTGAAGCCCTCGGGATGATCTTCCCCGCTGCCGGGGAGGATCTCTTCCAGGGCCGAAGAGTCGCCGACCGGGCCGAGGGCAGGACTTTCAGCGCTCGAAAATGTTGTTCCCCGAGCCGGGGGGAAAGCTTTGGCGTGCCGCAGATCACTTCCCGGGCCTCCAGGGAAGAAGTTTCCGCGCCAGAAATGTCGTTCCCCGGGCCGGGAGGAGATGTTTTTTGGCCCCGGAGGGTCGCCCGGCAGGACACGATATGTACATTCCGAGGCCGGAAATGATGTTCTCCGAGGTCCCGGAGGGACTTTTTCGACGCCGGAAGCATGCTCCCGGAGCCAGGGAACAGCATTCTCGGCGCCCGAAAGCCTTCCGGACACCACAGGGAACAACATTGTCGGTGTTGGAAAGATGCTCCTTCTCGCCCTGGGAGCGTATTTTTCGCCCTGAAACGCCCAGGAACGGCAAAACAGGACACGATATGTACCGATTCTGGGCCGAGCACGAAAATGGGCGGCCGGCATCGCTGCCGGCCGCCCGGGTGTGAACTACCAGATGTTCACTGCCGCTCAGTCGTCAGACGTGGGCGACTCCTCAGGCTGCTCGACGCCGTCCTCGTCGGAGTCGGCGGCCTCGGCCTCCTCCTCGTCGGAATCGAACGTCTCGTCGGGCTCCGCCCTGCCGTGCGACGAGCGCCGCACGCGTTTGGCGTGGAAGTCCTTCCCCGCCAGGTAGCACAGCGCCTCCAGATAGCGGGCGACACGGCCTCTGGCGAAGTTGAAGTCGTCCAGCGCCTCCCGCTTGTTCTGCAGGGCGAGCTGCGACTTGCGCTTCTGCAGCTCGTGGAGGTGCAGCACCTCCTCGAGCTTCATGACGTGAGGAGTGATCTCCTCGACCACGTCCTGCGGACCGATGGCGCTGCCTTGCACCTGCGGCTCGGGCAGCAGGAGGTCCGGATCCTCCATGATCCGAATGATGCGCCGCGCGTAGCGGTGGACCACCACCGGATCGTCTGGGATGTCGCTGGCCAGGCCCACCACCTCGGCGGCCAGGCCATCGCCGTAGACCTTCTCGAAGGTCGACCGGATGTCCCGGATCTTGCCCTCGAGCGTGCCCGACTGGTCGTCGCGCCGGCGCCGCAACCTGCGCTCGGCCCAGACTGCCTGCTGGTGCGCCTCGTCGGCTGCCACCAGCTGGTCTCGCACGTTGCGCAGCCAGCGCCCCAGCAGGTGCTGGCGCAGCTCTTCCTGGTCGGGGAGCTTCTCCCCCTCTTCCAACCACGGCCGGAAGGTGTTCTCGACCGCGTCGGCCACGTCGGCCGCGATCTCGAAGCTGGCGGCCTCCAGTGAAGCCGCCGATTTCTGCCCGTCCGTGACGGTCTTGGACGGTTTGACGAATCTGTTCATGACTGTCTCCTTTCTGTCGTGTGTGATGTGTCGGGGAAAGGGCCCCGGCGTCCCGTCAGTTCACTGTCAGGCCACAGAGCTTCTGCCCGTGGCCGATCTCGAAGTCGACCTTCCGAGCGAAGTCGATGTCCTCGTCCGTGATGCCCACTCCCGGCGTCGTAACGCGCACGCTCACGAAACGCTGGCGCACTTCGATTTCCGGGCAGGCGCAGCACAGGTCGGCGATCCAACCCAGCTCCAGTACCCGCTCGCAGGCCTCGAGGTGGTCGTCGAGCTCGTAGGCGGTCCAAATGGCCACCGGCTCTTCCTCTCCCCCGACCAGTCCCTGGTGCGGGACCTCTTTCTCCGTGAGCCACCCGTTGAGGGCGAGCTCGGCGACGCCTTGGACGACTGAAGGTTTCATTGCGATCTCCTTTCTTCTGGTTGTGGATTTCGAAACTTCTATTTGCTGAAGATCGCCGGCTCTCGGGTGCACCGCGGCTGGGGTCTCTGTTTAAAGATTCAGCCGTCTTTCGCGACAACCGTTGATCTATCAACGGTAATTACTCTGAACGGCGGAGAAAAGAAAAGCAATAGCACATCATGTCCACTTTCGAACATTTTTTGCACGAATTTAGAGGTTTTCGGTACATATCGTGTCCAGTCCGGCCGAAAATGCCCTCACGCGACGACACCTGAGACAGTGGTGCTTCTGGATTAGGTGCGGTCCCAGGTGAGCCCCGGAGGGGCGAAGGCATGTAGCCTGGGGCGCGAGCCCCAGGTTGTGAGCGATCAAGAGATTCCAAGCCCCGTAGGGGCGGCGGCGAAGGCAGCGACTCGGGTTTGCTCCCGGGCCGTCTTGGGAAGACGGGCGGGGGGCGCCGGCGCCCTAGCGGACCACGGGCAACTGCGTCCGCAGCGCGGTGTCCACCGCCCCGGCGTAGACGCGCCGGAAGCCGTTGATCCGCTTGCCCAGGCGCGTCACCGTCTGCTCCACGTCCTCGACGATCTCCGCGCGCTCCTGCCGCAGGGCTGGCACAATGTCGATCGGGACGTTGCGCATGTCGAGATCTTCGAGCGCGCCGGATTCGGCCAGGTAGTCGCGCGCCTGACCGTAGACGCCGGGCTCTTCGGCGATCTCGCCGGCCAGCTCCGGGGCGGTCTCGAAGATGCCGTTCTGCTCCATCATGAAGCGAGTCCACATCTTGCGCAGCTCGAGCACCGACATGCCGGACCAGGCCGCCACCCCCTCGATGCTCTTCACCTCAGGCATCGCCGGCTTTTCGCCCAGCCAACGGGCCACCGTCCTGGCGCAGATGCCGAGCGCCTTGGCGAGCTGCGTCTTGTTCTTGACGCCCTTTTCCGCCATCAAGTACTCGATCAGCCTTCTCCACGCGTCCTGCGGCATGGCCGAGATCAAAACACATGCATCTAATCAGTGCAAATGCGTGCGGTTGTTACAATTCCGGCACCTATCGTGTCCAGTATTGATCGTTCAGATCAGTAAGTAGGACACGATATGTCGCACTTTGATTTCATATTGAAACCTATCGTGTCCGGTTCGGCACCTATCGTGTCCACTTTCGGCGATGGGCTCGGCGCCGATCGCAGAGAAAATGGTTATAAACGGGTAGTGTTTTCGAGACACGGGCCGCCCGCGCTGCCGCCGCACGGCCCCGCCAGGCCTCAGGAATCAAACAGGGCGCTAGGACTCGGCCGAACCGCCGCTCGAGCCGTCCACCGGAGGATCGTCGTCGTCCTCCTCCCGTTCCGCCTCCAGCCTGCGCAGGCGCTCGTCCTGCTCGCGCAGGCGCTGATCCTGGTCGTCGATCAGCTCGGCCATGACGCGCAGCTCCTGTGGCAGCTCCGGTCCACCGAAGCGCTCCATCAGGCTCAGCGCCAACCGGCGATGACCGGATCGGTTCTGGATCCGTTCATCCACCAGGCGAATCTGCTCGTCGAGTGCCTCGCTCAGCTCGTCGGGCTCGGCGTCGACCCCGCCGTGCAGCTCGCGGTGGAGATCCTCGAAGGTGGCATCGATCGCCTGTAGATAGGCCAGCAGGCTGGAGAGTTGCATGTTGGTCCCCGGCTTCTCGTAACGGCTCGGGCCGGTGCGGGAGATCCCCAGCTCGGCCGCGACCTGCTCCTGGCTCAGGCCGTGGGCTTTGCGCAGGCGCCGCAGGGCGGGACCGATGTCGTCCGTACGGTAGCTCATCGTGTGGATTCTACCGTGCATCGCAATAAGACACAATGCAGATCCGCGGAGCGATCCGTGGCGAGAAACTCTTGACTCCATAGATGTTCTTGCTCTATGTTCATAGACCTCATCTGGCGCCGGGCAGGCGTTGGCGCCGGCACTGACAAGAGGAGGAGCACGATGGAGCGGACGCATCTCGACCCGGTGGACAGCGCGCGCACAGACGGTGCCCGCGAAGACGGCGCACGGGCAAACGGCCCGGCCTTGCCCGGTGGCCTCACTCTGGCAGACGTTGCCCTGCTGGCCGACGGCACCGGCAACATCCCCGACGACACCGCGGCACGGCTGGCGCCGCTGATCGTCTCTGACGCGCGCCTGGCAGGGCACCTGGCCGAGCTGTGGCGCATGGCCGAGGAGTCCACCGCCGCTTGCCTGGCCGACGCGCACGACGCCCACGCCAGCTTCGCCGTGCTGGAGTCGGCCACCTGGCTGCACCCCACGGACGTCCTCGATCCCCGGCTCGACGTCCCCTACGGCGAGCTCCTCTCGATCGCCGCCGCCCGCGCCGCCCGCGCCCCGCGCGCCGAGCGCGCCCGGCTGCTGATGCTCGAGCAGCGCCTGGAGCAGATCTTCACCGAAGACCTCGCCAACGGCGAACCCTTCCTCCGCCTCGGCGGCCGGCTCCTGGAAGTCGACGACGCTACCGCCGAAGCCACCGCCCGGCGCCTGGTGGAGCGCTTCCTGGGCGACTGGTGCCGGTCCAGGCCGGACGAATCCACGCCGGGCGCATCCACGCCGGGCGAGGGGGCGGGCCGATGACCACCGGCAACACCGAGCTCGACGCGATCGTCGAGCAGATCTCGGCTGACCGGCAGAAGCAGCTGTTGCCTGGCGACGCCAACCGCCTCGGCCTCATCGAGCGGGCGGTGCAGCGGGGGCTCGACGAGCTACAGCGGGCGCGGCAGCAGCTCGAGGAGCTGGCGCGCAAGGTGGAGAGACGCGGACGCTCAGGCGCGGGCGTCGAGCAGGGCTGAGCGCACCGTCTGCACGGTGGGCAGGTCGAGGGCCGAGTCCAGAGCCGAGTGGTAGAGCACCATCATGGCGCGGTAGGCGTCGGGCTCGTCGCGCAGCGCCTGCAGGGTGGCGAACGACGACAGCGCCAGCTGCCGCGCGCTTTCCGGCGCGCCACGCTCCAGGTGCAACTCGGCGAGGTCGAGGAGCAACAGCGCACTATTGAACCCGTCGCTGCACTGATCGATCTGTTCGCGCGCCAGCTCAAGAGCTTGCCTGCTCTCTTCGTAGCGGCCCAGGCGGCGCAGGAGGTTACCGTTCATCCAGACGAGGAGTAGATCGTACAGCGACCCCGGATCAGCCAGGCGTGCCGCTTCGCGCACGAGCGCGCCAACCTGATGGAGTTCTTGCCCAGTCGTAGCCAGCTCCAAGCGGCAGCGGGCGAAATTATAGACAGCGGCGAGGTGGAAGCGATCACCGTTTGGTGGGAGCAGGTTTAGGGCCTGCTCCAAGTAGCGGGACGCTACATCGAAATCACCCAGTGACATCAAGACGCCAGAGGCTGATACCAGCTCCTGGCCGTGCCAACGGCCGCCAGCCCGGCGGCTGGTCGCAAGCGCTGCCCCCATCAGGCGTCGCGCTTCACCCTCCTGCCGCTGGTCGGCACGCAAAACAGCGAGCCGGTGAGCGATGTCGGCACGGGCGCGATCATCGTCTCTGGGGACGATCCGTGCCGCCCAAGTCAAGGCGATCTCTGCCTCTTCGAAGTTGGCCATAGCCCGACAAGAGGAGCCGTAGACCGCCCAGGCCAAGGCGACCAGCCGCGGCCGCCGTTGCTTTCTTGGAAGGCGCGATAGCGCTTCGAGAGCCGCACTAGCGATCTCAAGGGATGCCTTCGGATCGTTGAGCCGGATCTCATTGGCGCGTTGAGCCACCGCCCGGACTGTCGCGGCCGAGAGGTGATCATGCAGCAGCCGCTCGGCCGATTCGCCTTCGTCGATCTGCCTGATCCTCTCCTCTAGCTGATTCATGCGGACCGGCAGAGTACCACAAACGGGTGGGCGGCGTAGCAGCGCCGCCACCCGCCAGCCCCTAGGGAGGCTGAAGTCAGCCGTTGGGGTGGATGACGGTCCCGTGGCCGGCCTGGATCAAGGATTTGACTCGCATAGCTTCCTCTCCTCCGGCTGGGTCGCCGACCGCTCCATTGCCGGCAGGTGCCCGAGCCGTGCCCACAGTCTCTATCATTTGTAGAGTCTGTTCCAACAAGCTAGGACAAGGGTCAGTAAATCTGCGCAGTCGAGTCGAGAACACAGAGATCGGCGGCGGCCGGCGGCGTGACGTCGGCGGTCACGGGCGGTGATCAGCCACCGGGCCGGCTGAGAAATTTGGCGCTGTCGTCAAGATCGCAAGCCCTTTTCGCGTCTTACATGGGGTGAAGGCCCGCGCCGCCAGCGGGCGGTACACCCATGGACCTGAAGAGGAGACGCGACGTGATCTCATCCAGAACCCCCGTTACCGGGTCAGCCCACGACGAGCCGATCCCCGAAGAGCTGGAAGACGAGCTCGAGATCAAAGTCGACCTGATCGACCGTGAAAACTACGCCGGCCTGGTGGCCTACCTCGAGCGCATCGTCGACCGCCGGCCGGGCGACGCCTACGCCGTGAAGGATCTCGGCGAGGCCTACGTGATGAACGGCGAGCCGGAGAAGGCGCTCGAGCTGCTGGAGCCGCTGTACCGCCGGGCGCCGCAGTTCGAGGCGGTGCAGTGGGTGATCCTGGATGCGCTCTTCGCCCTGGGGCGGGATGAGGGCGACTTCGAGTGGGTGGAGGTGCCGGCGGTGGTGCGGCTGGGTGCCGACGCCTTGGAGGCGTGTTTCGAGGCGCTGGCCCGGGAGCGCGCGGTCAGTGACGTCGAGGGGCTGTATTGCAGGCTTCTTGGCCGGGGGTACTGCGCATCCTCGGAGGAGGAGCTTCTGGAGGCGTTACGGGGTGATCGGAGGTTCGATATCAGAGAGACGGCTGATTGCGCCGAGGTCCGCGCTCGGGGAGTTGGCCGATGAGCGGCGAGCCGAAGAACGAGCCGAAGCTGCTCGACCGCGTCCGCGGGGCGCTCCGGGTGCGCCACATGAAGTGGAGCACAGAGAAGTCGTACGTGAGCTGGATTCGCCGCTTCATCTTCTTCCACGGCAAGCGCCATCCGGCGGAGATGGGCGCCCCAGAGGTCAGTGCGTTCCTGACCCACCTGGCAACCAAGAAAAGAGTCAGCCCCTCGACACAGAATCAGGCCCTCTGCGCCTTGGTCTTCCTCTACAAGCACGTTCTCGGCCGAGACGTTGGCGAGCTCGAGGACGTGGTCCGTGCCAAACGGCGGCGCAGAATCCCGGTTGTCCTGACGCGTGATGAGGTCCGCGATATCCTGCGCCGGGTGGGCGGAGTGCCTTGGCTGGTGCTGACGTTGCTCTACGGCACCGGTATGCGGCTCATGGAATGTCTGCGGCTCCGGGTGCAGGACATTGATCTGGCGCGCAACGAGATCACCATCCGGGACGGCAAGGGCGGCAAGGACCGCAGGACCATGCTGCCTGAGGTGGTGAAGCCGGCCCTTCAGGCCCATTTGGCGAAGGTCAAGCTGATTCACCAGCGAGATCTCGAAGAGGGCTTCGGGCGGGTGGAGCTTCCCGGCGCCCTGGCGCGCAAGTACCCGGCTGCCGACAAGCAGTGGCGCTGGCAGTACGTCTTCCCCTCGACGACGCGATCCAGGGACCGCCGGTCAGGCATCGTGCGCCGCTTCTTCATGTCGCCCTCGACGCCGCAGCGAGCCCTCAAGAAGGCGATCCGGGCTGCCGGTATCCACAAGCACGCCTCCTGCCATACCCTTCGCCACTCATTTGCCACAGAGCTGCTCAGGCAGGGCTACGACATCCGCACCGTCCAGGAACTGCTGGGGCACGCCAACGTCAACACCACGATGATCTACACGCACGTCTTGAACCGGGGAGGATACGGAGTCGAGAGTCCGGCAGACGTCCTCTGACGGAAGAGTCCTCGAGGGCTGAACGGCACAGTCTGCATAGCGTAATCGCCGGCCACAGCGGTCCAGGTCGTCCGAGGTGTGTTACGCGGCAGGCCCAAGCCGCATAAGCCAACACAGGCGATCGCCGTAAGTGTCGTGGCGCGAGCCGATGCAGCAGAATTGACGAGCACCTCTGAAGAGCTATGCGGCACCGCCGAGCCCAGATAACAGGCCGTGGTATGCTCTCGTCGCGCTACACGGACGCGAAGCTGTCCGGATAACCACAGTGCAGGATGTGGCATCAAGGAGAATGCCCTTTGTTCATGGCCACTTACGATAGAGGGAGTCGAGACGGCACTCGCGATACACGGACACGCCCGTGCCGCGTTAAACGTGGGCAGCCCTTGGCAGGGCCCACGCGGGGAGTGAGCGCCGATCGTGTTATACGGCAGCACGCTGGCCGGATAAACACCCGCGGCAGATTGGGGCCATGGCTAGCAGAACGCCGAGTACTCGGCGTTTCGGGCCTCTCCGGGCCCTCTGCGGCAAGCGTGTTACACGGACTGAGGGTGCCGCATAATAAAAAGACTGCAGTTGCAGCTCAAAATAACTGTTGGGGCGCTTCAACAACTTGCGAAATGAACCAATGAAGGACGAAGGGAGCGTGCCGAGGGCCTACAGCTGGCGGCCACGCTTCACAGCCCTGGCTGATGCTCAGTCGAGGTACTTCTACGTGCTTGGCATTGCGGGCGTTTTCTTCGGGCGTAACCGGCCGCGCGCGCCCTGTTCATGCTGCGATCGGCCATTCGACAGCTTCTGCCTGGCCAGCATTCGGGTATAAGCGGGCCGCTTCCTTCTTGATCCGATAAGCCTGAAACTCATCCCATTGATGGCTCAAATG
>JAAELT010000462.1 GCA_024226315.1 bacterium | reverse complement strand
TCTGCTGGGCAACGCGGTGCAGTATCTGGGAGATCAGCCGGCGCCGCGGATCGAGGTGGGGATGCGTGCCACGCCGAACGACGAGCCGCCGGTCTTTTACATCCGCGACAACGGGATAGGCATTGACCCGAAGTACCACGACAAGATCTTCGGCCTCTTCGAACGCCTCGACCCGGAAGCTTCGGAGGGCACTGGCATCGGCCTGGCGCTGGTCAAGCGCATCGTCGAGGTCCACGGCGGGCGGATCTGGGTCGAGTCGGAAGGAGCGGGACGAGGTTCCACGTTCTGTTTCACTTCGCCGAAGACGGATAGAGGCCGGACCGATAAAAGAGGTGGGTAAGTGAGAAACTCACACAAGCTCCCGCTCGCGGCAGCGCTTCTCGCGGTCGGCGGGCCCCTGCCCGCCCAAGACCTGCGACTCGATCATCTCGAGCACCTCTCGCTCGAGGACGGGCTCGCCCACAGCACGGTCTGGGACGTCCAACAGGACCGCCTGGGGTTCCTCTGGTTCGCTACCTCGAACTTTCTCCAGCGCTACGACGGTTACCGGTTCGAGGGCTACAAGGAGGATCCCGACGACCCCGGGTCGATTTCCTCCGGCGAAGTGGTCGAGATCTATGAGGACCGCCAGGGAGTGCTGTGGTTCGCCACCCGCAGCGCCGGTCTCAACCGCCTCGATCGCGCCCAGGAGCGCTTCGTCCGTTACCGCCACGATCCGGCCGATCCGCGAAGCCTGGCTTCCGACGCGCTGCAGGCCATCCACCAGGACCGTGCCGGCAACCTCTGGGTCGGAACCCAGGCGGGCCTTCATCGACTCGATCGCGAAACCGGGGGCTTCGTCCGCTACCAGCACGACCCGGCCGATGCCGAGAGCTTGAGCCATGATTGGGTCTGGGTCATCCTCGAGGATCGCGACGGCGATCTCTGGGTCGGCACCTTCGGCGGCGGCATCAATCGCCTCGACGCCGCCAGCCGCGGCACAGGCGCGTTTGTTCACTACCGCCACGACCCGGCCGACCCCGCAAGCCTGAGCCACGATGCCGTCTTCGACCTCCACGAGGACCGCAGCGGTGCGCTGTGGGCCGCCACCGCCGACGGCCTCAACCGCTTCGTCCGGCCGACGTCCCGGCGCGCCCGGGAAGCCTTCGTTCGTTACCCGCACGACCCCGCCGATCCCGGGAGCGTCGGCGGCGGTCAGCTCATGGCGATCCACGAGGATCGCGAGGGCGAGCTGTGGATCGCCAGTCAGAGCACCGGCCTCAGCCGTCTCGACCGGACGGGAAACGAGCGCAGCGCGCGATTCGTTCGCTACCGCCACGATCCCCGCGATCCTTACGGCTTGAGCTCCGACGCGCTGCTCAACCTCCACGAGGACCGCTCGGGCATTTTGTGGATCGCCACCCGCGGCGGCGGCGTCGACAAATTCGACCGCCGGCGGGAGCGGTTCACCACCTACCGGCCGCGGCCGGCAGGTGACGGGGGCCTCACCGGCGACAGGGTCTGGGCGGTGACCGAGGACCGCGCCGGCGGGCTGTGGGCCGGCACCTTCGACGGCGGGCTCAGCGCTCTCGAGCGCGGTTCGGCGGCGCGCGCGGGAGCCGGACGGGAACGCGCCGCGGCGGGCGATCTGCCGAGCCTGCCCGACGACTCGGTCACCTCGATCCTCGAAGATGGCCGCGGCGAGCTGTGGACAGGCACCTACGGCGGCGGGCTCGTCCGCTTCGGCGTCGCACCGGCCCGGCACTCCGTCCGCTACCGGCACGATCCGCGGGATGCCCGCTCCCTGGGCAGCGATTACGTGCGCTGCCTGCTCGCGGATCGTTCCGGACGGCTCTGGGTCGGCCTGCGAAAGGCGGCGCTCCAGCGCCTGGTCCGGCACCCCGGAGGGCGCCAAAAAGACTACTTCATCACCTACCGGCACGATCCGGAGGATCCCCGCAGCCTCAGCTCCGGCTACATCTACGACCTCTTCGAGGACCGCTCCGGCGAGCTGTGGCTCGGAACCAGCACCGGCCTCGACCGCTTCGAGGCCGGCGCCGGCGTTTTCGCCCATCACCGGCACCAGCCGGGCCACCGCGACAGCCTGTCGAGCGACGTGGTCACCTCCATCTACGAGGACGCCGCGGGGATCTTCTGGATCGGCACCAGCGCCGGCCTCAACCGCTGGGACCGGGCAGCCGGCGGCGAGGAGGGCTTTCGCTGCCCCGAAGATGGTGCCAGGCGCGACTAAGTCCCATCAAACCCCCCGAAGATGGTGCCCCCGAAGATGGTGCCAGGCGCGACTAAGTCCCATCAAACCCGCACTTCCGGCATTCCACTCTCGCGATCAGACATCTTCCTCCAGGCGCTCCGGGTTGCGGGCCCATCGCCGAGCTCTGAATTGCGGCAAATGGCCCTGGCGAAGGCCCTGGCGTCGGGCAGAGGGTGATCAAGATGCACCTCTCCGAGGCGCCTCCCGACGCCGGCAATGTCGGATCTTCTGTTCTCATCCCTGGATGACTCAAACGCCCGACAGACCCAGACCGGCGCGGAGCCAATGAACGCCTCAAGGCGGCTGGCCGCGAGCC
>JAAELT010000461.1 GCA_024226315.1 bacterium | reverse complement strand
GCGGGCCTGATGACCACCTTCGGCTCGACCTCGGAGACCTCGGTCGAGATGCGCATGTACACCCGCGATCTCTATCGCGCCCTCGAGGCGGAGACCGGACAGAGCACCGGCTTTGAGGCCCTGGGCTTCATCGAGCTGGCCGCGGACAAGGACCGGCTGGAAGAGTATCGTCGGGTAGCGGCCTTCAATCGTGTGTGCGGCAACGACGTCGAGGAGATCGGCCCCGACGAGATCAAGAAACTCTTTCCCCTGGCCAGGGTGGACGACATCCTGGCGGGCTTCTATCTGAGGAAAGACGGGCGGGTCAATCCCGTCGACGCCACCATGGCCCTGGCCAAAGGCGCGCGGCAGAAGGGCGTGACGATCGTTCAGGGCGTGACGGTCACGGGCGTCACCACGCGGGGCGGCCGCGCCACGGGGGTCACCACCACGCAGGGTGACGTCAGGGCGGAGCTCGTGGTCAATTGTGCCGGCATGTGGGCCAGGCAACTCGGCGCCCGGAATGGCGTGAGCATCCCGAACCAGCCGACGGAGCACTACTACCTGATGACCGAGCCTATCGAGGGCATGACGAGGCAGCTTCCCATCATCGAGGACCCCTCCTGTCACGGCTACTACAGGGAAGAAGGCGGCGGCCTGATGATCGGCCTGTTCGAGCCGGTCTGCGCGCCCTGGAAGGTGGACGGCGTCCCCGATGGTTTTTCTTTCGGCTCGATAGCGCCCGACTGGGACCGCATGCTGCCCTTCCTCGAAAGAGCCATGAGCCGCATCCCGGTCTCGCGGGACGCAGGCATCAAGGAGCTCTTCTGCGGTCCGGAGAGCTTTACGCCTGACATGGGGGTGGCCTTCGGCGAAGCGCCGGAGGTTCAGAACTACTTCATCGCCGCGGGTCTCAACTCCATCGGAATCATCACCGGCGGAGGCCTCGGCAAGATCATGGCCCAGTGGATCACCACCGGCGATCCGGGCGCGGACGTCACCGGCATCCACGTGGACCGTTTCCACCCCTATCAGTGCAATCCCGAGTACCGCCGGACACGGGTGGTCGAAACGCTGGGTTTGGTCTACCGGCGTCACTACCCGACTCGCGTGCCCCAGACCGCGCGCGACTGCAAGCGCTCGCCTTTCCACGATCGAACCAGAGATCAGCGCGCCTTCTTCACCGATGTGAGCGGCTGGGAAAGCCCGGCCTGGTATGCGCCGGAAGATCACGAGCCCAGGGTCGACAGGCTCTCCTGGGGACGTCAGAACTGGTTCCCCTGGTGGCAAGCGGAGCACGAGGCGTGTCGCGAGGGCGTCATCGTCATGGACATGTCCTTCATGGGCAAGTTCCTGGTCCAGGGACGCGACGCGGGCAAGGTGCTCGACTACATCTCCGCCAACAGCGTCGACGGCCCGGTGGAGACCATCACCTACACCCAGTTCCTCAACCAGCGCGGCCGTCTGGAAGCCGACGTCACGGTGACCAAACAGACCGCGGAGCGCTTCATCGTGGTGGTCACCGACACCATGCACCGCCACGTCGAGACCTGGATCCGGCGCCACATTCCCGAGGTCGCCCACTGCCTTGTCACCGACGTCACCGGCGGCATCGGCCAGCTCAACGTGCAGGGCCCCAGATCGTGCGAGCTGCTGCAATCGATCACCTCGGCAGATCTATCGAACGAGACTTTCCCCTTCCGCACCGCGCGCGAGATCGACATCGGCTTTGCGCGGGTGCTCTGTACCCGCATCACCTACGTCGGCGAGCTCGGCTACGAGCTGTGCATCCCGGCGGAGCAGGCGGTGCACGTCTACG
>JAAELT010000460.1 GCA_024226315.1 bacterium | reverse complement strand
GCGGTCCGGTCAGCCGAACCACCCACACGAGCTCGGTGCCCGCGTCGAGCAACTCCTTGATCTTGACCTTCAGATCGGCCTCGTCCTGGCCGGTGTCCGCGTATTCGACCGCCAGCGGCGGCACGCCCTTGACCCAGCCGGGCTCGCGGGGGACGTTGCCGACCGCCACGTCGGGCGCGCGCAGCGTGTCGGGCGCCGGCGAGAACCCGGTATCGACTCCGGCCGAGTCGACCTGCGGATCGCTCCTCAGAACCGCCGCGCCGGTCACCGTGGCGTCCGAGCCCCGGCCGCCGGTAGGCAGGCAGCGGATCGGGTAGCCGCCGGAGAGCTCGTAGGAATCGCCCTCGCGAATCTCATCGGCCTCGAAGCGGCCGTGGCGGTACTTCAGATTCTCACTCACCGACCGAGGATAGCACGGCCGTGGTGCTGCCCGCCGCGGCCCGGGTGGCGCGGATCCGGTCGCGGTACTCGGCGGCCTTGGCCAGGATCGGCGCGG
This sequence comes from bacterium, assembly GCA_024226315.1. Classification (GTDB taxonomy): domain Bacteria; phylum Acidobacteriota; class Thermoanaerobaculia; order Multivoradales; family J023; genus JAAELT01. Next base: position 101,367 of record JAAELT010000460.1, on the reverse strand, counting down.
GATCGAGGGTCTGGTACTCGCCGTTCTCGAGCAGCACCTTGCCGTTCACGATCACCGTCTCGACGTCGGCGGCCCCGGTGGCGTAGGTGAGCACCGAGTAGACGTCGTAGATCGGCTGCTGGTGGGCGCCGGTGGCGTCGATCACGATCAGGTCGGCGCGCTTGCCGACCTCGAGCGAGCCGATCTCGCCGTCCAGGTCGATCGCCCGGGCGCCGCCGAGGGTGGCCATATTCATGGCCTGGTGGGCGTCGACCGCGGTTGGGTCGCGAGTGGTGACCTTGTGGACCTTGGCGGCGGTGTCGATCTCGCCCCACAGGTCGAGATCGTTGTTCGACGCCGCGCCGTCGGTGCCCAGGCCGACGGCGACGCCGGCGGCCAGCAGCCGCGGCACCGGCGCGATGCCGGCGGCGATCTTCATGTTGGACTGCGGGCAGTGGGCGACGCCGACGCCGCGCTGCGCCAGGATCCCGATCTCGCTCTCGTCGGGCCAGATCATGTGTGCCGCCAGCACCCGATCGTCGAGCACGCCGAGACCGTCGACGTACTCGACGGGACGTTTGCCGGCGAGCTCCAACACCCGCTCGGTCTCTTCTTCGGCCTCCGCCAGGTGGATGAGCAGCGGCACGTCGTGCTTCGCCGCCAGGTCGCGCGCCGCCAGCAGGTGGTCGGCCGACACGGTGTAGGCGGAGTGCGGGGCCACCGCCGGGCTCACCAGCGGGTGGCCCTTCCACTCGGCGAGGAAGGTCTCGGTGGCGGCGACGGCGTCCTCCCAGGTCTGGTTGTCGGGCGCCGGGAAGTCGATCAGGGTCTCGCCGAGCACGGCCCGCAGGCCGCAGCGCGCCGTCTCCTCGGCGATCGCGCCCTCGAAGTAGTACATGTCGACGAAGGTGGTGGTGCCGCTGGCGATCATCTCCAGGCAGGCCAGGCGGGTGCCCCAGCGCACGAATTCCTCGTCGACGTGCGCGGCTTCGACGGGGAAGATCACCTCCTCCAGCCAGGTCATCAGCTCGAGGTCGTCTGCCAGGCCGCGGAAGAGGGTCATCGGCACGTGCGTGTGGACGTTGATCAGGCCCGGCAGCACGAAGCGGCCGCGGGCGTCGAGCACCCGGGCGTCCGGGAACCTCGCGGCGAGCTCGGCCGCGCCGCCGACCGCCTCGATCCGCTCGCCGACGATCGCCACCGCGCCGTTCTCGATCACCGTGCGTTCCGGGTCCATCGCGATCACGGTGCCGCCGGTGACGAGCAGCGGTCCGGACGCGGTCTCCGGCGGATGTGGTGCCGGTTCCGGCGCGTTCGTCTCGGCGGGAGCCTGGCAACCACAGAGGATCGCGAGAGCCACGAGGGTAGCGACAGAGCGCAGGGTGATCGAGATCGGTGAGCGCATGTTTCAGCCTTCGGGTGTCGCCGTTTTCAGACTGTCGCGGATCCGGTCGCGGTACTCCGCGGCCTTGGCCAGCACCGGCGCCGGGTCGATGGTCGTGTGCCGCCCGCGGTCGAGCACCACCTTGCCGCCCACGATCACGGTCTCGACATCGGCGGCGCGGGTGGCGTAGGTCAGCACGGAGTACGGATCATAGACGGGCTGCTGGTGGGGGCTCGAGACATCGACCACGATCAGGTCGGCGAGCTTGCCCACCTCCAGCGAGCCGATCTCGCCTTCCATGTGGAGCGCCCGGGCGCCGCCGAGGGTGGCCATGGTCATCGCCTGGCGCGCGTTGACCACCGTCGGGTCCCCGGAGGTCACCTTGTGGATCTTGGCGGCGGTGTCGATCTCGCTCCACAGGTCGAGGTCGTTGTTCGAGGCGGCGCCGTCGGTGCCGATGCCGATCGCGACGCCGGCCGCGAGCATCCGCGGCACCGGCGCGATGCCGGCGGCGAGCTTCATGTTGGACTGCGGGCAATGGACCATGCCGACGCCGAGCTCCGCCAGCGTTTCGATCTCGCCCTCGCTCGGCCACACGACGTGGATGGCGGTGGCGCGGTCGTCGAGCACTCCCAGTCCCGCGACGTAGTCGATCGGCCGCTCGCCGGTCTGCTCGCGGATCTGCTCGACCTCCGTCGGCTGCTCGGCCAGGTGGATGAGCAGCGGCGCGCCGCGTTCGACGGCCAGGGCGTGGGCGACCTGGATGTGCTCGCCGGAGATGGTGTACGGGGCGTGCGGACCGACCGCGGGCGTCACCAGCGGGTGGCCCTGCCACTTGTCGAGAAACGCCTCGGTGTAGGCAATGGCCTCGTCCCAGGTCTTGTTGTCGGGCGCCGGGAAGTCGATCAACCCCTCGCCGAGGATCGCCCGCAGGCCGCAGCGCGCCGCCTCTTCGGCGACCGCGTCCTCGAAGAAGTACATGTCGGCGAAGGTGGTGACGCCGCCGCTGATCATCTCCAGGCAGGCCAGGCGGGTGCCCCAGCGCACGAACTCCTCGTCGACGTGCTCGGCCTCGGCGGGGAAGATCACCTGCTGAAGCCAGTCCATGAGCTCGAGATCGTCGGCCAGGCCGCGGAAGAGGGTCATCGGCACGTGGGTGTGGGCGTTGATCAGTCCGGGCATGACGATCCGGCCCTCGGCGGGGACGACCCTCGCGCCCGGGTAGCGCGCCGCCAGCTCGTCCGCGCCGCCGACGGCAGCGATCCGGTCACCGTCGATGGCCACCGCGCCGTTCTCGATCACCGTGCCGGCGTCGTCCATGGCGACCAGCAGGCCGCCGGAGACGAGCAGGACTTCCGAGTGCGGTTCCGGCTGCTCCCCGCCGGGTCGGCACCCGGTCAGCGTCAGCAGGATCGCCAGGCAAACCGCTGCTGTTGCTGACTTCCCGGCGCGAAGCTGGGATAGGATGGCCATCGGTCAATCTCCCGCGTGTCGATGTTCGCGCCCCGGAGACGGGGAGCAACGGTCTTTCAAGCTATACCGGCTTCCAGGCTATAATGGAGGCGACGTGCTCGGGGATTATGACACTGAACCCGCCCGCGACACCGACCCAGGCGCCGAGATGGCGCCGGTGGTGGTCGCCAGGCCGGACCATTCGATCTCGCGGAAGTTGATCTCGGAGGGTGCCGTCAAGGTGCTCTACCGACTCAAGAACGCGGGCTACAAAGGCTACATGTGCGGCGGCGCCGTGCGCGATCTCATGCTCGGCAAGCTGCCGAAGGACTTCGACGTCTGTACCGATGCCGAGCCGCGGGACTTGCGCCGCCTGTTCCGTAACGCGCGCATCATCGGCCGGCGTTTCCGCCTCGCCCACGTGATCTTTCGCGACGGCATCGTCGAGGTCTCGACGTTTCGGCGGACCCCCGATCCCGAGGAGCAGAAGGGTGGCCCGGAAGACCTGTTGATCACCAGCGACAACGCCTTCGGGACCCCGCGTGAGGACGCCTTCAGGCGCGACTTCACCATCAACGCCCTGTTTTACAATGTCGCGGATTTCTCGGTGATCGACTACGTCGGTGGTACAGAGGATCTCGAGGCGGGCCTGATCCGCGTGATCGGCGACCCCGATCTGCGTTTTCGTGAGGATCCCGTGCGCATGTTGCGAGCGTGCGAGTTCGCCGGCCGCCTGGGGTTCACCATCGAGCCGAACACCCAGGAAGCCATCCAGGCGCATCGCGAGGATCTGCGGCTGGCCGCGGCCCCCCGCCTCACCGAGGAGCTGTTCCAGCTGCTCCGGTGCGGCAAGGCGAGCGCCGCCATGCAGTGGATGCTGGAGCTCGGCCTGCTCGAGGTGCTGCTGCCCGAGGTGCATGCGATGATCGCCGCCGCCGAGCGCGGCGCCGGCGATTTCAGCGGCATCCTGCCGACTCTGGATCGGTGGATCGCCGAAAAGCGCGAAGTGCCGGACGCGGTGTTGCTGGCGGCCGTGTTGCTGCCCCGGATCATGCTGCGCCGGTTCGAGATGGAGAGCGCCAGCGGCCGCTTCACGGAGATGCCTGCATTCCTGAAGCTGGCCTACGCCACCCTCGATTCCTTCCTCGAGCGTTTCTCGCTGGCCAACTTCAAGAAGGCCCACCTGATGCGCGTGCTCGAGGGTTTCCACCGTCTCTGCGCGCCCCAGTGGAAGCCGGCCCAGCGGTTGCGTTTCGCGTCCAAGAGCACCTTCGACGACTCGTTGCAGCTGTTCGAGATCCTGGTGGCCGCCACCGGCGAGGGGCGGAGCCAGCTCGAGACCTGGCAGGAGGCGCAGCGCCAGCGGCCGCGCCGGCCGAAGCCCCACGTCGAGGTCAAGCGGCGTCGTCGTCGCCGGCCGCGAAGCCGCCGGCGTTAACCTCCGCTTTCCACCAACCAGATGTCGCCGGTGGTCTCGGCCATCTCGTAGATGATGCGGTCGCCGCGCGGTGACCAGGCCGGGTAGCGGACGTAGGCGTTCAGCCGCGGTGACTCGGTGAGGCGGTGTTGCTCGCCGGTGCTGCGCGACACCCACCACAGGTTCCACTCACCGTCACGCAACGCCGCGAAGGCCACCTTGTCGCCGTCCGGCGAGAAGCTGAACGGCCAGTTCTGCCCGGGCTCGAAGGTCAGCTGCAGGGGCTCGCCGCCGGCCGCGGGCATGACCATCAGGTGGCTGTCCTCGCCCTTCTTGTGCTGAAAGGCGAGCCAGGCGCCGTCCTTTGACCAGCACGGGAAGCCCATGAAATCGTCGGCGAAGGTGAGCTGCCGGCTCTCGCCGCCGGCCAGGTCCAGGATCCACAGGTTGAAACCCAGCCCCTGGGAGCGGGAGTGATAGGCGAGCTGGTTACCGTCGGGGGAGAGGCTCGCCCAATCGACGTCGGCGCCGAGCTCGGCCAGTTGCTCCTGGGCGCCGGAGCGCAGATCGAAGGACCACAGGCCACGGGTGTCGTCTTTGCGGGAAAGGTAGGCCAGCCGCGAGCCGTCGGGCAGCCAAGAAGCTTGCGTGTGGGTCCACGGCTCGACGGTGAGCTGGCGAGTGTCCTCGCCGTCCGCGCCCATCACCCAGATCGCGATCTCGAAGCCGTGCTGCCAGCGGTCGAAGGCGAGGCGGTCCCCATCGGGAGAGAAGTCCGGCCGGTTGTTGCGTCCGGTGCCGTGAGTGAGCGGGGATGGGGTGCCCGCCGGCTCGGAAGTCGGCAAGGCGATCGGCAGTGTCCACAGGTTGCTGATCGTCTTCATCGCCGCATAGGCCATCCGGGAGCCGTCGGCCGTGGTGGCCAGCTGGCGGATGCTGGCAAGGCCGAGGTTGGCGATCTGGACCGGCTCGCCCGTGGGCTCGCCCGTCTTCGGCGACACCGGCACCTGCCACAGCGAATTGACCTCGCGGGCGAGGGCAGAGAAGTAGACGCTACGTCCGTCGGCGGCGTAGGTCGGATCGTAGGCTGTCGACGGCTCACTGGCGACCAGCGACAGGCCCTCGCCGTCGATACCTACCGACCAGATCTCGGACGCGCCGCGTTGCGGAGACACGGAGAAGGCGATGCGCCGGCCGTCGGGCGAGAAGGCCGGAGCGGCGTGGGCGCCGGGCGGCTGACCCGCCAGCGTCAACTGCCGCTGATCCTCGCCGGAGCGGCGCACCAGCCAGAGGGTCGAGAGCGCCAGGGCGGGGGAGGCGGTGTCGGAGAGCTGTGGCGAGCTCTCGGACTGGAAGGCGACCTGAGAGCTGTCGGGCGCCCAGGCGGGCCGCGATCCGAACTGCGTCAACCGGCTCGGCGCGCCGCCGCCGGTCGGGATCGTCCAGATGCCCCCTTTCTCCTTCGAGTGATAGGCGACCGACGAGCCGTCGGGTGACCAGGCGGGCTCGAAGTTCTGGCCGCCGTCGTCGGTGAGGCGGCTCTCACGTCCTCCAGGGGTCAGATCGCGAATGTAGATCTCGAACGAGCCTCCCTGATCTGAGCTGTAGGCCAGCGCGGTGCCGTCGGGCGAGAACGTCGGGTCGAGCTCGAGCCCGGCCGACGTGGTGAGCTGGACAGGATTAAAGCTGGTCATGGGCGTCGGCGCCGGGGGCCCGGACAGGCTCCACCAGAGCACCGCGCCGGCGGTGATGCCCGCGAGCAGGGCCGCCACCAGAATCCAGCCCCGGCGCCGTCGCGCCTGATTCCGATCGGCTCCGGACTCCCGTTGAAAGCTCGCCGGCAGGACCATGCTTCCCGAGGGATTGGTGCCTAGCCCCGAGTCCTCGCCGAGGAGGGCGCCGACCACGTCGCGGGGCGTGGCCAGGCGCTCCGCCGAGTCGTTCTTCAGGCAGTCGAGGATCACCGACTCCCAATGCTCGTCGAGGTTCGGCTCGAAGTCGCGCGGCGACGCGGGCGGCTCACTGACGCGCTTGGCGAGCAGCGACATGGGGTTGGAGGCCGAGTAGGGCTTCTTACCGGTCATCATCTCGAAGATCACGACCCCGAGGGCGTAGACGTCCGAGGCCGGGCTGATCTCCTCGCCGTAGAGCTGCTCCGGGGACATGTAGTCGGCGGTGCCGACGATGCGCGTCTCGCCGGTGAGAGGAGTGAGCGTGTCTTCCGCGCTCCGGACGGTGGTTCGGGCGAGGCCGAAGTCGGTGACTACCGCGCGCAGCTCCTCGGCCTCGCCGTCGCCGGGCACGAGCATGACGTTCGAGGTCTTGAAGTCACGGTGGATCACCCCGGCGGCGTGGGCCGCGGCCAGGGCGTCGGCCATCTGCAAGACCAGCGGCAGAGCCTCGTCCTCGGTCAGCTTGCCCTTGTCATGGAGGTGGTGCTCCAAGGTCTCCCCCTGGAGCAGCTCCATGGTGACGAAGGCCACCTCACGGCCGGCGAGCAGGCCTTCCGTCGGCGTGTGCTGGTAGAGATCGTGCAGCCGGCAGACGTTGCGGTGGGTGACCTTGCGGGCGAGCTGGATCTCGCGGCGGAATCGCTTCTTGACCCGCTCGTCGCCGATCGAGCGATGGCTCAGGAACTTCAGCGCCACGCGCTCGCCGAGCACCCGGTCGTCGGCCTCGTAGACCTCACCCATACCGCCCTCGTCGATAAAGCGGACGATGTGGAAGCGGTCGGCGACCAGCTGGCCGGTGGCGACGGTCTGCGGCACGCGAGAGCTCCTCGGGAGCGGGGTGTGAACGGAGGATTCAATATAGCACCGACGCACGGTAAAGCACCGCAGCCTCAACGGGCCGTGGCGGCGGCGGTGTTCCTGTCGATCGCGACCTTCGACTCCGATCTCGTACGGCGGCTGGAGCCTCGTTTACCCGCTACACGCTTTTACGTTTGCCCGGCGCGGTGGCGCCGTTGTGTGCCGACGCCGGCATGGCGGCCGCCGGCGGCGGCACGCACGCCGGTGGCCTCGGCGAAGTCGTGGACCCCCCGTTCGAGATCCGGGACGCCCCAGAGCAGGTGGTCGAGCATGTTCGCGTGGTGTTCGATCGCGGATCGAGGTTAGCATTGGAGGCATGGGATTCCTGAAACGACTCCTCGGCGGCTCGGATGGCGATCCGCGCCGCGATATCGAGCGCGCCGAGACGCTCCTCGCCAAGGGTGAGATCGAGCGGGCCCTGGAGCTCGCCGAGCGTGCCGCCGGCCGGGGCTCCCCGTCTCAGGAGCAGAGCGCCGCCGACGTGGCGCGGCGGGCCCGGCGAGCGTTGGTAGACGGCGCGCTCGAGAAGGCGGCATTGGCGGAGTCCTCGGAGTACTTCGAGGACGCCGCCGAGTGGCTCGAGACCGCCATCGAGCACCTCGACGACGAGCCTCGCCGGGCCGAGCTCACGGAGCGGCGTGCGGCGTTGCTCACTCGCGCCGAGGAAGCTGAGCAGGAGGCTCCCTGGGAGCCACCGCCCGAAGCGGACGTCGAGCCGGGGACCGAGGTCGATCCCGACAGCCACTACATGGCGCTGGTCGACATGTTTCGAGAGTCGGCCGCCGAGCTCTACACTTCGTTGCCGGCGGCCTTCCGCCGGGCCTACGTGGATCTCAACGAGGGCCGGCCCGAGAAGGCGATGCCGGTGCTCGACGATCTGGCCGACGGCGCCGAGGACCCCGTGCTCCATTTCGAGCGCGGCCGCTGCCGCCTGATGCTGGGCGACGCCGAGGGCGCCGTGGACGACCTGGAGACGGCCTGGGAGGCGTTCGGCGACGAGCCGCTCGACCGCGTCGGTGAGCTCTCGGTGCCGGGATTCTGGGCCGACGCCATGCTGGGCCTGGGGCGTGGGCGGCAGGTGATCGAGCGGCTCGGCGATCTGGCCGATCCGGCGGCCGACAATCCGGCACTTTCCGAGATCTACGGCGAGGCCCTGCTGGCGGAGAACCGGCTCGACGAGGCTCGCCGGTTCCTGACCGGCGCGGCGATCCGGTATCCGTCGCGCCCGGCCTTCTCCCACCAGCTGGCTATGGCGCTGGGCCGCTCCGGCGAGCGTGCCGCGGCCATCGACTGCCTGGAGGCGTCGATCGCGCCGAGCTGCGCCAGCGGCGGTTGCGCCAAGCCGCCGAAGCACCTGCCGTCGATCCGGTTCCTTGCCTCGCTCTACCTCGACCAGGGCGGCCACGCCGATCGCGTCCACCAGCTCATGACCCTGGTGGCGCAGGCTCTTCGCGGACGCTTGGGCGGTGAGGACCACTCCCTGCTCGGCAAGTACTACGACGAAATCGGCGACCCGGAAGCCGCCGAGCACGCCCGCTCCGAGGCTCGCCGGCTGCGCGATGCCGGCTCGGCGGCGGGCGATCTGGAAGCGGCGCCGGCGCTCGGCGGCGCCCCCCACAAGCGGGCGCCGCTCTGAATTGACCTAGACCGACAAGCCCGCCGTCGAAGCGCTCGGATCGAGCTCGACCTCGAGCGTGACCGCCTTGCCGGGCTCGGCCTCGAAGGTCAGCTCGCGGTTGCTGTAACCGGGCCGCACGATCTCCAGCGTATGCTCTCCCGGATCGATCAGGATGCCGCCGCGCTGCTCGCCGATCTCGCCGGCGATGCCGAGGAAGCGGCCGTCGAGGTAGACGGAGGCGTCGGCGGGCGCCACCTGAAGCAGCATGCGGGCAGGCTCTTGCCGGGCATCGATCACGTCGGGCCGTGCGAGCCGGGTGGGTGCGGGGGCCGGCGCGGGGGCGCGGTCACGAGGCTCGGGCGGAGGCCTGCGCGTCTCCATGCGCGGTGCGGGCTGTTTCGCGGGCTTTCCCCGGGTCAGATCCTCGACGGCGATCGACTCGCCGGGCTGCATCACCTCGCGGATGTCGAGGGTGATTCCCGGGCGCACCTCGACCTGACGCACAACTGTCTCGTGGCCAGGGTTGTAGAAGATCAGCTCGTAGTTGCCGGGCTCCAGCCACAGGTACTCGGGCCAGCCGTCGAAGCTCCCGGCGACGCCGACGTAGTTGCCGTCGATGTAGACCTGGGTGGTCTTCTTCGGCTTGACGTTGAGGTCCAGGCCGCCGAAGTAGCGGGAGCGCGGATAGCCGCCCCAGGCGCCGTGGTACGCGAAGTAGGGGTAGGCATAGAGGTGAGGGTACCAGTACCGGTAGGGGCGGTAGTGACGGTAATGGCCATGACCGTAGTGGCCATGGTGACCGAAGCCGATACCGATGCTGTAGCCGGCTTTCTTTACGTTCTGCTGAGAGCTCGTGACGTGGGCTCTGGCGGCGACGTCGTCCGCCATGAGCTGCGGAGCGATCACCAGCAGCAGAATCGCCGCGATCGACAGCGGCAGCGCACGTCCGAGCGCTCTGCTCTTGCTCGTCATGGTGGGTCTCCTTTCAGCCGCGGTGCCGGCCACTCTGCCCTCGGACCACTCTGCCCTCGGACCACGGAGCCCTCGCTGGCCGACCCTGTCTTCCTTGCTCGGCGGCGCTCGGCGGAAAGCGACGCCTCTGGAAACCTGGAAAGCAACATCCGGGCCAGATGGACGCCGGGGTGACGCGGAGTGCCGTCCCTGGCTGATCCACCTTCGATTACCCTATCATCGGACGCCCGTCATCGCTTCTCCGGCCGAGAGATCTGCCGCTGGAGACGGTGCCGTCATCTGGAAAGGTCGACGGTGACGAGATTGGGCGCCGAGACGGAGCACATATGCGAACCATCCAAAGGGAAGATCTCGAAGGCTGGCGCCGTGAGCTGCTCGATGCCGCCCGCGGAGCGGCCGAGACCGCGCACTGCGACTACTCCCACTATCCGGTGGGGGCGGCCGTGCGCATCAAGACGCCGGCGGGGGAGGAGCGGATCGTCACCGGCAACAACTACGAGCTGGCGACCTTCCGCTCGGTGTGTGCCGAGCGCCATGCCATCCACCAGGCCTATGCCGAGCACTCGGTGGCCGGCGAGGACGGCCTGGTACGGCCCGAGGTGACGGCGGTCGCGGTCTACTGCGCGGTTTCGGCAGCGCCCCAGCAGCCGTGTGGCGACTGCCGCCAGGCGCTGCACGAGGTGAATCCCGACATCGAGGTGATCGCCGCCGCCGGGCCCGGATCCGACGGTACCCTCGATCCCCGTGTCACGCTGACCACCGTCCGGGCGCTGTTGCCGCACGGCTTCGAGGTCGAGAGCCTGGCCGGCGAGCTGGCCGGCAGCGACTCCGGCAGCCGGGATGCCCGGGAGCTCGAGCAGTTCGTGCTGCACCTTCCAAAGCCCGGCGAGCTGAAGACTGCGGCGACGAGCCGGCCCGAGCTGCTGGCGGGCGTGCGCCACCTGCTGGTGGTTGGCAGCCCGCGCCGCGCGCGGCGTATCGCCCGGCTGGCGCACGAGGAGCTCGGCGCGCGCCGCAACGCGGAAAGCAGCTGTTACTGCGACCTCACCGTGCCGGGGCGTGACGAGTCCGGACGCGAGTACGCGGTCTACGGCGTCGAGCTGCCCGGCGGCGCGAAGGTGGCGGTGGCGTCCCACGGCGTCGGCAAGGCCGGCGTCGAGATCGTGCTCTCCGAGCTGCCTGCGCTGATCGCCATGATCCAGGGCGGCGAGGCCCCCGACCTGCGCGCCGCAATTCGCTGCGGCACCCGCGGCACCCTGAGCCAGGTCCCACCAGCGGCCATCGCTCTGTCCACCCGCTGCCACGACGAGTCCCTGGCGCCGATCGACCCTTCCGCGGCATGGCTGGACAAGATCCGCGCCGCCGCCGCCGAGCGCGGCATGACGCGGGTCGCCGATGACGAGATCGACTCCCACGGCGACGACTGGGGCGATCCGACCACGGTGCTGGCCGAGGGCCCCGGGATCTCGACGTCGTTCTTCTGGCATGGCCAGGGACGGCCGCTGTACCGGGCGGGCGAGGGCCGGGTGGCGGGCGAGGTCCGCGCCTTCGAGCGCCGCGAGCGCGCGGCCCTTCTCAGCCAGTGGACCTCCGCCGGGGTCCGCTGGATCGAGATGGAGGACTTCACGGTGCTGCGCATCGCCGAGATGTGCGGTATTCCGGCGGTCAGCCTCGGCGCGGTGCTCGGTCAGCGCCGGCGCCCCGACGGCCGTTTTCAGCTCGCCTACGACAAGAAGGCGCTGGAAACCTCCGAGCTGATCCCGGCCGAGCTCGCGCTGGCGGCGATTCGCGCGGACTCCTGACCGGAAGCCGCGCCGCGGGTGCGGCTTCTCGGGGCGTGGTAACGTCCCGAGAATGTCGACAGCCACCGAAGAAATCCGCCGCGCCCTGGTGGGCAAGAATCCGCTGGTCTACCTGCACTCCTTCGAGGAGGAGCGAGCCCTGAGGATGCTGGAGAGCTTCTCGACCAAGCTCTACCGGGGCCAGCAGCAGCTCACCACCTGGAGCTGCGTCAGCGGCCTCTCGGGGGCGCTGGACGACCCTGAGCAGATCGATCCGGCACGCGCCATCCAGGCAGTGATCGCTCATCCCGAACGCGGCTTCTTCGTCTTCAAGGACCTCACGGAGTTCTTGAATATGCCGGAGGTCATCCGCTCCCTGCGCGACGCCTACCAGGCCATGGGAGCGGACGACAAGTTCCTGTTCATCCTCTCCCCCGAGCTGATGCTGCCAGAGAACCTGAAGAAAGAAGTGTTCCTGGTCGAGATGCCGCCGCCCGGCGAGAAGGACTTCCAGCGCTTGATCTCCCGTTTCGGCAAGTCCTACGGCAACGTCGAGCTGGGACCGGAGCTCGACTCCGAGCTGCCGGTGGCGCTCAAGGGGCTGACCCTGGCCGAGGCGCAGCACACGCTGCATCGCATCTATCGCGCCCAGGCTCAGAAGCGCCCCGCCGAGGAGATCCTGCGCGAGGTGCTGGTCGAGAAGGCGAACATCGTCCGCAAGTCGGGCATCCTCGAGTTCGTCATGCCCGACGCCAATCTGGACTCGATCGGCGGGCTGGATCATCTGAAGGACTGGCTCAAGCGTCGACAGAAGCTGTTCACCCGCGAGGCGATCGCCGCCGGCGTGCCGACGCCCAAGGGGATGCTGGTGATGGGGGTCAGCGGCTGCGGCAAGAGTGTCGCCGCCAAGGCGGTGTCGGCGTTGTGGAACGTGCCCCTCTTCCGGCTCGACATGAGCCTGGTCTACTCGGGCAGCTTCGGCTCCCCGGAAGCCGCCTTCCATCGCGCGCTGCGCACCATCGAGTCCCTCGCCCCGGGCATCCTGTGGATCGACGAGATCGAGAACTCCCTGGGCATGGAGGAAGGCGGCGCCGACGTCAACTCGCAGATCTTCTCCGCCTTCCTCACCTGGATGCAGGAGAAGCCTCCCCTGATCTTCGTCGCCGCCACCGCCAACCGCATCGAGGCCCTGCCGGCGGAGGTCATCCGCAAGGGGCGTTTCGATCAGATCTACTTCGTCGACCTGCCGAACGACGACGAGAGGCGGACCATCTTCGAGATCTATCTGACGCGCCACGGCGCCGATCTGGCGGAGTTCGACTTCGACCTGCTGACGGTGTCGACCAGGGGGTGGAACGGTGCCGAGATCGAGCAGGCGGTCAAGGCGGCGCGGGTCGACGCCTACAGCGAAGACGGCGTGCTGGACATGGACCACCTGACCGCCAACACGGCCTCCATGGTACCGCTGTCGACCACCATGTCGGGGCAGATCAAGAAGATCCGGGCGTGGGCGGTTCGGCGGGCCACGCCGGCGTCGAAGTACGGGACGGCGCCGCGGATTTGAGGGGGCCGGGGGTGTGAGCAGGCGCGTCTGGATTCTCATCCTGTTGATTCTCGTGGCCGAGGTGGGTTCCGCGACCACGGCGGCGGAGGTGGGGGTGTGTGCGGGCACGGTGGCGGAGCGGGTGCTGGACGCGGATCCGTCGACGTATCGGGCGTTGTTGGACACGCTGGGGCCGGGGGACCTGCTGCGGCTGGCGGCGGGGACGTACGGCGAGGGGCTGCCGCTCGCCGGTGTGAGCGGCGAGCCGGGGCGGTGCATCGTGATCGAGGGGCCGGCGAGCGGCGCGGCGGCGGTCTTCACCGGCCGCGACTGCTGCAACACGGTCAGCCTGGAGAACGTCAGCTACCTGGTGATCCGCCGCCTGGAGCTCGATGGCCAGGGCCGGCTGGGAGACGGCGTCAAGGCGGAGGGCACCGCCGACTGGGTCCACCACCTGACGCTCGAGGATCTCACCATCCACGGTCACGGCGCCGACCAGCAGATCGTCGGCATCAATTCCAAGTGCCCGGCGTGGAACTGGGTGGTGCGGCGCAACGTGGTGGAGGGCGCGGGCACCGGCATGTACCTCGGCAACTCGGACGGTGAGGACTCCTTCGTCGCCGGCTTGATCGAGCACAACCTGATCACCGGCACGGTCGGCTACAACCTGCAGATCAAGCACCAGAACGCGCGCGAGACCGGGCTCGGGCAGCCGGCGCAGGGCACCACGATCATCCGCCACAACGTCTTCAGCAAGGCGTCGGGTGGCTCGACCGGCAACGACGCCCGGCCGAATCTGCTGGTCGGCCACTGGCCGCTCACCGGCACGGGCGCCGACGACGACTTCCTGATCTACGGCAACTTCTTCTACCAGAATCCGAACGAGGCGCTGTTCCAGGGCGAAGGCAACGTCGTCTTCTACGACAACCTGCTGGTCAACGACTTCGGCACCGCGGTCAACGTGCAGCCGCACAACGACCTGCCGCGGCGCGTCCGGCTGTTCCAGAACACCGTGGTGGCCGGCGCCACGGGCCTGCGGGTGACGGGCGGCGATCCGGGCTTCACCCAGGAGGTGACCGGCAATGCCGCGTTCGCCCAGACGCCGCTCTCGGGCGGCACACAGACCGACAATGTCACCGACGCCCACGCCGCCGCCGGCGGCTATCTGGCCAATCCCGACGGCGTGCTCACGGGCGCGGTCGACCGGCTCGATCTGTATCCGCTGCCCGGGGCGCTGAGCGGCGCGGCGATCGATCTCTCCGGGCTCGAAGTCTGGGAGGACTGGGATCTCGACTTCAACTCGGCGCCGCGGCCTGGCACCCTCCGCGGCGGCTATGGTGGCGAGGGTGCGAATCCCGGCTGGCAGCTGGCGCTGGAGCGCAAGCCGGAGGTCGATCCGGTGATCTTCGCCGATGGCTTCGAGTCCGGCGACCTCTCGGCCTGGGCTCCCTGATCAGGACTGGTACGGAAACTTCCGCGCCAGCTTCTTGGTCAGCCCCTCGATCACGTCGTTGGCCGGCCGGCTCCAGTCGGTCTCGCGGTAGACCGCCACCCGCCACAACAGGTCGCCGTCACGGCCGCTCAGCAGGGAGCCGTCGGCGAAGATGTCGTGGGTCCTGGTCAGACCCCAGGGGAGGCCGTGGTGGACGTCGCCGTCGCCGTCGTGCAGGATCTCTTCGAGTACGTGGGCGCCGACGTCGATGCCGAAGGACGCGAGATCGGAGAGGTAGCGGGTCTTCTCGACCCGGGTCCTGACCACGGCGTCCACGCCCAGGATCCGGGCCAGGTCCTCGGTCTCCATGCCCCAGGACTCGCGGACGCCGATCCGGTGGTCACCGAGGATGCGCCGGGTCTGTTCGACCGGCTGGATCTCGATGCCGATCCGGCCCTTGCCGGCCTGGTTGAGCAACCGCAGGTAGAGCGAGGTCTGGAAGGCCAGGCTCTCGCCTTCCTCGATGTGCGCGATCTGCGGACCGGTGAGCCCTGGCGGCGCCTTCCCCGAGAACACCATCTCGAACGGCAGCACGGCGACCGTGCGGTGACCCTCGGTCAGCTCGGTGAATCGGGGTGAGCGGTAGTCGACCGCGGTGCAGGCGACCGTCAGCAGCAGCACGGGCAGCAAAAGCGGTAGCAGTCTCGGCAGTCTGTTCATGATGTGCCTCCTTTTCGATTTCCCCGTCGTTCTGTGCATTGGGGATGGGCTCAGGGGCCCATGCGGCGGACTGTGCCGTTGCCCGTGGTGTGGACCACGGGATCGCCGTAGTACTCGAGCACACCGGCGCCGCCGATGTGGGCGTTGAGCTGGCCGCTTACCCGCACGCGGGCGAAGGCGGCGCCGCTGATGGTGATGGTGGCCACCCGGCTGGTCAGGCCCTCGGCGTCGTAGTTGCCGGCGCCCGAGATGGTGACGTCCTGCTCGTCGGCGCGGCCGAAGGCGACGACGTTGCCGGCGCCCGCGACGTCGAGCAGGAAGAAGGGGGTGTCGAGGCCCGTGGCCTCCACGTCGCCGGCGCCCGCCAGGCGGATCTCGTCGAGCCTGTTGGCTCCGACCTCGTAGGTGACTCCATGCCGGGTCGAGATGCTGCGGCCGGTCTCGATGCCGAGCTCCAGCATGCCGCCGAGAACGTCGGAGGTGAGCAGCGGCAGGATGTTGTCGTCCGCCGTGAGCGTCAGAGACTCGAAGCCGTTGCGATCGATGAGCAGGCGGCCGGCGCCGGACAACGACACGCCGTGGAAGCCCTGTACGGCTCGCGTCTCGCTGGCGACGCTGCCCGAGCCGACGACGGTGTTCGGCCCGGTGATGTTGGGGAAGTTGGGGTGGTGATAGTTGACGTCGTTGTCGCAGCCGGTGAGCAGCAGGGCGGCGGCGAGGATCATGATGCCCGACAGGCGGCGGGCGAGGGCGCGGCAAGCGTTGGATTGCGCTGGGTGTTGCATTTTCGTTCTCCTTTGAAGCGAGCTCGCCGGCCGTTGGTCCCGGTGGCGGGTCTCGATACCTGCACTCTAGGCAGGGGAGAACGAAGATGCTTGATGGATTGATGAGGTTGCGATGAGGGAGTTCCTAAGACCCCCCCTCGCGCTCTTCCAGGCGCCGGTAAAGGTCGAGCAGCCGACGGCGGTACTCGTCCTCGCCCAGGTGCGGCCGCCGCGCGTCTTCCAGCTGCCGGCCGCGCCACAGGTGCACGGTGGCCTCCTCCAGGTCGCCGCGGGCGTCGAGCAGCTCGGAGAGCATCAGGTGGGCGGCGAGCAGGTCGGGGTGGACGTAGAGCGCGCGTCGCAGCCACGAGACGGCTCGGTCGTCGTTGCCGGCTCGCCGCTCCAGCCGCGCCAGGCCCATCATCGAGCCGACGTCCGAGCCGTCGCGGTCGACGGCCCGTTCGTAGGCCTCGCGGGCGCGATCGCGCAGGGCGGGGTCACCGCCTCCGAGCCGATCCAGGCTGGCGCAGGCGTGGCCCAGCAAGACGTTGGCGTCCGGGTGCTCGGGGTCGCGCTCCAGGGCTTCCTCGAGCAGCTCCACGGCGCCCTGGACCTGAGCCGCGTCCTCGTCTTTGAAGCCCTTCCGGAGGCGGTGCGCTGCCAGGGCGACGCGCGGCAGGGCCGAGCGGGGGTGACGCTCGATGGTGTCCAGCAGGCGCCGTTCGGCGGTCTCGGCCTCACCTTGTGCCAGCTCTCGGGCCGCCAGGTTGACCGACGCCCTGAGGTGGCCGGAGCGGCTGGCGAGCAGCGCCAGATAGTGCTCCTCAGCCTCGGCGCGCAGCTCCTCGGCCGGTTCGCCTTCGCCACCGCGCTCGGCTCGCGTCGCCTTCGACTCCAGGGCCTCGGCGAGGTTGAACTGCGCCCGGTGGTCGTCGACGTCTTCCTCCAGCGCCAGACGATACTCGCTGATCGCGGCGTCGAAGTCGCCTTTCGAGTAATAGTAGACGCCCTGGTTGAAATGGGTGCTGATCGGGGTGACGCCGCGCTTGATGCAGCCGGACAGGATGGTGAGCACGAGCACTGCCATCACCGCTACCGCGGACGGCCTGATGGCCTGCGGGCGGTGCTCAAGCTGGCTCCTGCCCGCGCCCCGGCTCGACTTCGACCGCGTTGCGCTCCGTCCTCGGCCATCAGGCCGCCCGCTCACGGTTCGAGGAGGGGAGGGAGACCTCCTAGTTGTCTTCATCCCGTTCGTCCCGCTGCTCGTAGGGGCGTGCCCGGCCCCTCAGGCGGATCTCGGTGAGGTCGACGTCGCGGGCCTCCAAGTCGGTCTCGTCGTCGCCGAAGAACACCACCGAGGGGTTGGCGCGGATCTTCCGCAACGCCTGCTCGCCCTGCCACAGGGTGCGGTGCAGGCGCCGGGTGGCCTCGGCGATCTCGGTCTCGGTCTCCGACAGGGTGCGGTCGGCGTGCTGCAGCAGGTGCTGGAGGTCGGCGGAGATCGCGTCGAGGTTGGTGCGCAGCTCGTTGGTGGCGGCGCCGACGTCGGTGATCAGGCGGTCGATGCGCGGGTCCTGCTCGGGATCGAGCAGCGAATCGAGTCTCGCGGCCACCTTGCGGCCGTCGGCCACCGCGCTGTCGAGGTTGTGGATCGTCTGCTCCAGGGCCTCGACGTTCGCGGGCGCCAGCAACCCGCGGTTGAGGGTCGCCGCCACCTGCCGCCCTTCCACCAGGGCGCCGTCGAGCTCGCCCAGGGCGCGGCCGATCGTGTCGACGTTCTGTTCGTTGAGCACGTCCTGGTTCAGGGTGCGGAGAATGGCGCCCAACTCGTCGATCGCCGGTTGCGCCAGCGCCATCAGCTCCTCGATGCCGACCCCCATCTCGCTGGCGATCAGCAGCTCCCGCGGCTGGCCGTCGGAGAAGATCGTCGGCGGTGGGCTGTCGGCGGGCCAATGCCCGGGGTCGAGCTGCAGGAAGTGCGGCGCCAGCAGACTGTCCTGCGCGATCAGCACCCGCGCCGACGAGGAGTCCAGACGCAGGTCGGGATAGCTGAGCTCGAAGGTGACCTCGTTGACCAGCCTCTCCAGGCCGCCGGGATTCTTGCCGCTCGCCGGGGCGGCGCCCGCGACCAGCAACAGGCCGGTGACCTCGCCGACCTCGCGGCCGCCGACCCGTACCTTGGAGCCCTCTTGCAGGGTCTTGACGTTGGCGAAGTAGGTGCGGCAGACGATGGCGTCGGCCTTGAGCAGCCCCATCAGGTCGAACCGCCCGACCTTGAAGGCGAACAGCGCGAACACGATCGCCGCGGCGGCGACGAAGAGACCGGAGACCACCTCGCTGCGTCTGTATTGACTCATCGTTTGAGATGCTACATGAGAGGAGCAGGTCTGCTACATCAACAGGTCTGCTACATCAACACGGCTGCTACATCAACAGGTCCTGGTGATAGGCCTTGAGCATCGTCGAGCTGACCGCCATGCTCTCGATGTCGCCGCGGACGAATCGCTGGACCCGTTCGCTCGGGCTGTCGAGCAGCTCCTGGAGGGTGCCGTCGAGCAGCACCTGCCCGCGGTACTGCAGCAGCACGCGGTCGGCGATTCGCCGCACGCTCTCCATCTCGTGAGTGACCACCACGCTGGTGATCTCCATGCTGGTCTTGAGGTCGTTGATCAACTTGTCGAGGCTGGCGGTGGCGATCGGGTCGAGGCCCGCCGAGGGCTCGTCGTAGAACAGGATCTTGGGGTCCATGGCGATCGCCCGGGCCACCGCGGCCCGCTTCTTCATGCCGCCGGAGACCTCGTTGGGCCGGAGGTTCGCGGCGTGCAGCAAGCCCACCTGTTGGAGCTTGATCTTGACCATCGTGGCGATGGTGTCGTCGTCGAGCTCGGTGTGGTACTCGAGCGGCAGGGCGATGTTCTCGGCCAGGGTCATGGAGTTGAGCAGGGCACCGCTCTGAAAGGTCACCCCGATCTTGCGGCGCAGATCCTCACGCTCCTCACCCGCCAGGCCGTAGACGTCTTCGCCGAGAATGCGCACTCGCCCAGAATCGGGTGGCAGCACCCCCATCAGCGTTTTCAGCATGGTGGTCTTGCCGTCGCCCGAAGCGCCGAGGATACACACCGTCTGGTCCTCCGAGACCTGAAACGAGATGCCGCGCAGCACGTGCACGTCGCCGAAGCTCTTGTGCACGTCTTCGACTTCGATGACGGGTCGATCGGCCACTACGTCGAAACCGGCATCACAGGATGTAGTTGTTGATCCAACCGGTGGCCAGGGCGTCCATGACGATGATCGCCACCATGCTAGTGACCACCGCGGTCATGATGTTGCGGCCGAGGCCCACCGAGCCGCCCTCGGTGTGTAGACCGAAGTAGCAGCAGATGCTGGTGATCAGCAGACTGAACAGGCCGGACTTGACCAGCCCGGAGCATAGATCGGTCATCGTCAGGTAGGCCAGCGTCTTGGCGACGTACAGCTCGAAGGGGATGTCGTAGGCCGCGTTGGCGACCATGGCGCCGCCCGCCATGCCCAGGAGATAGGAGAACACGGTCAGACAGGGCACCATCACCAGCATGCTGGTGAACCGCGGCGCCACCAGGTAGCTCTCCACCCGGATACCCATCGTCTCGAGCGCCAGCAGCTCCTCGTTGATCTTCATCGAGCCCAGCACGGCGGTGAACGACGCCCCCACCCGCGCGGTCATCAGGATGGCGGTCATCAGCGGTGAGATCTCGCGCGCCAGGGCCAGGGCCACCGCCCCCGGCACCTCCTGGATCTGGCCGAACTGCCGCAGCGGCTCGCCGGTCTGGAGCACCAGGATCGCCCCCATGAGAAAGGAGACCATCGAGACGATCGGCAGCGAGCGGGCGCCGACGTTGCTCATCAGCGGATACAAGTTCTTGCGCATCAGCCGGCGCGGGCCGGTGAAGGGCGACAGCGCGGCCTGGAACAGGCCGGAGGCCAGCAACGCCGAGATGCCACCGATCTGGCCGAGAATGCCGGTCAGCGGGGTCAGTGGACCCTGGACCCGGCGGCCCAGGTAGCCGAGCCACGTGGTTGCCTTGCCGCCCGTGAGGCTCATTCCGGCTCGGCGCAGCCGCCGCCCGAGGAGCTCTCGATATTGAAGAAGTTGTGCAGTTGAGACAGCTCGATCACCGCCTGGACCTTGGGGCTGGGATTGAGCAGCGTGTAGTCGACGGATCGCTCTTGTGCCAGCTTGAGGCCCTGGATCAGGACCGAGATGCCGGAAGAATCCACGTAGGCGACGTCCGCCAGGTTCACCTTCAGGTGCGAGGCCTTGCGCACGACACGGCGGATCTCGTCAACGAAGTCGGGGGAGGTGTCGATGGTCAGTCGGCCGTGGACCGACATGAGGTGAAACGTGCCGCACTCGCTGACGTCGGTCTGCAGCTCGATCTTGCGGCGGGTACGGGTCGAGGACCAGAGGGAGTGCTTCATGGCTTGGGTCTCTGCGAGCGGCTGGGATGTGCCGTGAATGGTACCACGGACGCCCTAGGTGGGGACCTTCAGCGTTTGCCCGATTCGGCGAATTCGCCGGGTGGTTTCGCGCAGCGCCGGCGGCACCGCGGGCTCGGAGCTGCCCGGGCGCACCAGCCAGCGCAGCCAGCTCTGCACCGCGTCCGGCGGCAGGCCCTCCTCCTCGAGCAGGTAGGAGAGGTCGAGCACCAGGTGCAGCAGGCGGCGCAGCACGCCGGCCCGGTAGGAGACGCCTGCCAGCCAGGCAGCGGAGGGCTCCGAGCGCCGGAAGCGGAGCTCGTCGCGCGCCATTCGGAGCTGCGCCTCGAGCTCGGCCAGCAGCGCGAAGCCGGGGCGCACCGCCTGCGGCCCCTCCTCCGCGGCCGCCACCAGCAGCTTCGACACCGCCCGTTCGGCATAGCGCAGGCGCCGCCGGAAGATGTTGCGGTAGGCCACGGCCGAGGCCAGGATGTTGACCAGGAAGGCGGCGACCGCCGCGGTGGCCACCGCCAGAAGGCGCACTTGCAAGGTTTCCAGCGGCTCGCCGCGCGGCACCGCCTGTACGAACATGGCGGAGAACGCGGCCACGGTATATCCGCGCCCGAAGCCGACGGCGAAGCACAGCAGGACGGCGCCGCCGACGGCCAGCGGGATGCCCAGCCCCATCCCCAGACCGGCGAGCGCGACGGCCGTGCCGCAGACGCCGCCGATCAGGCTACCGACCACCTGCTCGGAAGAGCTCCGCAGCCCCATCAGCACCACCGGCGAGATCGACAGCACGGCGACGAACGTCGATGTGACGTGGTCGGGATTGCCGGTCAGCGCGTCGATGCCCAGCGCCAGCGCGCACGCCACCGCCGCCTTGGCCGCCAGAGTGGCCTTGCTCCACGGATTGCGCGGTACCGGCGGTCCGAGCACCGTCACCGCCCCCACGTGGCCGTCCCTCGATTCGACACCCATGACGCCGAGAGTACCAGCCGGCGCAGTCTGTTCTGGCTCTCCCCCTTTGAATCCCCCCTCGTTCCCCCCTTTCCCAAAGGGGGGGAGGTCAGACTAGTACCCCAACCCGACCTGCTCCAGAAGCGCCTCCAGATCCCTGCCGTGCGCCGGCACCAGCGGCACCAATCCGTCCACCGCCGCCCGGGTCCACTCCGGCGCCTCCGCCCTCGCCTCCAGGCGTCGCCCGAGCCCGAGCAGATCCCGCCACTCACCCCGCCAGCGGGCACCGTACTCCTCGAGCGCCGCTGGCGCCGCGCGCTGTTGCACGACGTCGGTCGCCAGCTCCGCCAGCTCGCGGGCCTCGGCCATGCCGACGTTCATGCTCTGCACCCCGACCGGCCCGGTGACGTGGGTCGCGTCTCCCACCAGCCAGGTGCGGCCCTGGCCGAATCGCGCCGCCAGGCGGTTCTCGAACTGCACCGCCAGCGACCAGCGGATCTTCTCCGCCTTGCCGGCGAACCAGGGCGCGCGCTGGCTGATGAACTGCTCCAGGTTCTCCTCGCGCACGAACGGATAGGGCTGTGAGCCGATCTGTACCGAGAAGCGGCTCTTGATGCGCGGAATCTCGTCTTCCACGGCGCCGGGCAGCTGGAAGCTCCAGCGGCAGCGTCCGTCGCGCAGCGGCCACAGGACCGAGGTGGCGTCCTCGTCCAGCACCACCCGCACCTCGTGCTGCGCCTCGCCGGCGATGGTGAACTCGAAGACCGCGAACAGCGTCGGCTCGCCGACCTTCTCGAAGTCGATGCCGAGCTGCTGGCGCACCAGCGAGCGGTGGCCGTCGGCGCCGATCACCATCTGGGTGTGATGCTCGAAGCTCCTGTCCACCAGCCAGCCGGTCTCCGCCAGGGCGTAGCCGGAGGAGTCCCTGACCAGGCGATCGACCCGGGTGTCGACCAGGTCCCCCGCGGGCCTGATGTGCGCCAGGCGGTGGTTCCAGTGCACCTTGACCTTGCGCCGCTTCAGGCCTTCCTCCAGCGCATGTTCGAGGCGGTTCTGCGGCAGCACCAGCACGAAGGGGTACTTGCGCTCGAGCTCGCCGAGACGCAGCTCCCCCAGCCGTTCCCGGCCGCGGTAGAAGGCCACGGTATCGACCCGGTGGCCGGCCGGGATCAGCTCCTCGGCGAGCCCCATCTCGTCGAGCAGATCGAGCGCGGACGCGTGCAACGCCAGGGCGTAGCTGCGCCCGGCGGTGCGCCACTCGGTGTCGAGGATCTCGACCCCGATGCCGCGCTCGGCCAGGGCCATGGCGGTGAAAAGACCGACCGGACCCGCCCCGGCCACGATGACGTCGGTTTCCTTTTTTCGGAACATGGCAGCCTCCCAGGTCTCCGTCCAAGTCTGTGTCTAACTTGAGACCCTACGCCGCGCCGGGCGATTCGCCGACACCCGGCGAGACAGGCTCCGCCACTACCCGCAGGGATAGTCCGGATTGTCCGCGCGCCTTGACGGCCGACCCCTCCGGGCCGTAGAAACAGCAGGAGCCATGTACGAAGAGTTCTACGGCTTTCGCGAGCCACCCTTCAACATCACGCCCGATCCGCGCTTCCTGTTCTTCTCGGACCGGCACCGCGAGGCGTTCGATCATCTGCTCTTCGGCGTGGCTCAGCGCAAGGGATTCATCCAGATCACCGGCGAGGTGGGGGCCGGCAAGACCACCCTGTGCCGGGCGTTCTTCGAGACCGTCGGCGATGACTACGAGACCGCCCTGATCCTCAATCCGCGGATGACCAGCTCGCAGCTCCTGCGCGCCGTCCTGGCCGAGCTGGGGCTCGAGCCGGAGGGCGACGACCGGATCGCGAACCTCGAGATCCTCAACCGGTTCCTGCTCGATCAGGTGGCCCACAGCAAAGACGTGGTGCTGGTGATCGACGAAGCGCAGGACATGGGGATCGATTTGCTCGAGGAGGTCCGCCTGCTGTCGAACCTCGAGACCGACCAGCGCAAGCTGCTGCAGATCGTGCTCATCGGCCAGCCCGAGCTACGCGACCTGCTCGACGACAAGCGCCTGCGCCAGCTCCGGCAGCGGATTACCGTGCGCTATCACCTGACGCCGCTGTCGACCCACGAGATGGAGCACTACATCGGCCATCGCCTGCGCATGGCGGGTAGCAACGGCCGCCCGACCTTCGACCGCTGGGCGCTGCGCCGCATCTACCGCTACTCGGGCGGCGTGCCACGGCTGGTCAACGCCGTGTGCGACAAGGCGCTGCTGTGCGGCTTCGTCGACGGCGTCGATCGCCTCAAGGGCCACCACATTCGCCGCGCCATCCGCGAGCTGGAGGGCAAGATCCGTTGAGCCTGATCAACGAGGCGCTCAAGCGCGCCCGCATCGACGCCGCCCGCCGCGACGCGGCCCAGAAAGGCGTGCCGGCGGCGGCGCTGCCGGTCTATGTGCCGGCGCGCCGGCGCAGCTGGCTGGCGCCGGTGATCGGCTTCCTGCTCGGCCTCACCGTGGTCGCCGTGGCCGCCGGCGCCTTCTGGATCGCCTGGCAGCCCGGGCAGGAGCGCCCCGGGCAGGAGCCGTCCCAGCCCGCGCCGCCGGCGGCTGCCGTCGCCGAGCCGGTAACGCCGCCCGCGCCCGCGACTCCGGCACCCGAGATGCGGAGAATCGAGGCGCCGGCGGATGTGCCTAGCCCAGCACCGCCACCGCCTGCCGCCGCGCCGCCGCCACCCCGCGCCGCCGAACCGCGGCCGGAGCCCGCGGCCGTCGCCGAGCAACGAGAAGCGTCGCCCGTCGAGGAGTCGCCGGGCGCCGGCACCCCCGCGGCCTTGCCGCCAGCAGACGGTGGAGAGACCGGCTCCGGGGAGGTCTTCGCCGTCGAGGCCAACCCGGCGGGAGGTGAGCGGGTGAAGCTCGACTTCATCGTCTGGTCCGAGACCCGGCCCTTCGCCCAGATCAACGGCGAGCTGGTCAATCCTGGCCAGCAGGTGGCCGGTTACATTCTGGTCACCGTGGAGCGGGACCGGGTGGAGCTCGAGGGGGCGGGGAAGAAGTTCTGGTTACGGGTGAGGTAGGGGGCCACCGCCAGTTGGACGTCCCCCTCTTGCCGTGGCCGCCGGTGTCAGAGTCAGTTGGACGTCCCGAATCGCCGCCGCCACCGGTGTCGGCGGCGATTGGACGTCCTCAATCAGTGCCGCCACCGGTGTCGGAGTCAGTTGGACGTCTCCATTCGGCGTAGCCACCGGTGTCAGAGCCAGTTGGACATGTCCAACTGGCTCCAGCCACCGGTGTTGGAGCCGTTTGGACATCTCCAATCGACGCGACACCGCTTGTTCGGCAATGCGGGCAAGCCCGAGAAGTCAGAACAGGGCTCGCGCGGCAGGGCGGGCAGATCCACGAAGTCGAGATCGAGCCCGCTCGGCAGCCCGGGCAGATGCAGGGGGTCGTCACGGAGCCCGTTTCGCGATCGGGAGAGATTCTCGAAGTCGAACCAGCCCCTGCCTGCCAGCCCGTGCAGGTTCTCGAAGTCGAAACTGCGCCTGTTCGGCAACCCGGGCAAATACACGAAGTCGAAACAGCCTTCGAAACGGGCCGCCTGCGCGTCATCACCCGAGGCAGGAGCCCAGTGCGGTAGTTCCGCAAGTCCGGTAATGGAGAGCTCTCCATTACGAAGAGTGTTCTATCGCGAGTCTTGCGATAGAACGAATCTGCTGCCCACTATCGAGTGGGTGGCAAGCACTTGCGATAGAAACTCGTTGAAGTGAACCGCGGCGGAGTCCACTATGGGAATTGCATGCTTGGGAGCCTCGGAGGGGGGAGGCTCCGTAGGTCTTTGGAGGCGGATCTTGGCGAGCTGCTAGCGGAAACTGGCTGGAGTCGAAGACCTTCCGTGAGGCTGTTGGTGGAAGAAAGTTCGGGCAAGGAGGTGCGGACTACGCCTGGAGACGCACCTCGCCCATAGACCGGAGATCGGCCTTGAAGAGCTGGCAGCTTCGGAGTGTCTTGGCGAGCACGAAGATTCGTCATGAGGAATCGATCCCCTCGAGCGAGATCGACTCCGGCAGAAGCATCTCGACACGGATCATGCGGCCTTGGTGGCATTCCGGGCACAGCGTCGGATCGCGGCCGGTCAGACGCAGGCATCTTTCCTCCCAGCTCTCCTCCTGGTCGATCGCATCGGGCGCCTCAACGTGGAGAAGATCCCGTGCGCGTTCGAGCCTCTCGGCGCGATTGCGGTTGGCCATGAGATCGGCAGCGTGTTTTCCGTCTATAGAGGGTAGGAGTGCCGTAATCCAGCAGCGCTCCGACCGGAGGACGTGAATGACGACAAAGCAGACCCCGCACGACGGCAGCTACCGTCGGCTCTTCTCACACGCCCGGATGGTCCGCGATGCGGTTCCCGCAAACTGCCACCGGTAGTGCCGATTGTGCTCTACAATGGAGAGAGTCAGTGGGCGGCGCCGCTCCAGGTGGCGGCCCTCGTCGAATCGCTACCGGGCCAGGAGCGCCATGTGCCGCGCTTCGAATGCCTGGTGATCGACGAGGGGCATCTGCCACGGGAGCAGCTGGAACCGCTCGACAATCCGGTGGCCGGGGTGTTCCAGCTCGAGCGCTCCAGCGGCGTCGCGGAGATCCGGCGGATCATCGATTCGCTGCTCGAAGTCCTCGGCGATCCCGAGCTTCGAGAGCTGCGGCGGGACATGGCCACCTGGCTGCGTCGAGCGGTGCTGCCAGCCCGGCTGCCTGGCATCGAGATCCCGGAGCTTCAGGACCTTCAGGAGGCGAAGATCATGTTGGCGGAACGAGCGGCGAGATGGCCGAAGCAGTGGATGGCCGAGGGCTACGAGAAAGGGCATGCGGAGGGGCTCGAGCAAGGACGGAGGGCAGCTCTTCTGGACGGTCGCAGGCTGGCGCTGACCGAGCTGATCGAGGAGAAGTTCGGACCTCTGAAACCGCGCCACGATGGGGTGATCGCGGGGGCCTCGGACGCTGATCTCAAGAAGTGGCTAAGAAAAGTCCTTTCCGCGGCTACCGTCAGCGACGTCTTCCAGTGTTAGGGCCCGCCCGGCGGGGGAGTCCGGTGTTGTGTGGACAAAGAGCGCTCGGCAAAGCTGTGGCGGCCGAGCGCGGTCAATCCCATGGATGTAGCGGCTGTAAAAGCCAGGTAAGAAAAGCGGCCGCTTCGGCAACCCGCGGCCCCGCCGTGGCGTAACTTCGAGCACCATACACGCCTCGGACCTACAAACCTGCCGGGCGGAGGAAAAGTCCCGCGATGCGCCGGATCGGGAATGACTTGGACCACGAATGTCGGATGTTCTCCGGCGCCCCGGCCAGATGCTGGCTCCCGGTCCTGCTCGGGTTGTCGATGCTGTTGGCTGGCCTACCGCTGGCGGCGGACCAGGAACGGTCGGGCAGCCCCGGGGAAGCGACGCCCGAGGAAGCCGCCGGCAAAGCGTCGAACGGGCGGCCGGTCCACCAGGTGCCCAGCACCGACGCGCCGATCGTGATCGACGGCCGGCTCGACGAAGTGGCGTGGTCGACGGCGGCCTCGATCTCCCTCGCCTACGAGACCGACCCGGGCGAGAACATCCCGGCACCGGTCGAGACGGTGCTCCTGATCACCCACGACCGCGACCGCTTCTACTTCGCGTTCGAGGCCTCAGACCCCGAGCCGGCGAGGATCCGCGCCCGGCTGGCGGACCGAGACGATGCTTTCTCGGACGACTTCGTGGGCGTTGCTCTCGACACCTTCAACGACGGCCGGCGCGCGTTCGAGTTCTTCGTCAATCCCCTCGGGGTGCAGATGGACCTGACGATGGACGACGTCAACGAGAACGAGGACAGCTCGTGGGACGCGATCTGGCGTTCCGCCGGTCGGCTCACCGACTCGGGCTTCGTGGTCGAGGTGGCGGTGCCGTTCTCGTCGCTGCGATTCCCCAAGGTGGGCGGCACCCAGACCTGGGGCATCGACGCCCTGCGTGTGTATCCCAGGGGTTTGCGCCGCCGGCTGGCGATCAATCCCTTGGACCGCGACGTCGACTGCTACGTCTGCCAGTTCTCCGAGCTGCACGGGTTCGCCGGCATCACGCCCGGGCGCAACCTCGAGATCAACCCGACGCTGACCAGTGGCTACAGCGAGGAGCGGGACGATTTTCCCTCGGGCGGCTTCTCAGGCGGCGACGAGGAGACCGAGGCCGGCCTCACCGTCGGCTGGGGAATCACTCCCAACCTGCGCCTCTCAGGCACCGCCAACCCCGACTTCAGCCAGGTCGAGGCCGACGTCGCCCAGCTCGACGTCAACACCCAGTTCGCCCTCTTCTTCCCCGAGCGCCGGCCGTTCTTCCTCGAGGACGCCGACTTCTTCGACACGAATCTCAATGCCGTCTTCACCCGCAACGTCGCCGATCCGTCGTTCGGCGTGCGGCTCACGGGTAAGCAGGGTGCCAATGCGTTCGGCGTGTTCGTCGCCGAGGACGAGCTGACCAACCTGATCTTCCCCGGCAACCAGGGCTCCGGCGGCGATTCCTTCGATTTCGAGACCACGGATGCGGTGCTGCGCTACCGGCGTGACCTGAAGGGCAACTCGGCGCTCGGGGCGCTCGTGACCAGCCGCGAAGGCGACGGCTACTCCAACACCGTGGCCGGCGTCGACGGGCAGATACGCTTCGGCAAGTCGGATTCGCTGACGTTCCAGTACCTGCGCTCCGAGACCGAGTACCCGGGCGGCATCGTGGCCGATTTCGACCAGCCGGCGGGCGCCTTCGACGACGACGCCTTCACCCTCACCTTCGTCCACGCCGACCGCGACTGGCGGGGCTGGTTCGTCTACGACGACATCGGTGACGGTTTCCGGGCCGACATGGGGTTCATGCCGCGGGTCGGCTTCAAGCATCCGCGCGGCGGCATCCAGCGCACCTGGTGGGGCGAGGAGGACGATTGGTGGAAGCAGGTCCGCGCCGGGGTCAACTACGACCGGGTCGAGGACCAGTCGGGGCAGCGGCTGGAGTCCACCTACGAGACCTGGGCCAACTTCCGTGGACCGAAGCAATCCTTCGCCGAGCTCTTCGCTTTCACCCGCGACCGCTTCTTCGACGGCGTCGACTTCGACGAGAGCTCGGTCGGCCTGTGGTGGGAGGTCCAGCCCACCGGCAAGCTCTTCCTGGGCGCCTGGACGAGCTTCGGCGACCGAGTGGACTTCGCCAACACCCGGCCTGGGGAGAGCCTCGTCCTCGAGCCCACCATCCGGCTCGACGTCGGCAAGCACCTGCGCACCCGCCTGAGTCACAAGCTGTTCCAGCTCGACGTCGAGGGCGGCACCCTGTTCGAGGCCAACCTCACCCAGGCACGGTTCCTCTACCAGCTCAACCTGCGCACCTTCATCCGGGCGATCTTCCAGTACACCGACATCGACCGCGATCTGTCCCTGTACGACGAGCCCGAGGACTTCGAGGCCAGGACCGAGGAGCTCTTCACCCAGCTGCTGTTCTCCTACAAGCTCAACCCCCGGACCGTGCTCTTCCTGGGCTACTCCGACAACTACCGCGGCGATCTCGAGACCGAGCTGACCCAGGAGAACCGAGCCTTGTTTCTCAAGATCGGATACGCCTGGGTCCTCTGAGGGCGCGGCCGAGAAAAAGTCGGCTCGCTTCGGGGCCTTAATCCTCGCCGTAAGCTTTCTCCTCCAGACTGGACGGGATGAAGATGCCCGCGACCAGATGGAGGAGGTCATGAAACACAGAGCTCGAGATTATTGGTCGTTCGTCGAAAAGCTCCACGACATCACCGACTACGTTCAGGAGCTGGAAAAAGAGAACGCCAGGCTGCAGAGGCTGCTCGCCGAGACGGAAGAGAAGAACGCGGCCTTGGTTTCGCAGCGCTCGACCCTGCGGCGGTTGATCAAGCGCGGCCGTGAAGACGATCCGGTGCTCGAGCATCAGCTCGATGAAATGAGGGGCATCGGAGAGGCTCGCCGCGCGGCCTGACGCCGATCGAGTCATCCTGCCGGGAGCGAGGTGTAAAGACCCGGTAAAAGAGCCCCGGCCGCCGGAACAGCGGCTTGCCCACGGCGTACCCTGCTCGGACGATTCACCCCAGGTCCGAGGAGGCGAGCCATGGCGACCAAGCGCTTGAGCCGACGCGAAGCCCTGATCCATCTGGGCGTCGGAGCCGCGGGCCTGCTCGCCCTCCCGCGCGGCGCGGGCGCTGCCACCGCGCCGGAGAGCGCGAGCGCCAACACCGCGCCGGAGGACGCGAGCGGCACCACCGCGCCGGACCTGGAAGACCTCGCAAACAGCATCCGTGCGGCGTCGCGGGAAGGGGCCTTCGACGTCGCCGCCCGGGCGATCGTGAACGGGGCTGGCTACGGTGATCTGCTCGGCGCCGCGTTCATGGCCGGCGTGCACGACGTGCGTCCGCGTAGCGTCGGCGGAAAGCTCCACTGCGTGATGATGGTGGACTCGGCGTTCCAGCTGGTCGAGGCCGCGCCCGCCCGCGAGGCCTGGCTGGCCGCGCTGTGGAGCGTCGACGACTTCAAGCGCTCCCAGGAGCGCGACCGTCAGGAGGCGGGGGATTGGGTCCTGCCGCCGGCCCCCGCGGTGTCGTTCACCGGCCCCGAGCAGGCGCGCCGCGAGCTGGTCGCCGCCATGGATACCTGGGACGCCGAGCGCGCCGACCGCGCGATCGTCGGGGCGCTGCGCTCGCTGGTCAACGGTCTGCTGTACCGGCGCACCTCGATCTCGGACTCCGAGATCGAGGTGTTCGAGCACGCCGGCGAGTTGGCGGCCGAGCTTCCCGCCGGTTGGCTGCGGGGCACCGAAGAGCCGGCACAGAGCGAGAGCCTGCTGCGCGCGCTACGCGGCAGCGACGCCCGCGAGGCGCAGAAGCTGGTGGTGGCCGCCTTCCGCGACGGGCTGGGACCTCAGACGGTGTGGGACGGCCTGCGCCTCTACGCCTCGGAGCTCTTCCACCGGCGGCCGAAGTCCGCGGCCCGGCGGCACGGGCCGGTGCACGGGGTGACCGAGGTCAACGCCTTCGCCTACGTCTGGCGAACGACCGGCGAGGAGACCACCAAGCGGCTGATGATCCTGCAGGCGGCCGGCTGGCTGCCCTTGATGCGCCACAGCCTGGACGGATTCTTCGGCGCCCAGCAGGGCCCCTACCTCGACGCGCTCGGCGCGCCGGGGGAGGAAGCGCTTCCAAGCATGGAAGAGGTCTTCGAGCAGCCGTCGCCGGCCGCCGCCCGCTCGCTCATCGACCGGCGGCCCGGTGGCGCCGAAGCCTTCATGGCGCGGCTGCGAGGTCATCTGCTGGAGCGAGCGTTCCAGTCCCACCAGTACAAGTACGCCGCCGCCATCGCCGAGGAGAGCGCGCTCGTCCACCCGCGCTGGACATCGCGTATCCTGGCGCCGGCCGTCACCTACACCCCGGTGCCGGCCGATCCCGAGACCGAAACCTACGAGCGCTCCCGGCTGGCGCTGCGCAAGGCCGGAGTCGCATGATTACGAGGAGATTCAAATGACACGCAAGCTTCTTTTCTCGATTCTTGCCATCTCGGCAAGCCTCGCCACGCTGCCCGCGGCGGCGGCGGACTGGTCTCAATGGCGGGGTCCCGAGCGCGACGCCAAGTCGCCTGAGACCGGCCTGCTCCAGGAGTGGCCGGAGGGCGGACCGCCCCTGGCCTGGAAGACCAACGGCCTCGGCAGCGGTTACTCGAGCCTGACGGTGACGGGCGGCCGGATCTACACCATGGGCGACCTCGGCGACGGTCAGTACATGATGGCCCTGGCCGAAGACGGCGGCAAGCTGATCTGGAAGACGCGGGTGGGAGACGGGCACGAAGACGGGCGTGGCGGCTCGCGATCGACGCCGACGCCGGACGGCGAGCGCGTCTACGCGATCACCACCGGCGGCGACCTGGTGTGCCTGGGCACGGCGAAGGGTGAGGAGCGCTGGCGCCGCAGCCTGCCCGAGGACTTCGGCGGCTACCTGATGAAGGCGATGGGAAGCTACGAGTGGCGGTTCAGCGAGTCGCCGCTGGTGGACGGCCAGCACGTGGTGGTGACCCCCGGCCACATCGAGGCGCTGATGGTGGCATTGAACAAGGAAACCGGCGAGGAGATCTGGCGCACGCAGGGCCGCCGGCTCGGGCCGGTCGGCGCCGACGGCGCCGGCTACTCCTCGGCGGTGATCTCCGAGGCGGCGGGCACCCGCCAGTACGTGCAGTTGGTGGGCCGCGGGCTGATCGGTGTCGAGGCCGAGAGTGGCAAGCTGCTGTGGAACTACAACCGGGTCGCCAGCGACATCGCCAATATCGCCACACCGGTGGTGCACGGCGACTACGTGCTCGGCTCCGCCGGCTACGGCACGGGCTCGGCGCTGGTGAAGATCCGCAAGGACGACGAGGCCTTCCACGCTGACGAGGTCTATTTCCTCGAGGCCGACGTCATGCAGAACCATCACGGTGGCCTGATCCTCCACGAGGGCACGGTCTACACCGGCACCGGCCACAACAAGGGTTTCCCGCTCGCCGTCGACTTCATGAAGGGTGAGGTCGTCTGGGGGCCGGAGCGGACCGAAGGGGCTGACTCCGCGGCCATCGTCTACGCCGACGATCGCCTGTACTTCCGCTACCGGGACGGCCGGATGATCCTTATCGAGGCCACCACCGATGCGTACCACGAGCACGGCACCTTCATGATTCCCGACGTCGAGAAGCAGAGCTGGACGCTGCCGGTGATCGCCGGAGGCAAGCTCCTGCTGCGCGAGCAGGACAATCTGTTCGCGTACGACATCCGGGCTCGATAAAATGAGGCCTCCTGAAAGGAGGCCTCGATGACCGAAACCCAGCCGCGCAAGGGCGCCGAGTTCGCGCTGTCCATCGGACTGATGGCGGTGTTCGGCGGGCTCTGGCTGTGGCGCGCCGTCAGCCGCGCGCAGCGGGGATGAGCCGCCTGACCCTCGAGACCGACGAACCGGATCAGATCGTGCTCCAGGCGCCGCGCGGCGGCGCGATCGTGTTGGCGGCGCTGGCGCTGGTGGCGGTCGTCGGCGTCCGCTGGGTCTTTCCGGGAGCGCTGATCGCCCAGGCCATGCTGGCGCTCTTCGCCCTGGGGGCGCTGGCGTCTCTGCTGCGCCGACACCGTCTGACCCTGGACCTCACCCGGCGGACGTTTTGTTATCGACGCGGCTGGTGGTTCTCGCCAGCGTTGCGCGCGGGCAGCCTCGACGAGGGTGCCCGCGTGGTCCTCGACCACAACGAGGCCGACGGCGGTCTCGAGGCCGGCCGGCTGCGCAGCCGGCGTATCCGGCTCGAGCTCGGCGAAGAAGAGGGCAGCTTTCCGCTCGGATTCCCGATGGGGCCGAGGATCGCCGAGGAGAAAGCGGCGGACTATGCCCGGCGGCTCGGCGTCGAGCTCGTCGACCGGGTCGGTGAGACAGTCGATCACTAGGCCGTAGGCGGGGGTTCTTGGGGCGCTAGCTTCGGGGAGGGACCCAAGGCGGTCGGGGCGGCGGCGGCGGCGAGCCGAGCAGATGCGGCTCGATCTGGCCCAGGAGGCGCGCTCGCGGCCGATGGTACAGCTGACGCTTTGCTTGCCTCGTGTCTGCCTCCGGCGGGCTCGACTCGTCGCACGGCTTGTTTTCGGACGTTTCATCTTCGGACATCTGATCCCCTCGGATGGTCACTCTCGCCCGCCGGCAGGCGAGTCGGAACTCGTCTCTTCGCCGGCACGAAGCGTGTACACTGGATGAATGAGTGTCTCTCTCTTGTCCCTGTCCTGGCTCGACTTGGATAGCATGATAATGCTCTTGGGCGCCGATCTCAAATCTCCTCAGCCTGCCGAGCCGCGCTGATCCGAACGGGCGACGGTTTGGCAGAGCGAGATCGCAACGTCCGTTTCGTCTTCGTGGGGGGCTGCGAACGGTCGGGGACCTCCCTGGTCCAGAAGATCCTGCTCTCCCACGGCCGCGTCGCCGGCGGTCCTGAGTTCGTCTTCACCGGACGAGTGGCCGAGCTCTATCGGTGGATGTCGGGGAGCTATCCGGAGTCGTACTCGAGCCGAATCGAGGCATTCTACGACCGGCAAGAGCTGGCGTCGGCATTCAGGGATTTCTATTCCGGCTTCTTCGCTCGCTTGCTGGCGCGCAAGCCCGATGCCCTCTACATTTCGGAGAAGACGCCGTCCAACATCTTCGCCGCGCCCGAGCTGCTGCGTATCTTCCCCGACAGCCTCTTCGTGCACGTGATCCGCGACGGTCGCGACGTGCTCGCTTCCCACCGTGACGTGCGGCGGCGATTCGAGGGGGCGAGCACGGAGAGATACAACCGCGCCTCCTTCAAACCCTGGCGGGTGTGCGCGCGGTGGAACCGGGCGATCGACAAGCACTTCGAGCTGGCCGAGGACGAAGCTCTCGAAGGGCGTGTCTTCACGCTCGGCTACGAGGATCTGGTACGGGATCCCGAGCCGCGGCTGAGGGGTCTGTTCGGCTTTTTGGGCCTCGAGCCGGAGGCCCGAGCGATGACCCCCGAGACGATCACCGCCGAGGAGACCGGTGTGCCGATCGACGGTTTCTGGATGACGGAAGAGATCTACGGCCGAGGTTTCGACACCGGCAGGATCGGCCGCTGGCGGCGGTCCCTGCCGCTCGTGAGCCGTCTGCTGAGTGGCCTGTTGATGGCGCGGAACCTGCGCCGAGCTGGCTACCGGACAGGCGCCTTCCAGGTGTCGGCCGCCAGGGCGCTGCACTCCTCGGCGCGCGCGCTGGGAGCTCGGCGGCTGGCGGGTGCCCTGTGAGGCCGGTATACTGACGGCTCGAACGGTCAGGTCGTTCGTAGCGCGTCACACGTTGGGAGACGGAGGGATGAGAGGGAGGCGATGATCATGTTCAGAACCGCCGGGCTGGTTCTTCTCGCGATCACATGTCTGGCCGCGGGCGCCGCGGCGCAGCCGGTGGCGCACGGTGCCGAGTTCCAGGTCAACACCTACACCACCAGCGGCCAGGCGTATCCGGAGGTCTCGGCCCACTCCGACGGTAGCTTCGTGGTGATCTGGCAGAGCGCCGGCTCATTCGGCACCGACACCGCTGGACTGAGCATCCAGGGCCAGCGCTACGCCTCGGACGGCTCGCCCCTGGCTGGCGAGTTCCAGGTCAACACCTACACCTCCAGCAACCAGTTCTTGCCGGTGGTCGATCAGGGGCCGGACGGCGGCTTCGTGGCCGCCTGGTCGAGCTTCGGCTCTCCCGGCAACGACTTCAATCTCGCCAGCGTCCAGGCGCGTCGCTATGCCGCCGACGGAACGGCTCTCGGCGCCCAGTTCCAGGTCAATTCGGTGGTCGCCGGCCAGCAGCGGATCCCGGAGGTCTCCGTGGCGCGCGACGGCGGCTTCGTGGTGCTGTGGCTCAACCAGGCGGTCGACGCGGGCGACGTCGCGGGCCAGCGCTACGCTTCGGACGGCAGCCCTCTGGGCGCCGAGCTCCAGGTCAACACCTACACCACCAGCTTCCAGGGCTCCGCTTCGGCCGCCCACTGGGACAACGGCGACTTCGTGGTGGTGTGGGAGAGCGTCGGATCGAGCAACGGTGACACGAGTGGTTTCAGCATCCAGGGGCAGCGTTTCGCGTCGGACGGCACGACGCTGGGCACCCAGTTCCTGGTCAACTCGAGCGTTTCGAACGACCAGCGGCGTCCGGCCGTCGATACGCTGGCCAGCGGCGAGTTCGTGGTCGCCTGGGAGAGCGACCCGACGGCGCCCGACCTCATCTTCTACGGCGTGCGGGCACGGCGCTTCGCGCCGGACGGCACCGGCATCGGCAACGACTTCCAGGTCAACAGCTACACCTTCGGCAACCAGGACCGCGTGTCGGTGACCCGGGGCGGCGCCAGCGAGTTCATCGTCTCCTGGGAGAGCGACGGCC
The DNA here is from genome assembly GCA_024226315.1 of bacterium. GTDB lineage: Bacteria > Acidobacteriota > Thermoanaerobaculia > Multivoradales > J023 > JAAELT01. The sequence continues at coordinate 66,165 of JAAELT010000460.1, read as the reverse complement.
TGCAAGGCAGCAGCCCGAGCCCCAACTGCATCCAGGTGCGCCGGTTCGATTCGAGCGGCACGGCGCTGGCCGACGACCTGCTGGTCAACACCTACACCACCGACGATCAGGCGGTGCCGGACATCGCCGCCGCCGGCGACAACTTCGTGGTGACCTGGTCGAGCGAGGGATCGTTCGGCACCGACACCGACCCCTTCCTCACCAGCGCCCAGGGGCAGCGCTTTCGCAGTACCTGCAGCCAGAGCCTCGACCTGGTGGCCGATCTGTGGACGCTGGTCTCGCTGCCCTGCGATGTCGGCGCCGCCGATACCGTCGCCGACGTGATCGGAGACGATCTCGTCCCGGGAGACCTGGGCACCCGGTGGGCGATGTTCTCTCGCGACGAGGCGAGCCAGACATACGTCGCGCTGGCGCTGACCGACACCCTGTCCGAGGGCGAGGGCTACTGGCTCAAGACCCTCGACAGCGGCCAGAGCGTCGACTTCGAGGGCCTCTCCAACCTGGTTCTCGAGGTGCCGCTGGTCGCCGACGCCAGCTCCGGCCGCCTCAACATGGTCGGCCATCCGGTGCCCTGGAACGTCTGCTGGGCGGACGTGCGGGTGATCGACGGCTCGTCGGTGCTGAGTCTGGCGCAGGCCGATCCGGTGGTCGGCTCCGAGCGCGCCTGCGCGATGACCCCGCCGCACGCGAGCTGTGTGATGTCGCGCCAGGCCTACAAGTGGACCGGCTCGGCCTACGCCTCGTTCGATGGCGAGACCCTGGGCGCGGAGGGTACCCTCGGTGCCTTCGAGGGCCTCTGGGTCAAGGCATTCAAGAGCGGCATCGAGCTGCGCGTTCCGGCTCTCGAATCGAGCTCGTGTGCGGCCGGTACCCGCTCGGCCAGTGCCGAACGCCAGAGCCTGCGCGGCGGCTGGTTCGTGCGCTTGGCCGCCGAGGTGGGCGATCTGAGCGACGACAGTGCCGTGTTCGGCCAGCTGGCGTCGAGCGCCTTCGGCTACGACACGCACGACCTGCCCAAGCTGGCGCCCTTCGGCAATCGCTACCTGACGGTGGTCTTCCCGCATCCGGACTGGGGCGACCGCGCGGGTGATTACGCCACCGACTTCCACGGCGGGGCGGATATCCTCGGTCAGGCCGATGCCTGGACCTTCGAGATCCAGGCGTCGTCACCGGGGCAGAAGGTGACGCTCAGCTGGGAAGGGCCGCGCTGGATGCGCAAGCGGGCCCGGTTGATCGACGTGGAGACCGGGCAGCAGGTCGAGCCGGACGGCAACTCCTACACCTTCCTCATGCCGGGCACCCGCCACTCCTTCACCTGGCGGCTGGTCGAGACTCCCTGACACCGTCCGGCAAGGGACACAGTCAGGCGGGCCGGGTCTCGATCAGTAGGGCAGTCTCAACTGCCTGGTACCGTTCTCCGACTCGAGCTCGGGAGCTGATGCTTCGGCTGCCTCCTCGGCTTCGATCGCGCCGGCGAAGGCTTCGATCGGCAGCGGGCGGCCGATGGCGTTGCCCTGAGCGTAGTCGACACCAATCGCCCGGAGCTTGCCCAGGACGATCTCGCTCTCCACCGCTTCGGCGATCGTCCGCTTGCCCATCACCTTGCCGATCTCGACCATCGACCGCACCACCGCCTGATCGATCCGGTCCTCGGCCAGCTCGGTGACGAACATGCCGTCGATCTTGAGGTAGTCCACCGGCAGGCTCTTGAGGTAGGCGAAAGAGGAGAAGCCGGTACCGAAATCGTCGAGAGCGAAGCGGCAGCCGAGCGTCCTCAGCGTGCGGATGAAGTGGTTGGCCTGCGACAGGTTGGCGATCGCCGCCGTCTCGGTGATCTCGAAACAGATCCGCTCCGGGGGAATCCGCTTCTCCTCGATGCCGCGCAGCACGAAGCGCAGGAAGTCGAGGTCGCCCAGCGACTGGGCGGAGAGGTTGATCGAGCACAGCCGCACCCGCTCCAAGAGGCCGGGCTCGCTGATCAACCAGTCGAAGGCCGAGCCCAGCACCCAGTAGTCGATCTTGGTCGCCAGCTGATAGCGCTCGGCGGCGGGCATGAAGGCCTCGGGGGCCACCTGGCGGCCTTCCTCGTCTTCCATCCTGAGCAGCAGCTCGAAGTGCTCGCCCGGGGTGCGCGGCCCGCAGACGTCGACGATCGGCTGGAACTCGAGGTGGAACCGGTCTTCCTCGAGCGCCAGCCGGATCCGGTTGACCCAGCGCATCTCGCCCGAGCGCCGGGCCAGCTCGGCGTCGTCGGCGCGGTAGGTGTGAATCCGGTTACGGCCCTCGTCCTTGGCCACGTAGCAGGCCGAGTCCGCCGCCCGCAGGATGCCGGTCAGGCTGTCGCTGGCCTCGCTGATCGGCACCAGGCCGATGCTGACACCGACCGAGAAGCTCTTGCCCTCCCACAGGAAGCGGAAGCCCTCGATCGCGCGGCGCAGGGTGTCGGCGACCTTCTTGGCCTTGCCCAGCGAGCAGTTCTCGAGCAGCACGCCGAACTCGTCGCCGCCCAGCCGGGCCAGCGTATCCCGCTGGAAGACCTGGTTGCCCAGCAGGTGCCCGAGCTGGCGCAGCAGCTCGTCGCCCGCCACGTGGCCGCAGGTGTCGTTGATGATCTTGAACTGATCGAGATCCATGTAGCACAGCGCGTGCTCGCCCTGGTGGCGGCGCGCCTCCTCGAGCAGGCGCCTCATCCGGCGCTCGAACTCGTAGCGGTTGAGCAGGCCGGTCAGGGAGTCGTGGGTGGCCTGGAAGGAGAGCTTCTCGGCCAGCTCGCGGGTCGCCTCGTCGGATCGGTGGCGCTCGATGGCGATGCCCGCCAGATGCGTCATCCGCTCCATGACCTCGAGGTCGACGGTCGTCGGCGCGCGGCTCTCGCGGTAATAGACCGCGAAGGTCCCCAGGATCTCCTGGGTCGAGGAGTAGATCGGCGTCGACCAGCATGCGGCCAGCGAGTGGCGCCGCGCCAGCTCCCGGTAGTCGGCCCAGAGCGGATCGCTGGCGATGTCCGAGACGATCACCTGGCGGCCCAGGTAGGCGGCGGTGCCGCAAGAGCCCACCTCCGGTCCGATCGCCAGACCGTCGATGGCGGCGCGGTAGGCCTCGGGCAGGCTCGGCGCCGAGCCGTGGCGCAGGCGGCGCTCGGCCGGATCGAGCAGCAGGACGGAGCACAGCGTTCCCGGCAGGCGGGCCTCGATCACCTGGTTAACAGTGTCCAGGATCGGCTGGAGGGGGGCGTTGGCGGCGATCATCTCGAGCGCCCGCTTCTCGCCCGAGAGCAGCGTTTCCGACGACCGCCCGGCCGCGGCCAGCGCGAGCGGCTTGCCGGCGCCAGAGGCAAAGGTGCCGGGCTGGCGCCGTTTGGTCGCTTCCGTGAGCTCGCGCACTCGTCTCGGTTCCGTGGAGCCGCCGGCCGGAAGATTCCGGGCTCGGCAGCTCATGCTGCACTCTACTCGCTACGATCTACTTCTGCACATCTATTGATAAAATGCTATACAGAAGCTCTGGGAAAGGCAAGCACGGGGCCCGGCTCGGCCCTCCGGGTTCGCGCATCGCCCAGTCGAGGCGACCGGCGGTGCCTCCTCCGCCGTATCTCGAACCAGGTGATGCCTCGTCCTCGTCTTGTTGTGTACCCTTGTGCGGTCCGGAATGAGCCGATCGGGTGGAAAACGAGCCGGAGTCAGAGATTGTCGACACGTCGAGTGCTGGGTAGAGTTCTCGTTCATAGCGTCGCGGCGCTGAGCTTCGGCGCGATCGATGCTCCCGCCCAGGCCCAGAGCTGCGATGCCGGCAGCGTGGCGCAGCCGGCGAGCTTCGACCTGACGGTGCGTCCGGCGCTCGCCGAGGACGTCGACCCGGCCGACGACGTGGTCGAGATCAACCTCACCGCCCGCGAGGCCGTGTGGGGCTTCGGCATCGGCAGCTCGACGGCGGTCTGGACCTACAACAGCGTCATCCCGGGGCCGATGATCGAGGCCGAGGTCGGCGACACGCTGATCGTCAACTTCTGCAACGACCTGCCGCGAGAGACCACCGTCCACTGGCACGGCGTCGAGACGCCCGCAAACATGGACGGCAGCAACCTGGCGCAGCTGACGGTCGAGCCCGGCGGTACCTTCCGCTACGAGTTTCCGCTGCTCCACGCCGGCACTTTCTGGTACCACCCCCACGTGCGGCCCAACGTGGAAGTGGAGAGAGGCCTCTACGGCGCGCTCATCGTGCGCGATCCGGCGTCGGACGCGCTGCACGGCCTGCCGCAGCGGGAGCACGTCTTCATCGTCGACGACCTGCTGATGGACCCCGACGGCCAGATTCCCGAGCCGTTCACCGGCACGCGGGAACAGGTCGCCCTCGAGCAGCTCAATGGTCGGGAGGGCAACTTGCAGCTGCTGAACGGAATCCGCAGGCCCGACCTGACCCTGGAGCAGGGGGTCCCGCACCGCATTCGCGTGATCAACGTCGCCAACGCCCGCTTCATGCGCCTGTCGGTACCGGACCATCCCTTCTGGCGCATCGGCGGCGACCAGGGTCTGCTCGAGGAGCCGATCGAGGTGCCGCCGGCGGCGGTCACGCCGGGCGGTGGGCTGCCGCTCCCCGGCGGCAGGCACCCGTCCGACCCGGACCCGACCACCGGGCTGCTGCTGACGCCGGGGGAGCGGGCCGACATCTTGTTTTTTCCGCTCGCCAACGAAGACGGCGCGCCGCTGCACTTCGAATGGCACGATACCCAGCGCGGCCGCCACAGCGTGGACTTCCTGCCCGACGGGACGGTGGCCCTGGCCCACAATGTGCCCGACGGCACTCGCGCGTCGGAGCTCTACGCCACGATCCTCCTGACCGGCGAAGCGACCGACACCGAGTTCGAGCCGCCTACCGCGCTGCGCCGGATCGAGGCCATCGACGCCACCGGCGCTCCGGCATTGCCGCTGGTCATGGGGCACACCTTCCCTGATTGGCAGACCGGCGAGGTGACCTTCTTCATCCAGGAGCCGGGCAAGCCGTTTCCGATGCTGACGCCCGAGGACGTCCACACGGTGCGCGCCGGCGGCATCTATGTCTGGGAGGTGAAGAACCTCACCGGCGGGCATCACAACTTCCACACCCACGGCTTCGGCTTCCAGCACATCGAGACCGAGTTCGTCGATCTGGACTTTCCCGACGACCCTGATCGCAACTTCGTCGAGCCGGCCAGCCATCTCGAGAACAAGGACACCTTCCTGATCAAGCGGCGCCCGGGCACCGTTCCCGGCCGCAGCTTCAGTATCAGCCGCTTAGCCGTGACCTTCGACGACACCGGCCGCGAGGGTCAGGTGAGCGCGTCCGGCAAGGTGCCGACCGCCACGCGCTCCGGCGGCTGGCTGGCTCACTGCCACATCCTGGAGCACTCCGGGAACGGCATGATGACCTTCTTCCAGATCGTCGATATCTTCTCCGACGGCTTCGAGTCGGGAGATTTCTCGGCCTGGGCACTCGGTCCTCGAACCATGGGCGGCAACGCGGCCGCCGAGCACACCCGGGAGACACATCCGTGAGACATCGAGCATCGATCGAGTCACTCGTTCAAACCGCCCTCGCCCTGGCCCTCGGAGCGACGGCGGCCCTGGCGCAGGAAGCCCCGTTCAACGTCACGGAGGTGAGCAACTTCGACCAGGCCGGCCAGCTCTACGCCGACGTCTGGGGCGACGGCGACTTCGCCTACCTGGCCCACTTCAACCAGCGGGTGGTCGACATCATCGACCTGACCGAACCCGACAACCCGGTGCTCGCCGCCACCTACGACACGGGCGTCATCGCCGCCAGCGCCCAGGACGTCAAGGTGCACGACGGGTTGATGTTCGTGGGGATGGAGTCGGTGAGCCAGGGCGTCCAGATCGTCGACGTGCGCGATCCCTACGCGCCCGTCAAGCTGACCGAAGTGACGGTGCGACCGAGCGTCCACAACGTGTTCTACGCCGAGGGCTGGCTCTACATCGTCGACAGCGGGACGACGGTGATCGACATCGTCGACCTGCGGACCTACGATCCCGACAATCCGCCGGCCACCATCTCTAGCTTCACCTGGCGCCTGACCGGCGTCGGCTCGTCCTTCGTCCACGACATCACGGTCGTGGGCGACCGCCTCTACGCCTCCGCCTGGGCCAGCCAGCGGGTCTACGACGTGTCGGACATCGCCAACCAGGCGCCGGTCTTCATGGGCTCGGCGCCGGGAGCGAGCTCCCACGCCAGCTGGGTGACCGACGACGGGCGTTTCCTGGTGGTCGCCGAGGAGCACGGCACCGGCGGGCTGACGCTCTTCGAGGTGACCGACGACGGCGTCTCGGTGGATCTGGTGGTGCGCGACTACTACTTCGTCTCCGGCTTGCGCGCCGGCAGCGTCCACAATCCCTTGATCGTCGGCCACCGGGTCTACGCCTCGTGGTATGCCGCCGGGGTGCAGGTGCTCGAGATCGATCCCGACACCGCCACCTGGTCGCTGGTCGCGTCGTACGACACCTCGGCCGTCGACGGCTCGGGTGGGATTTTCGACGGCTGCTGGGGCGTGTATCCGTTCCTCGGCAGCGACAAGGTCCTGGCCAGCGACGACGAGAACGGCCTCTATGTGCTCGACGTCGACCCGAACGTGCTGCGGTTCAGGTATCCCGACGGCCGGCCGCCGACGATCCGGCCCGCCGTCGCCACCGAGCTGCGGATCGAGCTCGCGCAAGTCGGCGCGCCGCCGGCACCCGCCACCGTGACGCTCGAGACGTCGATCGACGGCGGAGCGGCGACCATGCAGACCCTGACCGATCTCGGTGGCGGCCTGTTTGCCGGCGATCTTCCCGCGGCCTCCTGCGGCAGCGTGGTCGACTACTCGGTGAGCGCCGAGAACACCCTGGGCGGAAGCTTTGTCGATCCGCCGGCCGCGCCGGCCGTCAGCTACCGGACCTGGGTCGCGAGCCAAGCGACCCGCGTGTTCGAGGACACCTTCGAGCTCGACCTGGGCTGGACGGTGGAGAACACCGCCGTCTCGACCGGGGCGTGGGAGCGGGGTGACCCCAACGGCACCGGCGCCCAGCCGGAGCACGACTCCGGCGGCGACCTCGACGGCTCCTGCTTCTTCACCGACCAGGCCACCGCCGGCAGCGGGATAGGCAGCGCCGACATCGACGGCGGTCCCACCGTCCTGACCTCGCCGGCGATGGACTTCTCGGCCGGCGCCGGCCTCGTGACCTATGCCTTCTGGGCCTTCAGCAACGACGAGCAGGCGTCGGACGCCCTGGCCGTGGAGGTCTCGAACGACGGCAGCAACTGGGTGCCGGTGACGACTCATGCCGGGCTGGGCAGCTGGCGGGAAGCCAGCTTCTTCACCGGCGACTTCATCGCCCCGACCTCCCAGGTCCAGGTCCGCTTCTCGATCGCCGACAACCCGAACGACTCCGTCACCGAGGCGGCGATCGACTTCGTGCGGGCCGACGTCCTGGCCTGCGACGAGGGCCCGATCTTCGCCGACGGCTTCGAATCGGGCGATACGTCCGCCTGGTAGCGGGGACCGTCCTCCCGAGGGGACGACTTCCGGCCTCCCCCCTTTGAAAGAGGGGCGCCCGGCTAGGGGGGAACGAGGGGGGATTTCCGCCGCTGTGAAGCGATATCCTGGCCTACGTCAGCTCGTAGCCCGGCTGGCACGGCCTTTGCCAAGGATGGAGGTAATCATCCCGGAGACTCAACCATGAAGAAGAACTTCGAAATTGCCAGCTACCTCCTCCTCGCCCTGATCTGCGCCCTCCCGGCCGCCGCCCAGACGTCCACCGTCGACACCTCTCCCACCTTCGGCGAGATCATCGACGTCCGGGTGATCAACCTGGAGGTCGTGGTCACCGACGGCAAGACCCGCGTCCACGGCCTCGGCAGTGAAGACTTCCGCCTGCTCGTCAACGGCGAGGAGGTACTGATCGAGTACTTTACCGAGGTCGTCGGCGGCACGGCGGTGGCTGGGGAGGCCGCCGCCGACGGAGCGATTCCGGCGCTGGCCCCGGGCGAGGCGGTCGGCACCCGCTTCCTGGTGTTCATCGACGACAGCTTCTCGCTGCGCTCCCACCGCAACCGCGTGCTGCGAAGGTTGGCCGAACAGCTGCCCAACATGGCGCCCGAGGACCACATGGCGATCGTCGCCTTCGACGGCCGCCAGATCGAGCTGCTGAGCAGCTGGACCAGCTCGCAGCGTGAGTTGGCGCGGGTGCTCCAGCAGGCCCGGGAGCGCCGCTCGTCCGGCCTGCACCAGAGGTCCCGAACACTGGCCACCACCGCCGGCTACTACGGCACGAGCCGCTTCGGCGGTGCGAGCCGCTTCGGCGATCCGTTCGGAGGCTCGTTCGGCGATCCCTTCTACGGCGCCGATCCTTTCTACGGCGGGGGCGGCGGCTTCTACGGCTACGGCGCGCCGCGCGGCAGCCAGGCCTACGACGCCGCCGAGCGCGTGCTCGACGCCGCCACCTCCACGCTGCGGGCTTTCGCCAGGCCGCCAGGCCGCAAGGTCATGTTGCTGCTCTCGGGCGGCTGGCCGATCGGCGACACCGGCAACTTCACTCGCCGTGTGGGCTACGGCGGCGGCGCCTCGGGCCGCTCGCTGCTGCGTCCGCTCACCGACACCGCCAACCGTCTCGGCTACACCCTCTACCCGGTCGACGTCAAAGGCGTCGAATCCCGCCTTGGCGGCGCCCAGTTCGCCACCACCGGCCAGGCCAACTACTGGGCCAACCTCGGCCGCGAGCAGGAATTCGTCGAGGAGGGCGGCCTGCTCTACCTGGCCAAGGAGACTGGCGGCCGCGCCCTGCTCGACGGTGCCAGCCTGACCGCGCTGCAGCGCGCGGTCGAGGACACCCGTACCTACTACTGGATCGGTTTCACCCCCACCTGGGAGGGGAACGACCGGCGCCACCGGGTGAAGGTGGAGGTGCGGCAGAGGGGCCTCAAGGTGCGCTCGCGCAAGAGCTTCTCCGACCTCTCGCGCCAGACCGAGGTCTCCATGCTTGTCGAGAGCGGCCAGCTCTTCGACCTGCCGCTACCTGGCGAGGATCAGGAGCTCAACGTCACCTTCGGCGAGCCCCAGAAGAGCGGCTACCGCAAGGTCATCGTGCCGCTCCAACTCGAGATCCCGCTCGACCAGGTCACGCTCCTGCCCACTGCCGACGGCTACGTCGCCGAGCTCGAGCTGCGCGTGGCGGTCACCGACGACCGTGGCAACCGTGCCGACATCCCCGTCATCCCGGTGGCTCTGCGCCGCGAGACAGGCGCCACCGACGACGTTGCGCACTTCGAGTTTGGTATCAAGCTGCGCAAGCGCCCACACCAGATGGTGCTGTCGCTCCACGAGCCGGCGTCGGGCAACCTGATCTCGAAGCGGTTGGCGCTGGAGCTCTAACCTCAGCGCCCGGCCGCGGGCCGGTGGTATCGGATCCGGCAGGCCTCCAGGAACCGATCGAGGGCTGCGGTAGGCCGGGTCGCGCGCTCGCGCAGCACCTCCAGATTCGCCGCGCCGTAGTCGAGCTCGGCGAACGACGCCGCCGTTTCGATGCCCGACCCCGGCTCGCCCGCGGTCCATGCCGGCAGGGTGCGAAAGGCGACCGCGCCGTCCTCGCGGATGTCGACCAGCCAGCTCTCGGTGAGCCCCAGCGGGCCGACCTCCCGCGCCGCCTCCGGATGCGGCTCCAGGCGCAGCACGTCCAGCGCCTCGCCGCGGGCGACCCTGACGGGGGTGTCGCGATGCGCCACACCGCGATGGGAATAGGCGCGACCGCCACCAACCCGGCCGGCAGTACCTCCGAGTTCTCGGCCTGCGTCGACGCCGTCACGACGCAGATTCCGGTCTTCAGTGACGGTTTCGAGTCCGGAGATACCTCGGCCTGGGACGGCTGATTCAGGGAACCGCGGCCTCGTCGCCGGCCGTGGCCCGAGCCGCGGTGACCCGATTCAGGGATCGCAGCGCCATCCGCGTGCGTTCGTGCTCGTCACCGTAAGCGGCCCGAAAGACCTCGACCGCCCGAAGGAGGTAGACTTCCGCGTCCCGCAGGCGCCCCTGCTGCTCGGCGACGTCGCCCAGATTGAGTTGGCTGGCTCCATGTCGAGGGTGATCCGAGCCCAGAGTTTCGGCGAATATCGCGGCGGCTCGCTGCAGCAGGGCGTCGGCTTCGTCGAACCGGTCCTGCTCTTTGAGCATGACGCCGAGGTTGTTGAGGGATGCGGCGGTGTCCGGGTGGTCGGCCCCGAGCTGCGTCTCGCGGATTTCGAGCGCCCGGCGGTGGGCGGCCTCGGCTTCGTCCATGCGATCCTGGTTCCACAACAGGTTGGCGAGATTGTTGTGGGCGATCGCCAGGGCGCTCGGATCCTTGTTGGGCATTGCCTGGCGGGCCGCGAGAACCCGGCGCAACAGAGGCTCCGCTGCTTCCAGGCGCCCCTGCCGCCTGAGGATGACGCCGAGCTGGTTGACGCTCTCGAGCGTGTCCCGGTGGGTCCCTCCCAGCTCGCGCTCGCGGATCTCGAGGGCTTCCGCAATGAGCTGCTCGGCGGAGTCGAACAGCGCCATCTTGGTGTAGATGACGCCGATCGTCTGCAGGAAGCCGGCGCGTGCGAGCGGTTGGGTCTGGAGCTCGTCGTGCAGCCGCTCGGCGCTGCGGTCGAGCAGCGAGCGGACGTCGAGCGGCTCGTCGCGGTTGCGCTCGGGATCGGCGACTTCGAACAGGTCGACGAGGAAGCGGGAGACTTCTTTGGTTCCCGCCAGGGCCTCGCGCGCGCGGCGCGCCTCCTCGCCGAACCGCTGGGCCTCCCGCATGGCCCGCTCGGCCTCGGCGTTGGCGCGCCGGGCCTGTCCGGTGCGGGCGACGATGCCGGCGGTCAGCGCCAGGATCAAGGCGGCGATCAACACCGCGAACGGCAGGTGGCGATGCATGAAGCGGCCGAGCCGGTAGGGGTACGAGGCGGCCCGTGCCTCGACCGGGCGCTTGGTGAGGTGACGCTCGAGGTCCGCCGCCAGGTCCGCGGGCGAGCTGTAGCGGTGTTCGCGGAAGCGCGCCACCGCCTTGCTCATGATGGCGTCGAGATCGCCGCGGATGCGCCTCGGCAGGCTCCTGTCGCGCAGCCCGCGGTCGGCGGCGATCCGTTCGCGCCGTTCGGGGTCGAGCTCGGCCAGCCGGTCACTGGCGGCCGGCAGGTCTCCCTTGGCCAGACGGCGCAGCACGGTGACGATCGACTGGCCCTTGATCTCGAAGGGCAGCACGCCGATCAGCAGTTGGTAGAGCAGCAGGCCGAGAGAGTAGACGTCCGAGCGGGTGTCGACGTCGCGGTCACCGGAGGCCACCTCGGGGCTCATGTAGGCCGGCGAGCCGACGATCTGGTGCTCGAGGGTCATCGACTCGGTGTCCATCAGCAGCGGCTTGTCGAGCGCGCGGGCGATGCCGAAGTCGATGACCTTGGCGGTCGGCCGGCCGTCGACCTCGGTGACCAGGACGTTGGAGGGCTTGAGATCGCGGTGCAGCACACCTTTCTCGTGAGCGTGCCGGATGCCGGCGCAGACGCCGAAGAAGAGCTCGACCCGCGCGCGCAGCCGGAGCTGCTTCTCGTCGCAGTAGGTGGTGATGGTGGTGCCCTCGACCAGCTCCATGGCGACGAAGGGATGGGCGTCCTCGGTGGCGCCGACCTCGTAGAGCGACGCCACGTTGGGGTGGCTCAGCCGGGCCAGCGCCTGGCACTCCGCGGCGAAGCGCCTCAGCAGTCTGCGGTCGCCGACCGCGTCGATGATCTTGAGCGCCACCCGCCGCTCGACCGGCTGGGTCTGCTCGCCGAGATAGACGGTACCCATGCCGCCGCGCCCCAGCGGCCGCACGATCCGATACGGCCCCAGCTGCTGCGGCGCCGACTGGGTGGTTGTGACGGACTCGGCGCCGAGCGTCTTGGTGCTGGTCAGCTGCGCGCCCGCCGGCACTTCCAGGAACCCCTCGTCGTCGAGCTCCTCCTGGGTGCCCAGCATTTCGTCCAGCTCGGTTCGCAGCTCCGCATCGCCGGCGCAGGCGCCGTCCAGATACTGCTTGCGAGCGGCGCCCTCCAGGTCGAGGGCCTGGCTGAGCAGTTTGACGACCCGACGTTCGCGCTCCGCTTCCGTCACGGCCCCATCTTTCGCCGCAACCACAGCCTGGCCGCCTGCCAGTCGCGGCTCACCGTCGGCCGGGAGACCTCGAGCACCTCGGCGACCTCGGACTCGGTCAGACCACCGAAGTAGCGTAGCTCCACGACCTGCGCCATTCGCGGCTCGAATTCGGCCAGCGCGGTCAGCGCTTCGTCGAGCGCCAGGACGTCGACGTCCACCACCTCGGCCGGCTCCGGAGCCTTGTCCAGGGGTACCACCGCCTGCTCCGGGATCCGCTTACCGGCCTGTTTGCGCCGGGCGTGCTCGACCAGCAGCCGCCGCATGGCGATCGCGGCGGTGGCGAAGAAGTGCCGGCGATCGGTGTAGCGGGGCTGCTCGCCGCCGAACAGGCGAAGGTAGGCCTCGTGCACCAGCTCGGTCGCCACCATGGAATGCCCGGCGCGCTCCTTGCGCAGCGTCACGGCCGCCACCTTGCGCAGCTCGTCGTAGACGAGGGGGAGCACTTCCTCGACCGCTTCGGAGCGGTAAGCCGAGCCATGCAGGATGCGCGTGAGGGTCGCGTGGGCGTCCGGCATTTGCAAGGAAGGATATCAGACCGGACCGTACCGCCGGCCTTGCTCATTCGTCTGTGCTTGCTGTGGGAGTCGGACCAAAAAAAGGGGGGACGAGCTTCCTGCCCGCCCCCTGGAGTGCCTCGAAGGGTCCGATTCAACCCTTCGACGCCCGGTTTCCTATACCTACCCCTTATATGCGTAGGAATCGGTCCGGACGCCTCACGGAGTCCGCGAGAGACCTCCGCCTGGATTCGCTATTGGGCGAATCTCGCCGTCAGCGCGTCGGCTTCGGCGGTACGTCCCAGGGTGTGCAGCAGGACGGCATAGTCTGCCGCCACCTCGGCGGCGCTCGCGGTGGCCGGCACTCCCGGCCCTTGCAACGAGTCCAGGGCACGCTGGTAGAGCCGCTCGGCTTCTTCGTAGCGCTCGAGCTCGCGCAGCGTCGTGGCGAGGGTGGCGAGGGCGGAGGCGGTGTAGGCGTGGTCGGGACCGAGCGCCTTCTCGCGGATGACGACAGCGTCTCGCTCCAGCAGTTCGGCTTCTTCGTAGCGTTCGAGATCGTGAAGGACGTAGGCCAGGTTCATCAGCGAGTTGGCGATCGAGGGATGGCCGGGATCGAGGGTGCGGTGCTTGATTTCGAGGGCGCGGCTCAACAGGGCCTCGGCCTCCTCGATGCGGTCTTCGACGTGATAGAGGCTGCCGAGATTGTTGAGGGTGCGGGCGACGTCGGGATGGTCGGGACCCAGGATCCGCTCCCGGATGGCGAGAGCGCGCCGGATGTGCTCGCCGGCCTCGTCCAGGCGCCCCTGGCGCCGGTAGATCGTGCCGACGTTGTTGACGCTGAGCGCCACGTCCAGATGATCGGGCCCCAGGGTCTTCTCGCGGATAGCCAGCGCCCGTGTCCTCAGCTTCTCCGCTTCGTCCAGGCGATTCTGACGGAAGTAAGCGGCGCCGAGATTGTCGAGGGATCTGGCCAGCTCCGGCCCGGCGTCGTCGGTGGCCTCCTCGGTGATCGCCAGCGCGCGTTGAAAGTAGGGCTCCGCTTCCTCGAAGCGTCCCTGCTCCAGGACCACGCTGCCGAGCTTGGCGAGGGTTTCGGCGAGATCGAGCTGGTTTCGGTCCGGGGCCACCGCGAGCACCGCGAGGGCGCTGCGGAGCAGGGGCTCGGCTTCCCAATAGCTGCCGGCGCGGAGGTAGAGGACCGCGAGCTGACGGCAGGCCAGGGCGACCTCGAGATCGTCGGCCTCCGGACTCGCTTCGAGCAGAGCGAGACGTTGCTTCAGCAGGTCCTCCCCGCGCTCGTACAAACCGAGCTGACGGTAGATCGTTCCGATCGTCCCCAGGAAGCGGGCCTTGGCCAGGGGCTGATCGGAGAACGTGGAGCGGAGGTCGTCGGCGCCCCGGTCCAGGAGCTCGCGGGCGGTGATCGCCTCGCCGTTGGACCTCCGGGGATCGGAGATCTCGAACAGGCCGACCAGGAATTCGCTCACCGCCTGGCTCTCGGCCAGCGCCCGGGTCGCCCGATCAGCCTCCAGGTTGGCGCGCCTCGCCTCGTGCGCGCTGGCGACGACGCCGGCCACCAGCGCCAGGATCAACGCCGCCACCGAGACCACCACGCCCAGGCGCCGGCGCACGAAGCGCGTGGTGACGTAGACTGGCGTCTGGGGGCGCGCCTCGATCGGCTCGATCGCCAGATGACGCTCGAGGTCGGCCGCCAGGTCCGCCGGCGAGCTGTAGCGCTGCTCGTGATCGCGGGTGATCGCCTTGGCCACGATGGCGTCCAGGTCGCCGCGCAGCCGGCGTGTCAGGCGTCGCTCCGACAGGTGCCTCCGCGCGGCGACGTCGGCCCTGCGCTCGGCGTCGAGCTCGGCGAATCGGGCGCTGGGCAGCGGCAGGTTGCCCTTGGCCAGGCGCCGGAGGAGCTCGAAAAACGACCGGCCGTCGGAGTCGACCGGCAACTCGCCGACCAGCAACTTGTAGAGCACCAGGCCGAGGGAGTAGACGTCGCTACGGGTATCGAGGTCGCGTTTGCCGGCGGCGGCCTCCGGGCTCATGTACGCGAGCGAGCCGATGATCTGGTTCTCGAGCGTCACCGGCTTGGTGCCGGGGAGCAGGGGCTCGTCGAGCGCCTGCGCGATGCCGAAGTCGATCACCTTGGCCGCCGGGCGGCCGTCGACCTCGGTGACCAGGACGTTGGAGGGTTTGAGGTCGCGGTGCAGGATGCCTTTCTCATGAGCGTGCCGGATGCCGGCGCACACTCCCAGAAAGAGCCGTAGCCGTTCGCGTAGAGAGAGCCCTCGTTCGTCGCACCAGGTGGTGATGGTTTCGCCCTCGACCAGCTCCATGGCCACGAAGGGATGCTGATCTTCGGTGGCGCCGACTTCGTAGAGCGCGGCGACGTTGGGGTGGCTCAGGCGGGCCAGGGCCTGGCACTCCGACGCGAAGCGTTTCAGCCGCCGCGGGTCTTCGACCCGGTCGATGATCTTGAGCGCCACCCAGCGGCGCACCGGCTCCTCCTGCTCGCCGAGGTAGACGCTGCCCATGCCTCCCTTGCCGAGGGCGCGGACGATGCGATAGGGGCCGAGACGCTCGGGCGAAGCCTCGTTCTCGGCGTTTTCGATGACCGGCGTTTCGACGTCCGCCAGCGTGCTGGTGCCGAGCAGGTCGCCGGCGCCGACCCGATCCTCGAGAAACCCGTCGTCGACCGCCGGCTGGCCTGCCAGCATCGCATCGACCTCCCGCCGGAGCTCCGGATCGCCGGCGTTGGCGAGGAACCGTTCGCGGGCGCCTGTGCCGAGCTCCTGGGCCTCGCTCAGGAGGCGCATCATCCGGCGCTCCCGCTGTACCTCAGTCACCGCTTCCACCGATCTTCTTTGGCCTGAGTCTGGCCGCCTCGGGGACGATCTTCTTGAAGGTAATGGCGGTATCTCCGGCTGTAGCTCTCAAAGTCCGCGATCGTGACCGCGAGCTGAGTTTGGTCGAGGCCGGTCGCCCTTCAGCGGCGGCCCTTCTTGTCTGCTTACCCCTTGTATGCGCGAGAATCGGCGTGGGTGTATCACGCCGCTGCGAGAAACATCCGCGGGCCCGCGAGGCGGACTCAGCGTGGCGGAGTTTCGGTTCGTTCGTCGGGTAGCTGTCGCTTCAGTCGCGCGGCGCGGGCGGCGGTCTCGACGGCTGCCTCGTACCTGCCTGCCGTCCGCAGCTTGTCGGCGCGATCGATCAGCCCTTCGACCAGTAGCCGTCGGGCGGCCGCGTCGTCTGGTCGCGCCTCGACCAACTCTTCCTGCAGCCGCAGCGCCCGCAGGCCGACGACCGCGGCCTCCTGGGGCTGGCCGATCCGGTCGTAGGCGCGCGCGAGATCGAGGGTCGCGGCCGCCAGGCGATAGCGATCATCTGGCGCGAGAGACTCCGCTCGGTCCGCTTCTTCGAGCATCCCGATCGCTCGCGAATACGCGGACGCGGAATCTCCCCGGTCGCCGAGGTCGTCCAGGATGCGACCGACTCGTAGGTGGGCCAGCGCCAGCTGGAGTTGCAGGGACGGGTCGTCCCCGTGCTCTTCGATGAAGCCCTGGTAGTAGTGCAGGGCCTGCTCCAGGAGTTGCCGGCGCAGGGGCTGGGCGCCCGGCATCTCGAGCAGTGAGCTCTCGCTGACTTCGCTCAGGATATCGTCAACGACCTGCTGCGCCCGGGAGGAATCCTGACGCGCCCGCGCCTCGGCCTGCCGGGCGCGGACCAGAGCCAGTGACGACGCAACGATTCCCAACACCAGCGCCACCACCACCAGCATGCCCGCCCCGACGAGTACCCGGTTTCGGCGCATGAACTTCCCCAGGCGATAGCGCCCGCCCGTCGATCTCGCCTCGACCGGCAGGTGATCCAGATAGCGCTCCAGATCGGCAGCCAGGTCTCCCGGCGAGCTGTAGCGCTGCTCACGGTCGCGGATGATGGCCTTTCCCACGATGGCGTCGAGGTCTCCGCGGATTTCGTGCGTCAGTTTCTCGCCACGCAGCGAACGCTTGGCGCTGATCTGGCGGCGGCGATCGGGCTCTAGGCCAGCCAGACGTACGCTGGGCGCCGGCAAGTCCGCCTGGGCGAGCAGGCGCAGCAGAGTCGCGACCGTTTCTCCCTTGGTCTCGAACGGCAGCACGCCGGCGAGCAGCCGGTAGAGTAGGAGGCCCAGGGCGTAGACGTCACTGCGGGTGTCGACATCCTTGTCACCGCCGGCGGCCTCCGGGCTCATGTAGGCCGGCGAGCCGATAATCTGGTGATCCAGGGTCAACCGCTCGCCGCTGATCAGCGGCTCGTCGAGCGCCCGGGCGATGCCGAAGTCGATCACCTTGGCGGTCGGCCTTCCGTCGACCTCCGTGACCAGGACGTTTGTCGGCTTGAGGTCGCGGTGGAGGACGCCCTTCTCGTGGGCGTGGCGCACGCCGGCGCACACCCCCAGGAACAACTGGATCCGCTCGCGCGGGCCCAGCCTGCGCCGATCGCACCAGGTGGTGATGGCGGTGCCGTCCACCGGCTCCATGGCGACGAAGGGGTGGCCGTCGTCAGTGGTGCCCATCTCGTAGAGCGAGGCGACGTTGGGGTGAGCGAGTCGCGCCAGGGCCTGGCACTCGGCGCCGAAGCGCAGGCGCTGCGCGTGATCGTGGAAGGCGTCGATCACCTTGAGCGCCACCCGCCGCCGCACCGGCTCCTCCTGCTCGCCCAGGTACACGGTCCCCATGCCGCCATGGCCGAGCGACTTGACGATCCGGTACGGGCCGATCCGATCTCCAGCCGACTTCCGCCGCGACGTTCGCCCCGGCACCGCAGGGTACGTCTCGGTGAGGTCCGCGTCCGTCAACGTACCGCCCGAGCTGTCGTCGAGCACCGGCTCCGCCGCCAGCATCGACTCGAGCTCCTGGCGCAGCGCCGGATTGTCCGTGCTCACCTCGTCGAGAAACCGCGCCCGCTCCGGTCCCTCGAGCTCCAGTGCCTCGTTCAGGAGGTCGATTATCGGCCGGTCGCGGACTTGCTCGCTCACGGCGTCACGGTATCACCGCTTGCGACGTCTCGGCCTTCTGCCCTCAGCGGAGGCGAGCGACGACCAGCGTGACGTCGTCCTTGAACTCGCAGTCTCCTACGAACTCTCTCAACGCGGCGCGGACGGCCTGAATTATCTCCTCTGGATCCCGATGTCGATGGTCCAGGATCACTTGCCGGAGGCGTTCGGTGCCGAATTCCTCATCATCAACGTTGGTCGCTTCGGTGACGCCGTCGGTCATGAAGATCAAGAGGTCGCCGGGAGTCCATGGGCGAGCCTCAGCCGACGTGACGTACTCTGTCAGTCCTGGAACTCCCAGTAAGAGATTCTGCGGCGTCAGCTCGGCAAGAGCCCCATCGTTTGTCTGGAGATGGTACTGGGCGATGTGGCCAGCGCTGGCAAACCGCAGCTCACGCCGTGCCGGGTCGATCAAGACGTAACAGCAGGTGGCCGTCACGACTTCGTTGAGATTCTCGAGGATCGCGCGGTTCATTGCTTCGAGCACGGCGGCCGGTTCCCGCTCTGGAAGGCCGTGCAGGCAAGTCTTCAGAATCGCAACCAGCAGGGCGGCCGAGAACCCGTGCCCCTGTGCATCGGCAATGACCAGGCCCAGGCAGTTCTTGTCGGTAGACAGATAGTCGTAGTAGTCACCGCCGACCTCGTCGGCCTGCAGACAGTATGCCGAGAGGTCGACGATCTCACTGCTGAAGGTCGGGCCAGGAAGCATTGCTCTTTGGAGCTGAGCTGCTCGGTGACGCTCTTCCTGGATCAGGGTAGACTTGATGACGTCCTCGCGCAATCGGGCGCTCAACGTTCGGCAGAGACGGTAGGCGAACTCGCCGCTGGTGGCCAGAGAGGCGAGGAAGTCGTCCTTGGACCAGCGCAGGAGCACCGAGTCGGTCTCGGCAACCGCCGCTGCGCTGCGCGGTGAGTCGTCGATCAGGGCCATCTCCCCCAGACACTCGCCGCGGTGGCGAGTGACCAGGACGCGGCCTCGCTTCTCGATCCGTATCGATCCTTCGAGGATGAAGTAGACTGCGTCCCCGGGGGTCTCGTCCGCGAAGACCTCTTCGCCCCGTTTCGCCTCCACGAGTTCCAACTCGTTGGCGAGTCGCTCGCAGAGCTCTTGCGACGAACCGCTGAGGAAGTCGATCTTTCTGAGAAAATCGGTTAGGTTTCGAGACATCGAACACGCCTTTCAGGTGTGCAGTCGTTTGGCCCCATCATACCATCAAACCTTGGGCGCCGACCCTCGAGGAATCGTGACTACATTGAGGTAGTACAATGAACCAACACCCGAGCAAGGGGATTCCCTCGGATCTACCGGCCCACGATGAAAAATCCCTTGCTTCTGAGTCACCGCCAGGTCTGCCGGCCCACGAAGAGAAAACCTCAGACCTCAAGTCACCGTCAGATCCACCGACCCACGATGAAGGGACCCCTGGCCCCGAGTCATTGCCAGATCCACTGAACCACGATGAGGGAATGCCACCCACTGAGCAACCCGATTGTAGGAAGCTCGCAGCTGACGTAGAGTCGTTGCAGATCGAGATGATTGCGCAGGATCATAGGATGATCCCGGTGTGGTCGAATCTACTTTTGGCATATCGGCGACGAGAAGAGGATTCGAGACGGGTTTGGGCGGCCGCGAGAGCGGCGGTGCGGTGGCTATTCTTCAAAGGGCGGACTGGACTGGTGTTGAGCATTGGCCTGGGAAGCGTGCTGGGAATTGTGCTAGCAATTCAGGCGAACTGGTTGTTTGAAGAGCAGAATCTGAAGATCGATGTGCAGAATCATATGATTATTGTTCAGAGCAATCTCAAGGAAGCGGAGCGCAACATCGGGTTGATGGGTGACTTGTCCGATCTGATAAACGCTGTCGAGAGTGAGAAGCAGCCTTGCTCGAGTCGTGTAGAAGATTCCTTGAAATACAGGCATGAGTGGTGCTCGAAGTCATTCGATAGGATCCCGACTGCCTTCTGTGTACCAGAGGACTTGAACAAGCAGATTGAAGCCTTATCGAATCAGCTTCAGCCTTATAGGCTTATCGAAGGCGACCGGGCGCTGCGGCAGCTCTATCCTCAAACTGCTATAGAGATGGCCTGGTGGGAGCGAATTGGCACATGGTTGGGGAGTACGAGGCCCCTCGGTGCAGCACTAGGAGCAATGCCAGTGCCGCAGCTGTCAGGCCACAGGCTCAGCCCTGAGCGCGGGGAGCTGATGAAGCGCCTAGTGGCTGAGCAACGCGTATCGAAGGCGTTTAGTCGTGATGGCATCATACTGGATGCGGCGTTTCTACCTCGGGGCTCCAATCTCTCGGGTGTCGATCTGGCCTCTGCGTCGATTCGTGGAGCTGATTTGACAGGGGTAGATCTGGCACACTCTGTCGCAGTCGAGACAGACTTTGAGGAAGCTGTATTGAATGATGTAGACCTAAAATGTGCTTCGCTGACTAGTAGTCGTTTCGCCGGGGCGACTATGCAGAATGCGGATTTGGCATGGTCCAAGCTCAGCGGAGCAGATATGAGCAGAGCCAACCTCGGCGGTGCGGTTCTGTTTGAGGCTGAGGTGGCGAATACCGGCTTTTACTTTACTAATCTACGAGGAGCCGATCTCGAGGGTGTTGAGGGGCTTTCCAAGCAACAGGTCTCGTGGGCGTGCTTAGATTCGACGACCAAATTACCTAACAGTCAGGAGTTTTCCGTCTATGTCCACCAGCAGCCGATCGGATGTGTCGAGCTGTGGGGAGAACGAGAGCGGGGTGAGTTATGGATTGCGCTTGAAGTACAGATGCCTCTCATGGGAAAGAGCGTCAAATTCGTAATCGTCGGATCGGAGGACAGCCCAGAAGTCGGGATTCCCAGGTATGGGCGATGGGATGGCGCATCATTCAAGACGGACGGGGGTGAAGATCTTCTGCCGGGCTCAGAGTTTGGCAGCCCTCAGAGTGTTATTTATTGGGTAGATCCAGATCCGTAAGAAGAATGAGCCCAGAGATCGTGCTGGGTGTTGAACCGAGGTGTTGGCGAACTTCAGGCAGATCAGGAATCACCAGTTCCGGTGTTCTACAATGCAATCTTGGTAGTCTGCCCAAGCTCTTGCATAAGCTTGCCAGTCGTACGATTGGGCTCCGTCAAGAGACATTTGAAATATCGGAACACACGCCTTGCAAGCTTGCCATCCTTCCATCGCCTCCTCGGGATCCTTCTCGTTCAATAGGTCTTTGCGTTCGCTGTTTGTGAGGCAGGTCGTAGTCTTGGCCCGAAGGCGACTCTGTAGATACTTTGCAACTCTTGGCGGCGTTGTCCAAAACCACAGGCGCACGATATTGTCTTCGCTTGTGGTAAGGATTCGGGTCCAATCTCGGTTGAGGCCGGGGCTAAAGGTGACCGCTGTTATTGCGCCAGAATTGCCGCCAAAAACAGCTGCCTCCTGTCCACTGTCGGTGGCCCAAAGACGTATCGTCCCATCGTCAGAAGCGGTCACTACCCACTGTCCATCAGGGCTGAAGTCGACGGCCCTGACTGGTTTCTGATGGCCGGCCAGAGTTCTCAGATGATCGCCTGTCGTAACATTCCAGATTCGAGCCGTCTTATCCTCGGCAGATGTTACGATGCGTTCGCCATCTTTACTGAAGAGTGCAGCCAGAATTGTCCCCTCATGGCCTTCAAGATTGCTGACTGTTTTCCCAGATTCGGCGTACCATATGTGGGCACTTGCGCCAGATGCAGTCAGTACGGTGCTGCCTTTCGGGTCGAAGATAGCAACGTTGATTCTTTTCTTATGACTGAAGTACTCACAAATGAGATCGCCCGAATCGACGTTCCATACTCGTGCGGTCTGATCACGCGAAACCGTTAAGATTCGGAGGCTGTCCGGGGCAAAGATAGCTTGCATAACAACGTCGTTGTGTTCGTCGAGACAATGTCGTTTCGTGCCTTCCTCGGCGTCCCAGATGTTCGCCGTCTTGTCTGCAGAAGCCGTCACCACCCACAGGCCATTTGGGCTGTACTTAGCTCCAAGAACCAAGCCTCCATGCTCGCTCAAGTGAATCTTGACTTGCCTCGTTTCGATGTTCCAGATCCGAGCTACCGTTCCGGATGCGGTTATTACGTCTTTCCCATCAGGGCTGAAACTCGCTGCGAAAACCACGTTTTCGTGTTCTGGTAGAGTTGAAGTCGATCCTGTCTTTGTGTCCCAGATGATTGTGGTCCGGTCGTGGGAGGATGTGACCACCTGTGAGCCATCGTGGTCGAACGCCGCTTGAGTAATCTTTGCTGAGTGCTCGCCAAGACTGGCCATCTCAGCGCCCGTTTTCCGCTGGGCCTTGTGCCAGTCCCCAGGGAGATCAAGCTGTGCTTCGAGAGCGGCGTTGAGAATCGCGATACCGCCTTCTACTTCCTCCGGTCGGCTGGCCTCGAGTAATACAAGGCCCGCCTGCGTCGGCGGCTTTGCCAACAGTTTTTTTGCGGCATTGACCAGGTCGTGGTCAGATTGCCGCTGGCCTTGGGCTCGCTGTGGTGCGTCAATAGGTGGCTGCTCCTCAGGTTGCCGCTGTCTATCGGCCAGACCGCAGCCAGTTAAGGTAGCTGCGAGTGCAAGGCCAATGAGGATGGTTGCTACCATGCGGTTAACGAACATATCCTAAGGTCAAAGAGCTAAACGTTCTCTTTCTCTAAGCTTCCATCTTTGGCTTTGTAGCGGACTAGCCACGGATTGCCGTGCCGCTTGAAGTCAGGTATCTCCCGATCTTGGATCTCTTCCCATGAATAAGGGTGGTGATGGTCGTGAAACGCGCTGTCGTGATCTGCCTTCACTTGATTGCTTGCCACCACGCCACCGTTCTTGGCAATGTCCATGACCCGACTCGCGAGATGCACAACCGGGCCGTGTATGTCATCCTGATCGAGTTGCACTTGGCCGACGTGGATGCCTACCCGTATGCGGATTCTGGGATGACCGGTTTGGCTCTCGAGTTCGAGTGCAAACTTCAGCGCATCGATAGAGTTGCGAAACGCGACCAGCCGGCCATCGCCGGTCGATTTTACGACGTAACCGCCGTGCTGCACGACCAAGGCGTCGGTGCGATTGAAGTGCTGGTTTCGCACTTTCGACCAAGCGGCCGTCTTGATGTCGTGTAGGAGCTGAGTGCTCTTGACCACATCCGTGAAGACGATCGCCAGCTGAGCATACTCGGCCTGCGGGTCACCTACCCAGCTATGGAGTCCGCTCCGCCGTCCGGCGGCTGGGGGTCGTCGCCACGCAACGAACCGCGGCAAGAGATAAGCCGCCACTGGCAACAACGCCAACAACAGGGCCAGGTAGAGCCACGGCCGGTCAAACGGAAATGCCAGCAATCGCTGGTTTTCGAAGCTCCAGCGGTGTACTGGAGGCTCGGTCTTGTAGACCGCGAAGTCCAGACGCCTCGACAGCTCGGAGCGGCTCTCGGAGGACAGCTCCTGTTCGAAGCGGGCCTCCTGCCCCTCACCCAGATCAGCAAAGGCATCGGTCTCGATCAGAGGCCCCACAGCATCGGGAGGGTGAAACGAGACATGGCTTGCCGAGAAGGGAACGTCCTCGGTATTGGCGAGATCGACCGACAGGCGCCCCGCTCCGAGCGAGATTCGGGCGCCCCGCCACTCGACGGTCGGTACGATGTTCGTGACGCGGATCGGACCCAGGAAGAGGTGCTTGCCGCCCGCGCTCGTCACGACCAGATTCAGCTCAGCTTCCTCGGTCACCGGATTCTCGTAGGCGCTTTGCATCGACACCTCGCCTCGAAGCTCGATGTCTTCCCCGGGCTCGATGATCACCCGCCCGGCGGGAGGCTGGAACACCACCGGATCGTCGGGCACCGCTCCTGTTTGATGGACCCTGACCCAGAGTGCTCTCTGCGGACCCGGATTCCTGAGCTTGAGCGTGACCGGAGCAGACTCGCCATCGGCGATCTGGATCCTCGTCGGAGGAGGCTCACCGAACTGTAGATCTGGCGCCGTGGCCGGCCGCTGCACGGGCAGAGGCTCGAGCTCGCCGGAGCTACCCTGGCGCATCAACACGGTGCCGTCGTCATAGCGATAGCAGCGCCCTGGCCGCCGGCAATCGATCCAACGGCCCTGTCCACTGCCGAGAAGTGCGCGAAACAGCTCGAAGACTCCCTGGGAGCGCTGTTTCTCGATGCGCACCAAGCCTTGACGCTGGCCGGCAGTCGCCAGGGCTTCGCCGGCACCACCGAAGGCGGCTGCGCTCAAATTGCGATCCAGGCGTCCGACGAGTCGAGTCGTACGTTGGCCGGAGTCCCAGGAATGGACGTCTCCTCCACGCAACACCGCGATCACCCTCGTCGGCGAAGTAAAACGGATGTCGAGAACATCTCCACCCGCTCCCGAAGTCGCTGTAGACAGCAGCTCCCGAGACTCGAGATCCCACAGATAGAGGGTGCGATCAGCAAATGCGCCCACCAGCCTGTTGCCATCAGGGCTGAAAGCCAGTGCCAGATTCTTCTTGCTCGGTGGCTCTTGCTCCGACCTTGGGTATTCGAGATCGCGGTAGATCTCGCGCGTCGAGAGATCACGGACGTGGATGGTGCCGTCATCGAAACCAGTTGCCAGTACCGCGCCGCTGGGGGAGAATTCGAGCGCCGCCAACGCATAGCTGTGAGTAGGCAGCGGTGCCTGCCTCTCGAAGCGGCTGGCGTCCTCAGCCGATCGTCGCCACCAGGCGATGGGGCCCTCCTGGAAGCCCGCCGCCAGCGTCTCACCAGTATTGTCGAGGGCGAGGCAGCGAGGCGTCTGGCCACCCGCGAGCGACAGGACCAAGGGGCCTCGCGGGTTTACTTCGGGTGCCCCCCAGAGCCGGATCTCTCCCTTCGAGCCTGCCGCCAAGATCTGCCCCGGATGATCGAAGGCCAGCGCCTCGACGGGGCTTACCTGGCCCCCGATCTGGCGCACCTGCCGGCCTGAAGAGAATCCCCACAATCCGATGAAGCCGTCTTCCGTGGCCGCGGCCAGCAGGCTGCCGGAAGGGTTGAAGCTGACGGCGAATACCTCGCCACCGTAGTTCTCGAGCTGCGCGACCTCTTCGCCTGTGGCGTGGCTCAAGAGCCTCACGGTACCGTCGCGCGAAGCGGAAGCCAGGGAATGACCGCCCGGATGCCAGGCCACGGCCGTGGCGGCCGTGCGGTGGCCGTCGAAACGCCGCAATTCCTCACCCGTTGCGGGATCCCAGACCCGGACCGTACTGTCTGCCGAGGCCGTTGCCAGCAAGCCGCCGTCGGGACTCCAACTGACCGCGTTGACCCGCTCCTCGTGGTCCGTATCCAGGCGCCTCCCGTCGGTACTGTCACGGTCCCAGGTTCCGCCAGTGTGAGCGGTCCCATTGCTGTCGGGGCCGTACCAGAGCTTGGCCGTCCGGTCCCACGATCCGCTTGCCAGGGCGGTTCCGGCGGGATGCCAGGAGAGCGCGGAGATCCGTTCGCCGTGTCCCGGCCAGGAGGCCAGCTCTTCGTCGCGGCTCTGGGGATCCAGGATCTGGATCTTGCCGTCCCTGGCGCCGATCGCCAGCTGGTTGTCACTGGGGTTGAAGGCGACGGCCCAGCCGTCCAGTCGACGCGGTTCGCGATCCTTCGTCAGGTCCCACAGCCGCACGATGCCGGCATCCGAGCCACTCGCCAGCCACCGGCCGTCGGGGCTGTAGGTGAGCGATTGCACGGCGCGGGAGGAATCTTCCAGTCGGCGTCGCTCGAGGCCGGTTTCGAGATCCCATAACGTGACGATTCCATCCACCCCCCCGGTGGCCAACTCGATGCCGTCGGGATGCCAGGCCAGCGCATACATCGCCTCCCTCGGGCTGGCATCGGCGAGGAGCTCGGCTGCCGCGTCCAGCGTCGCCGCCAGATTCTCGCCTTCGGGGATCAGCGATTGTAGAGCGGACGGTCTTGGGTCGGGCGGCGGTTGTGCGGCGGCCGGCAAGAGAGCCGCGCAGGCCCAAAGTGCCCACGCGGCACAACCCGGCCAGATCTTGGAAGACTGGCACGACGAGGCGAGTAGCGTCGCTGGCGTCAAGGTGTCTTGAGCATAGCAGGCGGCAGGCCAACCGTGACCTGCCGCCGAATCGATCTCACTCGCCGACACCAGCCGACATCGCCTCGCCGGCGAAGCTCTACGGAGCTGTCCGAGAGGGGTCAGGAGCCCGATTGCCCGATACGCAGCGGACCGGTCTGCGGCTTCCGAGCGGCGAGGTGTGCGGCTCGGCGATCCAACTCTGGGGGATCGTCACGGCAGCGAGCAGATTGTGCTTCATGGCCCCGGGCCGCATGGGTCCGAGCTCGAGCGCCAGCCATGTCGTCTCGCCCACGAGCACGTACAGGTGACGCGTCGCCTGTTGGGTCGGTAGCCTGACCTCTCCTACGGTTTCTACCGTACCGTTTTCGAAGTTGGGGCGCAGCTTGACTGCCTTCCAGGAGGTGACACCGTCCCCTTCGGGTTGCCGTACGAGCGCGTAGAGAAAGCCCTTGCTGGCATAGAGGCCCACCGGGATGTTCATTCCCTCGATCGCCTTGTAGATCCCGTCGACCGACTTGAAGGGAGGATACGGGAGGGGCTTGTCCGAGCCGGGAAATCCCTCGAGCCGCCCGAGCTCGTCATTCCTCGTGTCGAAGTACAACAGACTCGGATGAGTGCCCATCTCCACGAAGTACACGACATCGCCGATGACGGCGATGAACTCGTGATGGAGTGCGTAGTGTCGGTGTCCTGGCAAGTCCGAAACCATGTGGGCCATCGGTGTGACGTTGTCGTTGCCCGGCGTCTGAACCTGAGTGATGTAGAAACCTTCCCGAAAATGGTCGAGCCGGCCGGCGATGCCGAGTGAGCCGTAGGCGAAGAACTGATCGGCCACCGGCTGCCAGTCCCACATCGACATCACCCGGTTGTCCTCGATCAGCTCCCCCGCCATACCGACCCGGCTCAGCAGCTGCGTGCTGTCCCGCTTGCCGAGGGTCGAGTCGTACCATTGGATCGCGCTCGGGACACCATTGCTCGCGTCCAGATTGAGGCCGATGAAGCCGCCGTTGCTGCGCTTGATGCCGTAGAGGAGCTCCGCGGTCTGCTCAACGCCGTCGACGACTGGCGCTTCGGGGAAAAGGTCGTCGAAGCGGCTGACGGATGAGTCGGGGCGAAGAGTGAGCTCCCCGGTAGTGCGGTTCTGGACTTCGAGGTCGAGACTGCGACGCTCGAAGAGGTCGACCAGCACGGCTCGCGATTGGGCGGTGTCACCCCATGTGGCGAAGCTGAATTCCGACAACTGCCATCCCGCCGACTCCTGGCGTCGGCAGTTCTCTGCTTGAGAGCCGGCCGCAGCCAGACACCCACACAAGCCTAGTATCACCGAGGCTCTGAGAGCCTCGGGCCGCCGTCTCGCAGCGCCGGCGGATCGCTTCGTTCTGATCGGAGTAGACTTCATTATGCCGTCTCCGTCAGCTCGCCATGTTGAGGCACCCATCGTTGCTGGGTGCGCACGTCGGCATCCCCACCGCCAGGTTCGGCGAACCATCGCCCCCGCGGCAAGCGCCGAATTTGGGATTGATCTCAGAGGCGCCCGTTGAAATCGGCACCGGTGGCAGCAGCCCGGCAATCAGGATAAGAAAACACAGTCTAAGGCCGAGTCTACGCATGGCATACAGCTCCCTAGTTAGTTTAACGGAGTGACGGACGAACGATAAGACTATAGGCTCGTCGGAGATCGCCAAGCGTCTGGTCGACAGGACGCTGAAGGCGGCCGACGGTTGGTCGCGTAGAGGTCGGCGAGGTGGCGGTCAACCACCCGAGGAGATTGGAAGTCCCCGGATGCCCGCTGTGGCTGCAGGCATCCTCAATCGCGGTGGCGGAGCCGTGGGCTCGAGCCGTTTGGCGAGTTCGTCCGAGAGCTGAGACGAAGATCGGCACCGCGAGCGCGGGTTCTTCTGCTGTCGCGTCTGCCTCAGCAGACTGGTCGGAGCCGGCGACCCCAGTAGACGTCATGTCGGCCCGATTCCCTGGCTGCCTGCCCGAAACTCCATAGTGTTGCATGAGATGTAGCTGCGGCAGCCGTGCCCTGGATCTCAGTGAGACGGTCGAGGCGTTCGAGCCTCGCCGTTCAGACTCCCAGGATCATAATTTTGGATCAGGGTCAGCATTTTTGGATTATGCCCGTTGAGCCAGGTCAAAGCAAGACCGAGAGGCCAGGGAAAGCGTTCGTAAGCGTTAGCAGGCCCGCGACACAGAGCCGTTGAGACGCTCGATGAGCTCCTAACTTGCTCCAAATCCTTGGATTTTCCGCACATAAGCATATCCGCTTATGTCAATCGGCACTCTGGGCTTGCCGCGGGATCTTCGGCAGATTCGAGTCGAAGTACTGGAGGATCGACCCGTCTGGCTTCGGCACCCGGCCGTAAAGGGGAATGCCCAGCGCGTCGAGAGCGTCCCTTGCGGCGTCATCGTTCCGCGCTGAGATACAGATAATCGGGAGGTGTTCTTCCGAGATGCCCAGCTGCTCGCGGGCGTACTCGCACAGGCGAATGCCGGTGTCCTGCGAATCCTCCAGGAATGACGCGTCGAGATCGACCAGGTCCATGATGTCTTTGGTCGAGACCATGATGTCGATGATCGCTAGGGCGTACGCCGTATCGTCCGCGCTGACCGCTTCGAGAGCTCGCCGTGCGGCTTCCTCGTTGGCGACGTGGTCGATGCCATAGCCGAGCCACTCGAGGTGGTGGATCAGCGGTCGGATGTCGCCGAGGTGGTCGTCGACCAGCAGGATCTTGGGCGGTGAGCTCATGCTGCGCTCCGGCGGCTGACGCTGCGGTCGAGAGTCGGATGTTTGAAGAAGATCTGGAAGGCCGTCCGTTCTCTCTTCTCCTCAAGGATCTCGGTGCAGCGGATCGTCGCGTTGTGTGCTGCCAAGATCTTGCGGACCAACCAGAGGCCGAGACCGGTGCCGTCCGGTACCGCGGCCTTGGCTGCGGGGCGTCGGAAGCCACGCTCAAAGATCCGCTCTCTGTCCTCACGCGGAATCGGAAGCCCGCGACTCGTCACCTGCAAGTAACACTGAGGTCCGGCGCAGCCCCGGATCCTGATTCTGGTGTGGGGAACGGAGTACTTGATCCCGTTGTCAATCAGATTGACCAGAACCTGGCGAAGCAGCTCGTTGTGACCGCGGATGAGCAAGTGTTTGTCGATGCTGGTGCCATCGACCTCGACTCTGATCTTCTTGTCGACGGCGAGATGCTCGAAGTCCAACTTTGTCTGGATCGCTAGTTTGGCCAAATTGACCTGGGCGAATTCAAACGACTCGCCTCTCAGAATCTTGTCCATATACGTGAGGTTTTCGATCTGTAGAGCGCAAACGTTGGCCTGGCCGATGACATATCCGAGCTCGTCCTTGAAACGCGTGGCATCGATGATGCCCTTCCTGAAGTTCACTAGATGGTGGATCAGGGCGCCGAGTGGCGACCGAACCTGATGCGCAAAGCTGTTCATGAAGAGCAGCTGGAAGCTGGCATTCTCGCGCAGCTTCTCAAAGAGCTCCTGGGCTTTGATAACCCGCTTGGTGTCGAGGTCTAGAAATCCCTGCAATCGCATTCGATCAGTGACGTCTTCATAGAGCCCTTCGTAGCCGATCTCCTGGCCGTCTTCGTCATAGAGAACTCGAGCGATGCCTTCGGCGAGAAAGAGCTCGTGGTCTTTTCTCTTGAGACGCCTGACTGTATGCACAAAGTCGCCCCTCTTTCCCCTCATCTGTGCCATGAGATCGTCTTGGTCGGCCTGCCTCTCATAGAGTATCTTGCGGTGCTCCCCTAGGAGGTCGTCGCTTGAGTAGCCGGTCAGCCGTGTTTCGGTGAGGCTGGTAGCCATGGTCCTCCCGCCGCCGTCGGCTGCGAAGTAGGCAAGGCCCTTGTGATCGAGAAGCGAGGACAGACGTTCGTGCTCGATCGCCAACAGCTTGTCTCGGCGGGCACGAAGCTGCTCCTCTGTCGTGTCGCGAATCACAGCAGTCGTGTAGTGAGTTTCAGGCTTGACAAAAGGGCTAGTAACGAAGCGATAGGAAATATCGACCCGACGGATCTCGTTCCCCGTCTCCCCAAAGCGAGTCACTTTGGTTTTGATCGGTCCGAATTCTCTGTCGCCTCGGGCGATGCCTTCCTCCAAGAGCTTCTGGATACGATCATATTCGCCTTCGGAATAGAGAGAGCTCGCGTCCATGCCAGTGATGTCGCGCCTGAAGAGCTTCTTGGCGCCCGATTCGGCATATACCACTAGCGGCACGCTGTAGACTGTGCCCGGCTCGCTGCGAGTGATGCAGACGGCTTCCGTCTCGGCGTCCAGGACGGCGGTGGCGAGGTACTGGCGCCAGGAAAAGAACATCATGGCGGCGAGAAGGTTGGCAGAATGCTGAAGCGCCGTCTGCTCTTCGACAGTGAACGGCGGTTTGTGCTTCTCCCGCAGGAGGCGAATGACTCCAGTGGGGTTGCCGCTGAAACGCATCGGCACCGCGAGGAAACGAAAGGGCTCCTTGCCAGCCGCCAGGCTTTCAGGGTGAAGGAACCCGTCCTCTCGATCGAGGTCTTCTCGCACCTTCGCCTCGATTTCTTCATTGTCCCGGGCGTCATAGAGCCGAACCGGTGTGTTGGTGTCGAGCACGAACCCCGCAAACCCCACTCCTTGATCGTACGTGACGGGCGTTTCTGCTAGCGCCTCATCCGTGGTGGCTGAAAGGTAGAGTTTCCCCTGCTCGCGGATCAGAATCGTGACCGCGTTGGCGTCGAAGATGCCTCTGAGTCGCTCGGCGACAACGGCGGTATCGAGGAGTTGCGAACTGCCGACCTGCTCCCCCTCGAGATTGTGCAGGCGTTCGACGAGCCGTGTCTGTTCGTTTGTCAGCACGCTGGCGAGGGCCCATTCGAGGTGGTCGAGAGCGTGATCGATGCAGCCGGTGACGATCGACTCTGCCGAGGGCTCGAGCAGGCGAACCAGCACCAAGCCGCGGGGTGGGTCAGAACCGTGACAAGTACGGGCCCAGACGTCTCCCGGCAGGGCGATGCTGCCGTTGGTCGTCAGCCTCGACCACCCGGTACCCGGCTCGAGACCCGAGCGAGCGCTAGCCAACACGTCCAGCGGCACGTCGCTCTCGATCGTCAGGCCTTCTTCACCGAAGGCCAGCGGATAGCCCTCTCGATCGCAAGTGGCGATCAGGGCACCGGCCACGCCTTCGATATCGGCGACCGCTGCTGCGAATTGATCGAGACCTGCCGTGGAGTCCGCAGAGGTGAATCGCCGAGCGATCTCTCGCGACAGCTCAGCTGCCGCTGTTCGGGCTCGACGCTGGCGCAGATGCCGCAGCATGCTTTTGTTCCTTCGCCTCCTCCAGATCCCAGCTCACTCGGGTTCCGAGCACCAAGTGGAAGAGACCCACCGCATGGACCTTGAAGAGGTCTCGCAGGAGTTTCTCTCCTTCGGCGTCGGTCTTCCTGGGTAACGTTCCTTCACCTTCTGCCCAGCGGAGCCAGCGCGCCAATTGCTCGATCGGGATGTTCTCGAGGAGACCGGCGGCGATCGAGCGCTCCCTCAAGTTCTTCCCCTTGAGAACGATCCTCAGCGCCTGGAGCTCGGGAGGGCAGAACTCACAGTCAGGCGAGTCGGGCTCTAGCTTCGCGATCAGGTGTCTGTAGAAATGGGTGCTTCGCCCGCTGTACTTCTTGTCCTCCAGCCCCGCGTTGTATGGGATCTGCTCGCATCCATAGGTCACCTTGTCCGTCGCTCTGGCTTCCTCCATCACCACGTGCCGGTCGATCCAGCGATCGAGATCCTCGAGTGTCGTCGGCGCTCTCAAACGGAACAAGAACTTGACCGCGCCACGTGTCGCCTCGCCGGCAGTCTGACTGAGGAATCTCGCGAGGATCGCACGGACCGCGTCGATGCTCCATTC
Source organism: bacterium (assembly GCA_024226315.1). GTDB lineage: Bacteria > Acidobacteriota > Thermoanaerobaculia > Multivoradales > J023 > JAAELT01. The sequence goes on along the minus strand of JAAELT010000460.1, from coordinate 34,514 downwards.
TGAGCTCTCGCCGTCATCCAGGCACAGGACGAGCTCGTCCGCCAGCGCCTGCGTCGCGATCCAGGCGCCCAGGCTGTGGCCCTGTTGAGCATCGATCACGACTCGTTCGAATCGGGTCGCCATCGCGTCACGCAACGCTTCCAGAAACCTGGGCCCCTTGGCTCCACTCGTGCCGTTGTCTGCCGCGGTAGAGAGATCGCCAGAGCCATTTCGTGCCGCGGCATACCTCTCGGCTTCGTGGCGCAACGAGGCCAATGCTTCAGCGCGCTCGCTCGCCGACAGTGCTTGGTGGCCTGGACCGAGGCCGCTCGGGAGATAAGATAGCCGTAGAGTGCTCTCTACCGGTACGACGTACTTCGGGTCACCCAGAGACCGCACCAAGAAGAAAGCGCGTCTTCGTGGCTCGCACCGCTGGAAGTCCATCAACAGGCCTCCCAAACCACGGCACCTCGGTTGGTCGCTCGGGGCGAAGAAACCATCAAGATCCGGCGACGCGAAGTCCAGATCGACGGCCAGCAGGCGCTGATCGTCGGCGGTGAGCTGTCCGGCCAAGCCCTTGGCAATTTGGGCAACCAGGGTCGTTCTACCCAGGCCGCCTCGAATCCCCCATGCGGCGACGATCCGACCAGACTGTCCGGTTGCAGCCGAGAGGCGCTGGCGGGTGAGATGGGTCTTCAGAGTGCCCGGATCGGCTGCAAAGAGAGTCTGATGCGCGAAGCCCAGATCATGGCACAGCGACCGCCCGGCGCTCGACAGTGAGTAGTACCCAGCGGCGTTGCTGCCCTGAGCCTTGCCGATCTTTCGATCGAGTAGATTCTCGTCGTACAAGGCGGCAAGGATCTGTCCCACTCGGCCGGCGCTCGGCCGGCTTTCTTGCGGTAGATTCTTGAGTATCTCACTGCGGACGAGCCGTCTATGACTGGTCCACAGTACCTTCAGGATTTCCTGCTCGGTGGGTGACCGATAGTAGTTTCTGAGAGATTTGCCCTGATTGCCGGTGGGCGGGATTTCAGGACCCTCGGCTTGTTGCCGAGATTCGGTCGAGGCCATTCTTCTGCCCGTCGGTACTCATGAAGTGAGTGAATACCGCATCCGGCCCAGGTCGTCTGTAGACTCAACGGTTGCGGCAGCCGACTTCACCGGAAACCGGGGAATCTTCGGCCTCCATATCGTACCTCTCCTGGCCTCTGGCTGCAACGTCGATCGGTCCTGCCCTCTGGCTTCAACGTCGATCGTAGACTTGGTAGAGAGGGATTTGTCCGCCCCGACATCGAGCGCAGCGAGCCGTCGGCTGCCGGATCCGTTCTACCCCGCCTTTCTAGAACAAGCGAAGAATGGTGGAGCAGAGGGGACTCGAACCCCCGACCCCCACGATGCGAACGTGGTGCTCTCCCAGCTGAGCTACTGCCCCACAGACGGCGGATTGTAGCCGCCCTGGCCCTACGAGGCAACCTCACCGCGAACTCGCTGGTCGGCCGGTGCCGGCTCGGTGTGCGCGCCTGGAACGGCCGGGCTCTCGCCCGCTCCGGCGAGCTGAGCGAGGACGATTCCCTCACTCTGCCGGGCGCGCTCGGCGGCGAGCCTGGTGCGGAGGTCCTCGAGGCCGGTGGCGGGCTCGCCCTCGAAGGGGCGCAGCAGCTCCCAGTTGCCGCCTTCGTAGAGCTCGAAGACGCGGGAGACCTCGAGCTCGTGCGGGTCGCAGGCGAGCAGGTAGCCTTCGGTGTCGCCGCTTGCGTCGCACAGCACTCCCGCCTCGATTAGAGGCGCGAGGACGTCTGAGAGCTCAGCCGACGCCAGGCTCATGCGCTCGGCCAGCAGCTCGTGGGGCGTCACCGGCCGGCCGGAGCGGAAGCGCTCGGTGATGAAGACCAGGGCGGTGAGCGCGATCCAGCCGCCGTCGAGGGGCGCCGCGGGACGCCGCCGGCTCGACATGTAGGCGGCGTTCTGCAGGCTGTAGGCCACCTCGCTGCCCAGCAGCACGATCCACCAGGCGAGCTGGATCGACAGCATGAAGAACAGCACCAGGCCGAAGCCGCCGTAGATCACCGAGAAGTTGCGCACCTGGACGACGAAGATGCCGAAGCCCTGGCCCAGCACCTCGAGCAGCAGGGCGGCGGTCAGTCCGCCGGCGAAGGCGTTGCGGAACAGCACTCGGGTGTAGGGCACCAGCCAATACAGCATCGACAGGCCCAGCACGGTGACGACGAATGGGATCAATCGCACCGGTAGAGAGTCGGCGAAGCTCCCCATCGGCGACCGCTGGCGCAGGTAGAAGAGCACCGTATAGCCGGCGCCGATCACCACCGGGCCCCAGAACAGCAGCAGGGTGAACGACAGCAAGCGCACCTTGAAAGGGCGCTTGTGCGGCACGTTCCAGATCCGGTTGATGGTCGCCTCGATCGAGGTGAAGACGGCCATCGAGGTCAGGATGAAGGCGACGAAGCCGATGCCCTGGATCGACTGTGCCTGCTGCAGGAACTCCTGCAGTGAGGAGAGGATCTTCTCCTCGGGGTAGGGGAGGATCTGGCTCAGCAGCTCCACCGTGCGATCCTGCTTGTCGTCGAACCAGCGCGCGCCCAGGAACGACAGGGCGGCGAGCAGGGGGACGAGCGACAGCACGGTGGTGAACGCCAGCGCGGCGGCCTGCTGGCCCAGGTTGTCGGCCCCCGCCTTCGACACCGCGAGCTTGCCGAAGCGGAGGATCTTGCGCGGCACGGCGAGCCACGGATCGGCCGCGGCCGGCGGCCGGAAGCGTCGGCGGATCCGTGCCGTCAGGGTGTCGTCGTCGCTCACGGCTTGGCAGTCTAGCAGCCAAATCTATCCTCTTCCGTTCCCGTATCCTGATAGAGTGAAACGCTTCGCGCCTCGATTCGGAGGCGCTCGACTTGGAGGTATCATCATGAGTGACCAGACAGCCGACGACCAGACCAGCGAGTCGGTCGCGGCCGAATCCGACAAGGCGGCGGCCAACAACGTCCGCCCGATGGACCGGGCGAAGAAGAAGGCCGCGGCAGTGGTCGGCGATGCCCGCGAGAAGTTCCAGCGCGCCGCCGGGGAAGCCGGCGAACGGTTCCAGCAGGCGTCGGCGCAGGCTCAGGAAGAGATCCGCGAACGCTCCCGTCGTGCCCGCGAGGCGGCGCGTGAGCGCTACCAGGTGACCTCGGCCCAACTCCAGGACGGCTATGCCAAGGTGCGCAAGGACGTCGACTACATGGTCGACGACGTCAACGACTTCGTGCGTCAGAAGCCCGGAGTGTCGATCCTCATCGCCGCTGGTGCAGGTTTCCTGCTCGGCCTCCTGTTTCGTCCGCGCCGCTACCGCGACTGACAAGTCTGACGTGGCCGCGGAGGCCGCCGGGCCTGGGATACAGTATTCCCGGGCCCGGTCGGCAGAGGTCTCGAAACCCGCGGTGATCTTCAGTGGAGATTTGACATGGAAGCCGAGGCCGAAAGCTCGTACACGGATCAACTGATCGACGATCTACTGCCGGGAGAGCTCGATTGGCGCGGCCTGGTGTGTTCGTATCCGATCCCTGCCCTGGTGGTTTCCGGCCTCGCGGGCTTTTTTCTCGGCAGCCGGCACGGCTCGGCGATCCTCGACGCGCTCACCAGCTTCGCGACCCGGGAGGTCGATCGCAACATGTCTTCGCTGCTGGGCGGAGAGGATGGCCGGTCGAGCGACTGACAGCGCCCGGATCGGACGGGCCTCGGGCCGAGGCCGATGACGGCCGCGACGCGCCGGCGAGGACACCGAGAGCTTGCGTCAGATACTCCACATTTCAGACGTCCACTTCGGCCCGCCGCACCGCCCCGAGGCGTCGGACGGCGTGGTGACGCTGGTCGAGCGCAGACGTCCCGACCTGGTGGTGATCTCCGGCGACCTGACCCAGCGGGCCAGGCCCGAGCAGTTCCGCGAGGCTCGGGCGTTCGTCGATCGTCTAGCGGTGCCGAGCTTGACGGTTCCGGGCAATCACGACGTGCCCATGTACCGTTTCTGGGAGCGGTTGCTCACGCCTTTCGGCGCCTTCAGGCGGCATTTCGCCACCGACCTGGAACCGACGTACGAGGATGACGAGATGCTGGTGGTCGGCGTCAACACGGCGTTCAACTGGACGATCAAGGACGGCCGCGTGACGGCTTCGGGCCTGCGGCGCCTGCAACGTCTGCTGGAGCGCGGCGCGGACTCCCGGGCGAGAATCGTCGTCGCCCATCATCAACTGGTGCCGCCGCCGCGCTTCGACAGCCAGAGGGTGCTCAGGGGCGCCCACCGGATGGTCGACCTGCTGGCCGACGCTGGTGTCGAGCTGGTGCTGTCGGGCCATCTGCACCAGTCCTGGATCGGCACCACCGAGGCCTACTATCCGTCGGGCCGGCGGCCGGTGCTGTTGCTGCACTCGGGAACCTCCACCTCCAGCCGTGGCCGCGGCAGCGAGCGCGGGCGCAACACCTGCAACTGGATCCGCCTGGACGACGGTGAGATCGAGATCTCGAATTTCGGTTGGGACGCCGAGGGCGACCGGTTCCTCGAGCGCAGCCGCCACCGCTTTCCGCGGCGCGACCGCGACTCCTACGCCCTGGAGGCCTATTGACTCCCGAGCCTGGCCGGTCGCCGGCCGCGTCCGCGCCGCACGACAGTCGGCTCGCGCTCGACGAGCTGCGCCGGGTGCTGCCGCGTCCGCGGGTGCGGCGTCTGGACAACGGCCTGACCCTGTGCGTGGTCGAGAACCGGCGGGTGCCGGTGGTCGCCACCGCCATCATCTACCGGGCCGGCACCCGCGACGAAGAACCAGGACAGGGCGGTACCGCGCACTTCCTCGAGCACATGATGTTCAAGGGCTCCGAGCGCTACGGCGCGGGCGAGATCGATCGCCTGACACGTGCCCTGGGGGGCTCCAACAACGCTTTCACCAGCCACGACTCGACCCTCTACTACTTCACCTTCGCGGCCGACCGCTGGTATCACGCTCTCGACGTCGAGGCCGATCGAATGGCCGGCCTGATTCTCGACCCGGCCGAGGTGCGCAGCGAACGGCAGGTGATCCTGGAAGAGATCGCCATGTACGAGGGTGAGCCCTGGGACGCCCTCGACCGCAAGGTGACCGCGACGGCGTTCGCGCCACATCCATACGGCCGGCCGGTGCTCGGCACCCGCGCCGAGCTCGAGTCGATCGACGCCGCCGAGCTGCGCGACTTCCATCGACGTTTCTACCAGCCGGAGAACGCGGTGCTGGTGATCGCCGGCGACGTCGAGGACTCGGTCGACGAAACGGTCGAGCAGGCGTTCGGCGGTGCCGGTGGTGCATCAGCGCCGGAGCGAGCCGCTCGCGGCGCACAGCCGCGGGCCGAGGCGTCGGAGATGCGGCGCGTCGAACGCCGAAAGGGCGAGGTCTGCCGCATGTTGCTCGCCCTGCCGGCCCCGGACGCCAATCACGACGATCACCCGGCGCTCCACCTGCTGGCCTCGGTCCTCGGTGGTGGGCGCTCCAGCCGGCTGCATCGTGAGCTGGTCGACGAAGGGCGCTTGTGCGCCTGGGTCTCGGCCGATCTCCAGGAGACCATCGACCCGGGCGTGATGGTGATCGCGCTCGAGGTCATTCCAGGCGTCGATCCGGCTCGCGTCGAGGAGCGGGTGCTGGGCCAGATCGAGCTCCTGCGGCTTCATGGCCCGACCGAGGAGGAAGTCGCGCGGGCACAGCGGATGATTACCGCCGACTGGGTGTTCGCGCACGAGAAGGTCTTTCAGCAGGCTTTCCTGGCCGGATCGGCGCTGTCGCTGTTCGATCTGGAGCACCCGTGGCGGACTTTCGAACGGATGCTGTCCGCCAGGGCCGAGGACGTCGCCCCGGTGGCCGAGCGCTACCTCGAGTCCGCCGCCGGCGGGGTGATCGGCTGGTCGCTGCCGCTGCGATGACCATGGCGTCCTCCGAATCCATCCGTCGTTTGAGCACCCGGGTGCGGCGGGTTCCGGGCGTGCCGATCGTGGCGGCGCGACTCTGGCTGTGGGGTGGTCTGCGCCTCGAACGGATCCCCGGCCAGTCGCTGGTCACCGGGCGCATGCTGGCCGAGGGCACCCGTGAGCGCGACTGGAACCGGATCGCGGTCGAAGCAGAGGATCGGGGCATGCTGATCCAGACCTTCGGGACCCACGAGAACCTTTGCGTGGCAGTCGAGGCGCTCGCCAGCGACTGGCGGCGAGCGCTCGGCTGGCTGGCCGAGCTGGCCCTCGAGCCGGCCTTTCCCGAGGATCGCCTCGACTGGATCCGCGAGCAGGTCTCGGCCGAGCTCGAGAGCCTGATGGATCAGCCCGAGGCGCCTGCCAGCCGGGCTTTTCTCGAACAGCTCTACCATCCCCATGCGTTCGCCCGGCCGCTACAGGGAGATCGCTCCAGCCTCGGCGCGATGACGCCGGACGACTGCGCGGCGTTTCATCGCGACGCCCTGGGCTGGGGCGGCACCCTGGTGGTCACCGGTCAGATCGACGAGGCGGCGGCCGAGCAGTGCCTCGACGAGCTGTTCAGCGGCCTCGCGGGCGTGGGGACGGCCCCGCCGGAGATCGCGCCGCCCAGAGGGCTGGACGAGCCACACCGTGAGGTCGCGGCTGGCGGCGCCGATCAGGCCCACCTCTTCGCCGGCCACCTGACGGTGCCGCGCGACCATCCCGACCTGCCGGCGCTCGAGGTCGTCGGGGTCGTGCTCGGCGCCGGCGCCGGCATGAGCGGCCGCCTGCCCGAGCGCATCCGCGAGCGCGAGGGCCTGGCCTACTCCAGCGACGTCGCCGTCGCCGCCGGCAGCGGCCGTGAGCCGGGGCGCCTGACCGCCTACGCCGGCACCTCGCCGGCGACCCTGGAGCAGGCCGAGCAAGCGGTTCGCGAGGAGCTCGTCCGGCTGCTTGAAGACGGCATCGAACCCGCCGAGCTCGAGGACGCCCGGGCCTACCTGATCGGCCGCGATCCATTCCGGCGCGAGACCGCCCGGCAGTGGGCCAACCTGCTGGCCGAGGCCGAGCTCTACGGTCTGCCGACGGACAATCCCGAGTGGGTAGTCGAAACCCTCGAGGCACTGACCCTCGAAGGCGTCGAGGCCGCCGCCCGGCGGTGGATCCGGCCGGACGAGCTGCGGGTCACTGTCGGCCTGCCGCCGCCGGAATCTTCTTGACCGGTCTAGAGTGCGCTTGGGCCATACCTTGATCGGTTTGATGGGCACCGTGATGGTCGGCCGCCTGGGGATCACCTGCTGTCGACGATTCCCGCGGGAAGGAGATTCGGGCTGGCCGGCTCGTGGCGCTTCGACGCGCGGGTCTTTGCATCCCTGGTGCGACCAACGCGGTGATGCGCGTGAGCGCCCGCGCGGATGGTCTCGCCAGCGCTCGCAGTATGATCCGTCCCCATGGGCACCATCTACGAAGACGATGAAGAGGTCGCATCATGAGATACAGCTGGATCCTGTTCGACGCCGACGGCACGCTCTTCGACTACGACCGCGCCGAATCGACGGCGCTCGAGCGGACCTTCTCCCACAACGGTCATCGCTTCCAGCCCGACGACCTCGCGGCCTACCGGCGCATCAACCATCAGATCTGGCTGGAGTTCGAGCGCGGCGAGCTGACCCAGGACCGGCTGCAGATCCGCCGCTTCGAGCAGCTGTTCGACGAGGTCGGCCTGACCGGCGACGCCGGCGACTTCAGCGACCGCTACCTGCGCCACCTGGGCGGCGTCCCCGACCTGCTCGACGGCGCCGAGAAGCTGATCCGCGACCTGCGGGGCCGGGTCGGCCTGGCGCTGATCACCAACGGCCTGGCGCAGGTCCAGCGGCCGCGGTTGGCGGCCTCGTCGATCTCCGACTGCTTCGACCCGGTGCTGATCTCCGAGGAGATCGGCCTCGCCAAGCCCGACCCGCGCATCTTCGAATTCGCCTTCGAGCGCATGGGCTCGCCGGCCAGAGGCGAGGTGCTGATCGTCGGCGACAGCCTGAGCTCCGACATCCGGGGCGGCAACAACTACGGCATCGACACATGCTGGTACAACCCGGCGGGTAAGGAGCCCGATCCGGAAGTCGAGGTCAGCTACGACGTGCGCGTTCTGAGCGAGATCGAGAGCCTCGTGGAGGGCGGGGCGTGAGCACTCCGCGCAAGGCCAGTCTTCAGCGAGTGTGCTACCTTCAGGCGGGAGAGGTGCAGTATGACCGGAGTCCACTACCTGACCGACCAGCAAGGAGAGCCCCAGGCCGTCGTTCTGCCGATCGAGCTCTGGCGCCGCCTGCTGCCGCGAGAGGACCCGAGTCCCGAGGAGCTGGCGGAAGCGCTGGAAGACTATTGCCTCGGCAAGGCAATGGATGAGGGGCGTCGGACACCGTTGTTGAGCCGAGTCGAGGCCCTCGAGATCCTTGCCGAGGACTGAGGCGGAGGATGTCCGCTACCGCCAATCCTCCCTCCTCTGCTTCGAGTACGGCAGCGAGCAGATCTCGCACCGCGACCCGGTGGTGGTGCCCACCGGCGCCCCCGGCCACCTGCTGGCCGATCCGTCACTCACCCGCAAGAGCTTCGTCGTCCACTACGCCACCCGCCGTTCCTACGACTGCCGCAGCATCACCGTGGTCTCCCGCGACGACGACAGCGTCGAGGAGCGGTCGCGGATCATGGAGACCCGGGAAGTGATCGAGCGCGACGGTTGTTCGAGATTCGAGAACCCGATGCGGGGGAACGTTTGAAGGATCAGCCTCTCGGCGGTTTTCGAAGCAGTGGTATGATCAGCAGATCGCGAGGAGCGAACGATGCCTCAAGCCGCCGCCATTCAACCCGAGACGACACCCACTGAGCATCCCCACATCGTCCGTACCGAAGGGGTCTGTGGTGGCAGCCCACGCATTCGGGGAAGCCGCATCTCGGTCCGGACGGTCGCCGAGCTCCACCTCGCGGGCGAGTCCGCGCAGGAGGTCGCCGACACCTACCCGCATGTGGGTCTGGCTGCGGTGCATGACGCTATCAGCTACTACCTCGATCATCGCGACCAGATCGATGCCGAGATTGAGGGGAACCGCATCGAGAACGTCCTCGAAGATCATGGCGCGACCCTCGGCGAAGACGGCGTGATCCGTTTCGCCGCTTCATGACCGAGCCGCGAGAGCGGCTCTTCCTTGCGCTCTATACCGACGAAGACGTGACGGACCGGCTCGCGCCGCTGCTGCGCGAGCGCGGCTTCGACGCGGCGAGCGCCGCCGAGTGGGGGACGTTCGAGCTCTCTGACGAGGAACAGCTCACTCGCGCCACCGAGCGCGGATTCGCTCTTCTGACCTTCAATCGAGATCACTTCGTCGCTCTCGCCCGTCGCTGGGCCGAGGAGGGGCGCGAGCACGCAGGAATCGTGATCTCGAACCAGCTCGGCCGCCGACAGCTCGGCGAGTTGCTGCGTCGCGTCTCGAGACTGATCGACTCGGTGCCGGCGGAAGAGATGTGGAACACGGTACGCCAGCTGCAGAGCTATCGTTGATTGCGGTCGGGGGTGGTCGAAAGGATAGGATGCGGCTCCAGGAGGGCCGTCTCATGCTTCGAATACTTCTCTGCACGCTCGCCGCAGTCGCCTTGCTGACGCTGCCTCCGCCGGTCTCGGTCGCGGACTCGCAGGAGTCTCCCGTCTACGCCAAGGCGCGGGACAAGGGCCGGGCCTTGATGGCGAAGGGGAAGTTCGAGGCGGCGATCAAGCATCTGAAGAAGGCGGAGGGGCACGCCGGCGAGCCGCCGGTCGAGCTGTTGCTGGATCTCGCCGTTTGCTACAACAACCTCGGGGATCCCTCCAGCACTGAGCCCTATGCGCGACGCGCTCTCGCGGCGGCGACGGAGCCGGCCGATCGGGCTCGCGCCGCCAACAACCTCGGCATCAGTCTCTTCCTGCAGGCGAAGGCGTCGTTCTTGCCAGGCGAGACCACGGACCGAGATCGCGGGAAAATCCTCGAAGAAGCCGAGTTGGCCTTCATGGCCGTCCTGGAGGCCACTGGCGGCCGGGGGATCGCTTTGTACAACCTGGCGGAGGTGCTGAAGCGCCGCGGGCGGCGCGAGGAGGCCAAGGCGGCTTTCGCCGAGTACCTGGAGACTTCGCCCGATGGCGCCCAGGCCGCCGGGGCCAGAAGGGCGCTGGAGTGGCTGGCCTGCGAGGAGTCCTTCTCGGGGCCGGGGCCCGCGGGAGAAGGAGTCTCGAACGACCTGCCGATCGGTCCGCTGCCGGTCGGTGGCGAGGTGATGCCACCCGTGAAGGTCCATGCCCCGCAGCCGCCGTCCCTCGAGGGAGCCCTTCGGGCTGGCGTCCGAGGCACGATGTCATTCGAGGCGATCATCGACAAGAACGGCGACGTCCAGTGCGTCGATGTCCTCGAGGGACTGCCCAATGGTCTGAGCGAGGAGGCGGCCGGAACCGTGAAGCAGTGGAAGTTCGAGCCGGCGACTCTTCATGGCGAGCCGGTGGTGGTGAGGTTCAACCTCTCCATCAACATCGGCGTCAGATAGACTCTTTGCGCCTGGGGCGCCAAAACCACTGTGATACCCTCCCCGCGGTCACCGAAACCGTGCCGTGACGGGAGTCATCATGCCCAAGACCAGGAAGCGCAAGACCTCCGATCTGCCCGCCGTCGTGCGCCATGACGGCGGTCTGTGCGTGACCTTCGTCAACAGCGCCAGCCGCTGGCGCAAGTCGATCGTCACCTACGCGGACCTGGTGGCCTGGGGCCTGCGCCTCGACGTGCTGACCGGCGCCGACGGCGAGCGGTTGGAGCGCGCGGCGGCGCAGCGGCCGGCGGAGGCCGAGGCGGTGGCGCGGCGGGCGGCGGATCTGCGGAAGCTCGCCGAGAGCGTGCTCCGGGCTCTCGAGGCGCGCCGGACCCCGGCCGCCGGCGACATCGAGACGCTCAACGGACTCCTGAGCGCGGTGATGGCCAACCGGCGCATGGTGCCGGCCGCCAGCGGCTACCGTTGGGACTGGGGCGACCGCGGCGGCGACGACCTGGACCGTGTGCTCTGGTTCGTGCTGTTGTCGCTCTCCGACCTGCTCACTACCAAGTACCACCGCAAGGTCGGCAGGTGCGCCGGCGAGGACTGCGACCTGATGTTGGTCGACCGCTCGCCCGGCAGCCCGCGGAAGTGGTGCAGCCGTTGCGGCAAGCCTGCCCGGGCGCGCAAGTACTACCAGACCACGATCAAGCCGATGCGCCAGGCGATGCGCCAGGAAATCAGGGCGAGCCGGACCCGGAAGGCCGAGGAAAACCGCAGACGGCTCCGTGAGAAGAAAGCGGCAGGGGAGGATTGAAAGCGGCGGATGTCAGCGTCTCGAGATTTTCAAGGGACTGACTTCAGCGTGAAGTGCGCTCCTTAGGATTTCCAAGGGACTGACTTCAGCGTGAAGTGTGCTTCTTGAAACTTTCAAGGGACTGACTTCAGCGTGAAGTGCGCTTCTTGGAAACTTTCGAGGGACTGACTTCAGCGTGAAGTGCGCTTCTTGAAACTTTCAAGGGACTGACTTCAGCGTGAAGTGCGCTCCTTGAAATCTTCAAGAGACTGACATCGGCGTGATGTGGGCGTCTTGAAGATCATCCGCCTCACCCGCCAGGAAGGCCACGCCGCGCTCGATCACTTCCCGGTCGCGGACGATGCGGTGGTGCCCCAGGCCCTCGGTCGTCATCAGCGTCACCTCGGGACACGCGCCGACGATCTGCCGGGCATGCTCGTAGGGCACCTCGTCGTCTGCGGGGTCGTGCACCAGGAGGGTTGGCACCGGCCTGGCGGCGAGCAGGGCGGCGGTGGAGTAGACCTCGACGGGCTGCCCGCCGATGGCTTCGATCTCTTTCACGAAGCCTTTGAACGCATGCTCGGGCAGGCCCACCAACCCGGCGAAGTATCTGAAGATGTCGAGCGCGCGGTCGGGCCCGGCGACCAGCACCAGGCGCCGCGCCGGCACCGCCGGCAGGCCGGTGATCTCCGCGCCGGCGACCGCCATGACGCCCGCCGCCGCGCCCATCGAGTGCCCGACGACCGCCTCGAACGGGCCGGCGGCCTCGGCCACCTCGCTGATCGCGGTCACGAAGTCCGGCAGGGAGGAGCGCTCGCCGTCGGAATCGCCGTGGGCGTAGCCGTCGAAGGCCACCACATCGAAGCCTGCATTCAGCAGCGGCTGCACCCACTTGCCGAGGCGCGCCGCCCGCGACTCCCAGCCATGGACCAGGAGCACGGTGCGTCCGTTCGACGCCTCGTCCGCGCGCCAGCGGAAGGCGCGCAGCTTGCCGTCCTCGTGCGCGACGTCGAAGGCCTCCGCGCGCGCCAGCAATTCCTCCGCCTCCGGCCGCAGGGGAGGCCGCCGCCGGGGCGTGCAGAACAGGCGCAGGGCCTGTCTCCCCACGGCACCGGGGGCGATCCGTCCGGCGATGCCGAAGTAGAGGCGGAAGAGCGTCAGGACGAGCTTTTCCATCGTGCTTCTCTCTCCGGCCGGGGACTACCGCTGTTCGAGCAGCCGCGCGACCGCCAGGGCGTTGAGCAGGGCCTTTGGCACGAAGGTCGAGCGGGTGGCGTACTCCTGTTCCTTGGAGCCGTCCTCGGACTGCTCGGAGCAGTGGGCGTTGGCGCCCGAGGGGCCGAGGCCGTCGAGAGTCGGGAAGTGCCGCCAGAGGCGGTTGCCGTCGGAGAGGCCGCCCCGGTCCTCGGCCAGGACGTCGATTCCGAGCTCGTCGCCGGCTTCCTGCCAGCATTTGAGCAGCCGGTCGGTGTCGTCGTTGAGGGGCCAGGGGTCGCATTCGAAAACGACCTCCACGGTGACGCTGCAGGGGTAGTCGTCCAATGCGCTGCGGACGGTGGAGAAGTCGGCTAGCGACTTCATCTTGGCCATCGCGTCGTCGTAGACGTCGGAGCGGAAGGTGCGCATCTCGACCTGGGCGATGGCCGAGTGCGGTACGCGGTTGGTCACCGTACCGCCGTAGACGACGCCGACGTTGAACGTCAGATCGTGGTCGTAGTCGGTCCAGCCCTCGATGCGCCGGATCACGTCGGCCATTTGTAGCAGGGCGTTGGCGCCGCGCGGGTGGCCGGCGCCGGCGTGGGACGCCCGGCCGTGAGTCTCCACCAGAAAGACGGCCATTCCCTTGCGGGCGACTACAGCTTTGGCCTCGTCGGCGTCCATGAGCCCGCCCTCGAACACCAGGCAGGCGGCGGTCTGCCCAGGGACGCTGTGGTCGGTGCCCAGCCGCTCTAGGCACAGGGGGCCGAAGTCAGGCGCCATCTGTTCCTCGGCCGAGTCCAGCAACACCACCCAGGTCGCCGCGTCGAGCACCTCGGACGCCGCCTCACATAGGGCGTCGAGCATCATGTAGGCGACCACCGTGCCGCCCTTGATGTCGACGGTGCCGGGACCGTAGATGCGGTCGCCGTCCTCCCGCCAGCGGAAATCGTGACGCCGCTCCTCCTCGGCCGAGAACACCGTGTCCAGGTGCGAGACCAGGCCGATGCGGGGGGCCGCGGGGTCGGGCGCCTCGCGGGTCAGTACCAGGTGTGGGCCGTAGCGGCGATCGGCGGCGGGGACAGTCTCGGCGCGGAATCCGAGGCTCTCGAAAGCCCGGGCGGTGAGGCGCCCCAGCTCTTCGACGCCTTGCGGGTTGTCGGTGAAGGTGTTGATCGCCACCATGCGTCGCAGCAGATCGAGGTAGCGAGTCTCGCGCCGGCGCAGCACGTCACCGAGCCGGTCCCGCAGCGTGGCGAGCTCAGCGACCGCCATCTTTGCTCCCCCCCGCCGGCTCCAGTGCTTCGACGTGGAAGGTGCGGCCGGCGAAGCGCACTTCGAAGCCGTCGGCGGTCTCCCAGACCTGCAGCAGAGGCAGCCCGACCGGGACCGCCCCGGTCAGCTCGCGGCGCGAGCGCGCGAGCTTCTCGGCGCGGCGCCGGCCCTGGTCGAGCGTGTCCTGGATCAGGCCGCCGACCCAGTCGCCGAGCAGCTTGCGGGGCACGAACAGGCCGGCGACGCCGAGATCGAAATCGAGACTCAGGGAGATCGTCGTGCCCTGGCCGTCGGGCGGCGGGGCGAAGGTCCACACGGCCTCCCACTTGCGGAACCAGCCCTTCACCTGGCGGTGGGTCATGCGGCCGTCCTGCTCGCGGCACTCCAGCTTCTGCACCAGGCGGCGCCCGAAGACCAGCAGGATGACCTCGACCAGCCGGTGGTCGCCGTCGGCCGAGAGCGTCCTGGTGGCGGCGACACCCGGCATCCACTGTGGCCAGGAGTCGCTGTCGCGAAAGACGCCCTGGACCACCTCCACCTGTGCCTCGGCGCGGGCGAGCTTGCGGATCATGGGCCGTCCTCCCTCGGCAGACCGTCCTCCCTGGGCAGGCGGTAGCTCTCTCCGAGGTACCAGACTTTGAGCCCGTCCGTCTCGCGGATCACCTCGAGCACTTTCTGCTTGCGTGCCGCCGCCGCGGGCATCGCCGAGGCGACGTGGCGCCGGCGTGATCCCAGAGCGTCGAGGCCGGCGCACATCGCCGAGCGCAGGCGGCGCCGGCTCATCAGTCCCAGCAGCGGCGTCTCGACGCGCATCTCGAGCTCGACCAGGACGGTGGCGGCGCCGACCCCGGGCTCGGTCTCACCCAGCTTCCAGCTGCCCTCGACGTCGGGGCGGCCCAGGCTGTCGATCTGGCGGAAGATCACGGAGCCTTCGGGGGAGTGGACGAGCTCGATGTTGAAGGTGCGGTGGCTCCAGCGTGGGGCGCGGAACTCCGCGATCGCGACGTCACCCTCGCGTGCCAGCAGACCGGCGTGCTCGATTCCGGGCAGCCAGGTAGCGTACCGGCCATAGTCGGTGATGATGGCGAACAGATCCTCGCGGGTGCCCTCGATGCGGGCGGACGCCTTGACGGTGCGCAGCATCTGCTACTCGTCGCGTGGCTTGCGCAGATGGTCGCGGAAGCTTTGGAGCATCTTCGAGGGCACCTTCAGTCCTTCGCTCCAGGAGGTGCGCCCGGCGGCGAACAGACCCGACGGGAAATCGCGTGCTACTTCGAGCAGAGAACGTTCGTCGGAGAGCCCGGCTTCCTGGTCGAGACGGCGCACGAACACTTCCAGCAGCCGGGCCGACTCGCCGAAGCCGACGGCGCCGGTCATCATCAAGGCCACCTGTGTTCGCAGCAGGCCGGCCTCGGAGCCCTCCGACCCGGGGTCCGCTGCCGATTCGGCCGTCTCTTTGACCGTCTCGGCTGCCGTCGCCGAGCTCGCCGCGGGCACGGGCGCCTGGTCGAGCGGGGGCGTCTCGGGTGCCTCCGGCGAGGCCTTTTCCACGGCTGCTGGAGTGGGCGGCCGTTCGGCGGCGAGCAACTGATCCTGCAGGTCGCGGATCCTGGCCGTCAGCGCCGGCACGATCGGCCAGGCGATCCGCGGCCGGCGCTTGAGCAGGGTGCGGAACTGATCCCGTGAGAGCAGCAGGCATTCGGTGCCTTCGAGCGCCACGGCCGTCGCCGAACGGGGCTGATTGTCGAGCAGCGCCATCTCGCCGAGTACGTCGCCCCGGCCGAGGACGGCCAGGGGGACCTTCTCGCCGTCCCTGGTCTTGAAGACTTCCACCGTGCCGGCAGTGACGAGGAACAGGCCGAGGCCGGTGGAGCCCTCCTCGAGGATGAAGTCGCCCGCGGCATAGCTCCGCAGCAGGCACATGCCGGCGAGTTTGCGGAGGTCGCGCGGCGGCAAGGTCGAGAAGATCTTCACGCGGGCGAGCGCACGCTCGATCTCGGGAGACGGTCTCCGGCGCCACAGCATGTCGAGAGAGTATCGCAACCTCGGGCCGGCGCGTGGCTTCGAGGCCCACCGGGCGGAAAAAGCCGGATAAGATGGTCTCGTCAGACGCATGCAAAGACGACGAATGGGAGAAGACTCGAAATGATGCAGTCCCTGGTGATGACGGTGATCGGCAAGGATCGGCCCGGTCTGGTCGAGACCCTGGCGTCGTTGGTCGAGGAGCATGGCGGCAATTGGGAAGAGAGCCGGCTGGCGCGGCTGGCGGGGGAGTTCTCGGGCATGCTCCACATCAGTCTGCCGGCGGAGCGAGCCGCCGATCTGGAGAAGGCGCTCTCGGCGCTCGAGGGGATGTCGGTGGTGGTCGCCGAGGCGCCGGTGGAGCCATCGGCGGAGGAAAGCGGCCCCATGCTGGAGCTGGAGGTCGTCGGCCAGGATCATCCGGGCATCGTGCACCGGATCTCCGAGGTGGTCGCGGCGCGCGGAGTCAACATCGAGGAGCTGGACACGGAGGTGGCCAGCGCCCCGATGGCGGGGCACAAGATGTTCCAGGCCCGGGCGCGGCTGAGGGCGCCGAAGGACGTCGGGATGAGCGACCTGACCGCGGACCTGGAAGAGATCGCCGCCGACCTCATGATCGAGCTGCGGGAAGAGGAGGCCTAGAGCACTTCCAGACGGCGAAGACGTTTCCTTGTCAGATCTCGGCCGCCGGCCGCGAAAGAGGTAGCGAACCTACCGACGCGGCCGCGACGGGACATCGGAAACAGCTTCGACCGAAAGGAGATGCTCATGCATCAGCCCCCGAGATTGATCCCGCTCGTCGCCCTGTGTCTCTTCCTCCTCGCCGCCTCCCATGCTGGTGCTCAGACCGGCGTCTGTGGTGACTGCGACGCCGACTTCGACGTCGACGTCGTGGATGCCCTGGTCGCGTCGCAGTACGCGTCGGGCTTGAATCCGCTGACCCCGCCGGACGAGTGCGACGTCAACGGCAGTGGCGGTACGTCCATCGTCGACGCCCTGCTGATCTCCCAGTTCTCGGCCGGCGTGATCAGCAGCCTCAGTTGCCCGCTGCTGCCCGCGACACCGCCTCTCACGGTGGTCTCGCCGACCCGTGGCTTGTATTGCTTCCTCGGCACCGGGAACGGCACCCCGTGGACCGTGGTTCTGTGGGACGATCCCCCCGTCCCGCCGAATGATCCATGGTTGATCACCCAGGTGCCCGGAATCAACGGCACGGCCGTTCAGTTCAGGGACAACCTGGTCGCAACGATCAACGCTCAACAGGCTTTCGGTTCGGGCTACTCGGCGCTGGGGTTACCAGCCATGGGGTTGCTGCCTCCCAGCTGCGCTGTCTTCTGGGACTCCGACCTGGTGCCGGCGCACATGGGCGGAATCGAGCCCTCGGGCCAGACGTGCGAGCCGGTCGCGCGTGTCTCGACTTGTCAATTCAATCCCGAGGTCTTCGTCCCCGAGGGAGACTTCGACGGCGACGGGTTGACCGACGCCGACGAGATCCTCGGCGGCACGAATCCGGAAGATCCCGACACCGACGGCGACGGCAGCCACGACGGTGACGACAACTGTCCGACGGCCGACAACGAAGACCAGGAGGACGCTGACGCTGACGGCATCGGCGACGCCTGCGAGCTGCCGTCGAAGGCGCCGACCGCCGGGGACGACTGGGGGTCCACAAGCGTCGGCGAGTCGGTCACCATCGACCTGGCGGCAAACGACTCCGATGCCGACGGCGATCTGCTGGCCGCCAGCGTCTCGATCCTGGAAGCTCCCGCCAACGGGTTCCTCAAGAACCACCGTGACGGTACCGTCACCTACATTCCTGATGACAACTTCGCGGGTGAGGACCAGTTCAGTTACGCCATCGGTGACTCCCACGGTCAATGGGACGAAGCCGTGGTCCTGATCAAGATCAGGTGACGGGCCTCCGAACCTCGGGCAGAGTGGTAGCGTGCGGCTCCGATGAGCCGCACGCTCTTTCAGTCTCTGGCGCTCGGCGCCGCCGTTTTCGCCGTCTACGCCGCGGGCGCCTGCCGCACCATCTACGTCGGCGACTCGGGCGAGCTGGTGGCAGCGGCCGCCACCCTCGGCATCCCGCACCCTTCCGGCTATCCGCTCTACGTGCTGCTCGGCAAGCTGTGGATCGCCCTGCTGCCGGTGGGCTCGGTGGCGTTTCGCATGAGTCTGTTCTCGGCCTTTTTCGGCGCCCTCTCCTGCGGCCTGTTCTACGGGATGTTCCGGCGCAACGGTCTGTCGGCAGCGGCCGGTCTGCTGGGCTCGCTGTGCCTGGCCTTCGCGCCCAGTTTCTGGTCCCAGGCCACGGTGCAGCGGGTCTACACCCTGAACGGCTTCTTCGTCGTCGCGGTCCTCGCCTGCGCGCTCGAATGGCACCGGACCCGAAAGATCGGCTGGCTGGCGCTGGCGGCGCTGGCAGCCGGGCTGGGCGCCGCGAACCACACGGTCATGGGCGTCGTCGGTGTGGCGGTGGGGATCTTCGCGGTGATCTCCGAGCCGGGCCTGCTGCGCAGGCCGAAGCACCTGCTGGCCTGCGTCGGCGCCGGATTCGCCGGGCTCCTGCCCTACCTCTACATGCCGCTGCGCTCGCGCCAGGACCCGCGGCTCGACTGGGCAGACCCCGAGACTGCAGGCGCCCTGGTCGCCGCCGTGACCCGCCGCGACTTCTGGCACCGGGCGTGGGCCGAGTCCCCGGGTGACTATCTGATCATTCTTACCGACTACCTGCGGGGCCTCGGCGAGGAGCTGCTGTGGGGTGGCGCGCTGCTGGCATTGGCGGGCCTGGTGTGGGGCTGGCGACGTCCCCGCGGCGGGGGAGAGCTTGAAGACCTGCCGGTGCTGCTGCCGATCCTGGTGATGGCCGCCAACCTGTGGGCGGTGGCGATCCACGGCTCGCGCTCGGACATCTTCATCTGGCACCGCTACTACATTCCCTCCTACGTCATGGCCGCGCTGCTCGCCGCCTGGGGCACGGAGCTGGCGGTGCGGCGCTGGGGGCGGCGGGCATGGGCGGCGCTGCTGGTGCCGGCGGCTCTCTTCGTGCTCGGCTGGCCGCGCTTCGATCGCAGCGACTTCCGCCTCGCCGAAGACTTCAGTCGTCAATTGCTGGCAACGCTGCCGCCCGGGGCGCACCTCGCGGCCTCGGACGACAACATCCTGTTCGTGCTCATCTACCTCCACCTGGTGGAGGGCGAGCGCCCGGACGTCGACCTGATCATGCAGGGCGTCGGCGGCGCCGACCTCGGCCGGCTGCGCTTCGACCCGGACGAGGATCCGCTCTATTTCACCCACCATCCGAACTGGAGCCTGCCCGAGCTCGAGGTGGTGCCGGTGGGTCTGGTGTTCCGCACCGCGCGCGCCGGCACCGTACCGGAGCTGGCGCTGCCGGCCGGCGAGCTCGCCGGCGCCTGGGATCCGGCGGTGCCCAAGGACTACCTGGCACAGAACCTGGTGGGGCACTACCACTACATGCTCGGCGTCACCTTCGAAGGGCGCGACTGGCCGCGCGCCCAGGTCGAGCTCGAGCGCGCCACCGAGGCCGCGCCGGACAATGACGTACTGTTTTACAACCTGGGGCTGATCTACCGGCGCAACGGCCTGGCGCGCCGTTCGCTGGTGGCCTTCGAACGCTCCGCCGAGATCAACCCTCGCCACATCCCTTCAGGTAATCCAGTACGGGCGTCCGACAAGCTCACCGAGATGAGTCAATTAGTCAGTGGTCTCGACGCTCTGGAGGCCGAGGTCCGTAGAGCAAACGGCCTGGTGGATGACGGTTCCGCCGCCTATCACCGGGCGGTGGCGCGGGCGTTGGCGGAGCGCGGCGAGGAGCTCGGGGCCCGCGGCCACCTGCTGCTGGCGGCCGAAGCGGCGGCGAGGCCGGTCGAATAGAAAGGAAATAGACGTTGGGTCATCGCGGGCGCCGCAAGAGGACTCCTTGCTGTCCCTCGAGCTCGTGTAATGGTTTCCAACCAGCCTCTCTCATGGCTTCCAACTCTCGGGCTCGTCGGTCCTCGCTCCTGATCGAAAGATAATAGTAGGCTGAATCGCTCGGGCCCCTCCTTCGGGCTTGGCGCAGAGGCGTGTGGCGGATCTCGTTCTTCAGCCGGGCTCCGAGAAGAAAGTATGCGTAGAGCGGTTCTTTGCTGTTGGTGTCGATGACCGTGCCGCTTGGTATCTCTTTTCTGACGTACTGCCAGAGCGCCCGGTGAGGTTGCTCCCATTTCCAGGCTCTGCCGGCCTCGATCCATTGGACGTAGAAAGTCAAGAGCAGACTCGCCACCCCGGCGGTCGCCACCGTCCTGGCGCCGTGCTTCATCGCGTGCGGCAGGCGGCTCGTGCTGCGCCACACGGCCCTCGCGGCCCAGGTTGCTCCAAGGAGCAAGGCGAGCAGCTTGCACACCACCAACAAGACAGGACCGCTCCAGATGTTCCTGATGTTCCACTTGGCGAAGACCAGAACCGGAAACGCCACGCTCACGAGGCCGAAGACCCTCCGTTGTCCGAGGTGGCGGAGGAGGAAGGCGGCGGAGACGGCGTAGGAAAGACAGATCGGAGCGATCGCGTACCTCAGGGAATGCCCGAGTCGGATGTAGGCGACCGGATCGGCCTGGGTCCCCCGAGACCACGGCGTCGCCAGGTAGAGGACCCAGAGCAGACACGTTGCGACCGCCGTGACTGTCAAGACCGACAGGGCTCGGTCCGGGCGCCCGTCCCGCGGGAACGCGCGGATCGTGTGCGCGACCCCGTGGAGAGTCGCCGCGAGGAGCAGGATCAACAGGAATGGGAAGTCCCACCCCAGCTGGAACGAGGAGCCTCGAAACAGGGTCGACCAGGTGCCGAGCTCGGTCCCTGCCTCCAGGATCGATGTTCCGGAAAGATCGGCTGGGCCCTCGAAGATCACCTGCCCTGCCACCCGGAGCTCGATGGGGTAGGTGGGATTGCCGTGCCGAACGAAGTTGTGAACCTGGACCGCGATCGCCGAGAGCTGCAGCGCGAGGGTGCCGGCGAGCAGCCACGCCAGGTTCCGTTGCAAGCGGGGTTGCCGCCACCGTCGGATCAGCCAGATCGTGACGAAGAGGGCCAGAAGCGGCGCCGCGTAGATGAAGCCGCTCGCCTTGTTGCCGAGGATCATGAAGGTTCCCAGCTGCGCCAGCCAGATCGCTCCCTGACGATCCCGAGTCAGCTGATCGAGGGCAATGAGGCCCAGGAGGAGCCCGACGGCGAAGGCGGGATCGTTCTTCATCGTGCTGCCCCAGACGACGGGATTCGACACGCACAGCAGGCTGACGAGCGAGGCGATCCTTCCCGGAATGCCCAGCCGGGTGGCGACCTCTCGGACCAGCAGCAGCAGGACTCCGACCTGGAGCACGGACGGGATGATCACGAGCACATCCGAGCGGAGCAGCAGGAAATTCGGCGCGTACTGATACTCCCAGCACTGCGGATAGTTCCAGTGCGACGTCAAGGTGACGCGGCCGGTCTGGATCCACCCGGCGACGAGCGGCCCGTGAATCGTCAACGAGTCGATGCCGGCGACGTACGCGAACCGCCGGGTCGCCAGGAAGAGGAATCCGACGGCACTGACGAAACCGAGGCCCAGGGGAGTCCGGTGCAGCCAGAGCCGCGCCGTGCTCAGGACCAGACGCCAGAGAGCCTGATGCGGACGATGTTTCCGCGCGGCCCAGGAGACCGTGGCGCCGGCGGCCAGGGTCGTCACCAGGTAGGGGCCGGGGCGCAACTGACCGAGCAGCCCCAGCGACTGGACGACGATGGCGCAGGCCACGAACTGTCCGACGACGACCGTCGCCAGGCGCAGCCCGACGCGGGTACCCGCCGGCAGCACCCACCTGGCGACGGCCCAGGAGACGAGGCTCAGAGAGTAGACCGTGGCAGCGTACGCCAGGGCGCCGCCGATCAGCTCGATGTGATTCACCGTTCGAGGGCTCGCCCGGGCTCGCGGATTGGAAGGGTGCGGTGCGGGTCGTGAGGGACGCCCGAGTATAATCGCCTCATCCCGCTCCGGCAGGCTTCATGGAGAACCCAGTAACCTCGAACGAGACAGCCGCCCGGGGCCGATCAGGCGAAGCGCGAACGATCATCCGCCGGATCGTGGCGAGCTACGACGACCTCGTCACGCGGCTCTATTCGACGGTCCGGTTCACCATCCTGCGGCAGCCCTTCCTGGAAGAGATCGGGCAGTACCTGCCGGCACGCGGGCGCGTTCTCGATCTCGGTTGCGGCTTCGGCCTCTTCTCGCTCTACTACGCCGCGCGCGCGGGCGGCAGGCGGATCACCGGCATCGATCTGAACGCCGCCCGCATCGAGCGGGCCCGCGAGAGCGCCGGCAAGCTCGGGCTGTCCAACGTCGAGTACGTCGTCGCCGATGTGCTCGAGTGGCGGCCGGCCGAACCCTTCAACGCCATCTACCTGCTCGACGTCGTCCACCACCTGCCGGCCGCCGAGGTGCCGGAATTTCTCGAGCGACTGCGTTCCTATTTGACGCCTGGAGGGGTGTTGGTGCTGAAGGACGTGGCGGACCGGCCACGGCTCAAGATGCTGTTCACCCTCCTGCTCGATCGGCTGATGGTCGGCTTCGAGCCGATTCGCTACTGGCCCCCCGAAGAGCTGATCGCGCTGTTGGCGAGGTTGGGCTTCCGGGTCTACCGGCACCGGATGACGGATTTCCTGCCGTACCCACACATCCTCTACGTCGCTCGTCTCGATCCTGCCGAAGCCGCCTGACGCGGATACAATGCGCCGGCCATGAATTCAACGACGCAGCTCGATCGCCATTACCGGCGGATCGCGGCCCTGGTCTGTCTCGCATTAGCGCCCTCGGTCCTGAGTGCCCAGCACGACCCCGGCGCCGGGGCACCCGTGCTCCACGCGGCGCGGCTGACCGAGATGCCGGCGGTCGACGGTGACGTTCTGGGCGACCCTGCCTGGAAGGAAGTGGCGCCGGCGACCGGCTTCCGGCAGGTCTCGCCCGACGAGGGCCAGCCGGCCACCGAGCGCACCGAGGTGCGCATCGCCTTCGACGACGAGACGCTCTACGTGGGCGTCGTCTGCTTCGACCGTTCGCCCGAGGGCATCATCGTCTCCGACAGCCGCCGCGACGCCTCGCTGGACGAGACCGACAGCTTCCAGGTCATCCTCGACACCTTCCACGATCGCCAGAACGGCTTCGTCTTCGGCACCAACCCGGCGGGCATCGAATACGACGGCCAGGTGACCAAGGAAGGCTCGGGTGGCATGACCTCGGGTGGCGGTGACTTCAATCTCAACTGGGACGCGGCCTGGGAGGTGGCGGCGGCGATCAGCGAGATCGGTTGGAGCGCCGAGATCGCCATCCCTTTTCGCACCCTGCGGTTCGGCAAGGGCGACGTCCAGACCTGGGGTATCAACTTCCAGCGCAACCTGAGACGCCGCAACGAGACCTCCTACTGGTCGCCGCTGCCGCGCCAGTTCAACCTCTTCCGTCTGTCTCTGGCCGGCACGCTGGAGGGCGTCGAGGTGCCCGAGCAGCGCAACCTCAAGCTGATTCCCTACGTGTTGTTCGAGGACCGCGACGCCGGCGGCTCCGGATCGGACGACAATTCAGGCTCGGACGAGGAGATCGGCTTCGACCTGAAGTACTCGATCACCCCGAGTCTGACGCTCGACGCCACCTACAACACGGATTTCGCCCAGGTCGAGGTCGACGAGCTCCAGATCAATCTCGATCGCTTCAGCCTGTTCTTCCCCGAGAAGCGCCCTTTCTTTCTCGAGAACGCCGGCCAGTTCTCGGTCGGGGTCGACGAGGAGATCGAGCTCTTCTTCAGCCGCCGGATCGGCATCGGGCCGAACGGTGAGGAGATCCCGATCGACGGCGGCGTGCGCCTCTCGGGCAAGGTGGGGAAGACGAACGTCGGCTTCCTCCAGATGCGCTCGCAGGAGCTCGCCGGCGTCGCGCCCGAGAACGACTTCACCGTCGCCCGCCTGAACCGCGAGCTGCCCAACCGCTCGTCGATCGGCGCCATCTTCACCCACCGCTCCGGCGACGGCAGTCTCGGCATCGACGACGACCGATCGTCGACCTACGGCCTCGACGGCCGTTGGGGCATCGGCCGCTACGGCCAGATCAGGGGCTTCGTCGCTGGTACCGACAGTCCTGACGTGGTGGGGGATGAATATGCTTTCCGGCTCGGTGGCGCCTACGACTCCGAGGACTGGTCGTTCTCCGCCAACGTCACCGAGGTCGGCGCCGCCTTCGATCCCCAGGTCGGCTTCCTCGCCCGCCGCGACTACCGCAAGCTCGACGGATTCGTGCTCCGCCGCATTCGTCCGAAGGACTGGTTAGGACTGCACGAGTTGCGCCCCCACGTCTCCTACCGTGGCTACTGGAATCCCGACGGTTTCCAGGAGACCGGTTTCCTGCACCTCGACAATCACTGGGAGTGGCCCAGCGGCTTTGAGATCCACACCGGCGTCAACTTCACCCTCGAAGGGGTGCGCGAGCCGTTCGAGATCTCGAACGGGGTGACCGTGCCGGAGGATACCTACGAGCACGCGGAAGGCCAGCTGATCTTGATCACCAACGAGGGACTGCCCCTGTCCTTCAACCTGCGGGTGACCGTCGGCGGCTTCTTCGGCGGCGATCGCGTGGCGCTCTCACCGACGCTGCGCTGGCGCGTCGGCGAGGCGTTCAACACCGAGCTCGGCTGGATCTACAACGACATCGACCTGCCGGGCGGAGCGTTCGAAACCAACCTCGGACGCCTGCGCATCTCGTATTCGTTCACGCCCAAGCTCTTCGTCCAGGCGCTCGCGCAATACAACGACCGCGCCGACGTCACCTCCGTCAACCTGCGTTTCGGCTGGCTGCAGCAGGCGAACGCCGGGCTGTTCGTGGTCTACAACGAGCTCGAGGATCGGTCGCTGCTGGTTCGGGGCGATCCGGAACGCACCGTGATCATCAAGTACAGCCGCCTGATCGACCTGTTGCATTGACAGACCTGTTGCGTTGACACGGCTCTTCCCGGAATCATGCCGGGAACTGATCGATCGTAATGTCGATCTTAATATTCGTGTGCAAGCTTTCTGCCCGTGACGGAAGAGGCATGGTCTGCCACGAAAGGCGTGGCCGCCGCGACGCTCTTCCATTCCTTCGCCGCCGCGCCCGGCGGTGGCTGGTCGAGTACGGAGGGATCGGACTGTGAAGTCCTTTTAAGCCTTGAAATGAATCGGCTCCCGCTGACACCTCATGCGGGGGCCTTCCTGCGTTTGAAATCAATTTGATTCAAATCGCGGTGAGAAACCGCGTTACTAAGTGGGTGAGTGTAGACATCGCGTTCGACCCCCTTCGGGCGAACGTCGCGGAGGTTTCAACGGGACCTGCCTGCTTTTCATCATGGATTCGAGGAGATTCAACATGTTCAGACTGTTCCTTTCGATGCTCGTGATCGGTTCTCTGGTGACCCTGCCTTCGGCCGCCGCCGCGCAACAGGTGGCGTTCGCCGACGAGAACGACCAGGCGGCGCCCACCTACTACGAGGGCACGACCGCGTACGTGTTCGTCGCCGACCCGGCGGCGAACAGCGATCCGGGAGTCGCGGAAACAGTGACGGTGGAGCTCTCCTCACAGCTCTCCGGCGATTTCGAGGTGTTGTGGCTGACCGAGACCGGCCTGAACACCAGCATTTTCAAGGCCTCGATCGACCTGGCGGTGGGTCCCCCGACCCAGACGGGTGTGCTCGAGACCATCACCCAGACCGACCCGGTCTTCCTTCGCGACACCATCGACGCCGACTATGGCAACGGCGCCGCCAGCGATAGCGCCGGCATCACCGGCTCGTCGACCAGGTTCGTCGACGTCTACGGGCGGTCGACGCACGAGGTGCCGGTCGACGACCGCGCCTATCTGCGAATCATCGACCCGGAAGCGAACGACCCGGTCGCCTTCGACACCGCGGAGGTCACGGTGACCGCGCTCGGCTCCGGTGATTCCGAACAGCTCTTCCTGGGCGAGACCGGCATCGACACGGGTACCTTCGAGGGCTCGGTGGCGCTCGGCACGTCGGGCGTGGCGGACGACGGGCTGCTCGACAACTCCTACGGCGAGACCCTGGAAGCGGTGCACCCGCACGTCGTGTCGCCGGACAGCTCTTCGGGCCAGGCCACCGTCGCGGGCAGCCAGATCACCCTGGTCGACGCCGCTGGCGCCCCGGCGGTTGAATACCTCGAAGGCACCACCGCCTACGTCTCCGTCATCGACCACAATGACAATGCCGACCCGCTCGCCGTCGAGACCACTCCCGGAACCTTCGCCTCCAACTTGGCCGGAGACGCCGAGTTTGTCAGCTTGACCGAGACCGGCAACGACACCGGCGTGTTCGAGGGCTCGGTATCACTCACCAGCGGCCCGGCCGTCCAGTTCAACGGCTTGCTGGAGATCACCCAGGACCCCGGCCCGCCACATCAGTTCGATACCATCTCCGCCAGCCATTACGACGGCCATGCGGAGTCGATATTCGACTACGCCCCGACCCTCGGCGGGCGGATCGCCTTCGTCGACGAGTACGGTGCCGAAGTGAGCGTCTACGCCACCGGCTCGACGGTCTACCTGCGGGCAGAAGACCACGAGGCCATCGACTACCTGGTGGTCAACCTCACCACCTCGGGCGGCGATGACGAGAACGCCTGGCTGACGGTGACCAGCATCGGCTCCGGCGTCTTCGAGGGCTCGATCGACCTGCAGGACGATTTCGTCTACAGCTACGACGGCTGGCTCCAGGCCTCGGCGGGCGACACCCTCCATGCCTCGTTTTTCGAGATCAACGGCGACTCCGTCCCGAGCGCGGACGCCACCGTCGGCATCGCGAGCCTCGACTTCTTAGGCGCCGCCGGCGTGCCCACCCAGGTGCTGATCGAGGGCGGCATCGCCCGGCTGCGCCTGTTCGCCGCCGGCGAGAACCTGAACCAGGCGAGCCCCGACACGGCGGCCATCACCCTGAGCTCGCTCTATTCGGGCGATTCCGAGAGCCTGACGTTGACCGAGACAGGCGACAGTACCAATATCTTCGAGGGGCAGATCGCGGTCGCCAGGGCCCCCGGCTCGGCCGGCAACGGCGTGCTCGAGACGCTCGACAGCGGTCCGCCGTCCTTCCAGTTCGACACTGTGACGGCCCAGTATGCGAGCGTCACCGCCACCGCCACCACCACCGGCTCGAACACGCTGTTCATCGACGCCTTCGGCCGCGAGACCGAGAGCTATCCCGCGGGCGACGTCGTCTACGTGCGGGTGATCGACTTTGGCGCCAACGACCCGCAGACGATCGACTCGACGCAGGTCGGCGTAGGCTCACTCACGACAGGCGATTCCGAGGTCTTCGCCGTCCAGGAAACCGGCTACGACACCGGCGTGTTCGAGGGCTCGGTGCCGCTCGGCCCGGGCAGCGTAGCCGACGACGGGCTGCTCGACGCCGCGATCGGCGAGACCATCGAGGCGATGCACGGTCACACCTCGACCCCGGGGGTCTCCGTCGACCAGGCGCAGATCGCCAGCAGCCAGATCCTGTTCGTCGACGCCGCCGGCGCGATCACCGACGAGGTCCTGCAGGGCGCGCCGGTCACCGTGCGGGTGATCGACCACGCCGCCAATCAGGACCCCGGCTCAGCCGACGGGACCTCGGTAGAGATCGTTTCCGAGGTGACCGCGGACCTCGAGTACCTGAGCTTGACCGAGACCGGCCCCGACACCGGCGTGTTCGAAGGCTCGATCGACACCCTCTTCGGCACCGCCACCCCAGGTGACGGCGTGCTCGACACCAACGAAGACCACAACCTGCCGGCTTGGTGGGACACCTTCGTCGCCAGCCACACCACCGTCTCTGGCCAGGTGAGCGCCAGCGTGCGGGCGATCGGCTCGCGCATCGCCTTCATCGACGCTGCCGGCAACCCGGCGTCGTCGTACGCCACCGGCTCGACCGCGTACGTGCGGCTGGAGAGCCAGAACACCAACTACCCGACGTTGATCGAGGCGGTGATGGTGACCCTCTCCTCCGGCACCGGCGACTCCATGGATGTCTACCTGTGGGAGACCAGCGAGGAGACCGGTATCTACGAGGGCCCGGTCGAGCTGTGGGACTACCAGTTCCCCGACATGTACAACTTTCAGCTCGAGACCCAGGCGGGGCAGCAGATCTCCGCTTCGCACACCAACCTCGCCGGCGGCAACGCCTTCGCGTCGGCCGACATCACCGGCGCCGGAGTGGAGTTCATCGACGAGGCCGGCCTGCCGACCTCGGAGCTGCTCGAAACCACCAGCGCGCGAGTGCGGGTGACGAGCGTCTCAGGCAACACCGATCCCCAGACGGCCGAGACCATCAACGTCAGCCTCGCCGCGCTCTACGCCGCGGACTCGGAGAGCCTGGTGCTCACCGAGACAGATGTGAACAGCAGCGTCTTCGAGGGTGAGATCAGCCTCGACTTCACCTTCCCGCTCAACCCGGGCACCCCGGGCAACGGCGTGCTCGAGACCTCGAACGGTGACCTGCCGTCCTTCGAGCCCGAGCAGGTGACGGCCAGCTACGGCGGCCAGAGCGCCACCGCCTTCACCGTCGGCTCGCTCCTGTCCTTCGTCGACGTCTTCGGCCAGAACACCGAGCTCTACGCCGGGGGTGACCGGGTCTACCTGCGGGTGGAGACCCACACCGGCAAGTACCCCGACAGCATCGAGACGGTGCTCGCGGGCGTCACCGCGCTGGGCTCGGGAGACGTCGAGCAGGTAATGCTCACCGAGACCGGATTCGCCACCAGCGTCTTCGAAGGCTCGGTGGCGCTGGGTCCGGGGGGCGCCCCGGACGACGGCCTTCTCGACGCCACCGCCGGCGAGGAGATAGAGGGCGTATACCAGCATCCCACCCAGACGTCACCCGACGCCGTCGATCGGGCCTTGATCAGCGGCAGCGAAGTCTTCTTCGTCGACGCCGAGGGCGCGCTGGTGACGGAGGTTCTGCAGGGGGCGCGGGTCTACCTGCGGGTGATCGACCACGCCGCCAATCAGGACCCCGGCGCCGTCGACGGGACCTCGCTGGAGCTCGTCTCCGAGGTGACCGGCGACCTCGAGTACCTGAGCCTGACCGAGACCGGCATCGACACCGGCGTGTTCGAAGGCTCGATGGACACCCTGTTCGGCACCGCCACTCCCGGCGACGGCGTGCTCGACACCAACGAAGACCACAACCTGCCGTTCTGGTGGGACACCTTCGTCGCCGGCCACACCACCGTCTCTGGCCAGGTGAGCGCCAGCGTGCGGGCGATCGGCTCGCGCCTCGCCTTCATCGACGCGGCCGGCAACCCGGCGTCGTCCTATGCCACCGGCGGCACCGCGTACGTGCGTCTCGAGGAGCAGAACGCCAACGACCCGGCGGTGCTCGAGGCGATCATGGTGCACCTCTACAGCGGCGGCGACGACCTGGATACGTACCTCTGGGAGACCAGCGAGGAGTCCGGCGTCTTCGAGGGCTCCATCAACCTGGTGGACTCGCCGTTCCCCGACATGTACAACGGCCAGTTGGACACGCAGGCGGGCAACCAGATCTCGGCTTCCTACACCGATGCCGCGGGCGGTAGCTCGTTTGCCTCGGCCGACGTCACCGGCGCCGGGATCGAGCTCATCGACGAGGCGGGCCTGCCGACCTCGGTGCTGCTCGAGGGCGCCAACGCCCACGTGCGGGTGACGAGCGTCGCCGACAACGTGAATCAGTCTTCGATCGACACCGTGAGCGTGGCCTTGAGCTCGCTCTACGGCGCGGACTCCGAGAGCCTGGTGCTCACCGAGGTCGACGTCAACGCCGGCGTTTTCGAGGGCACCATCGCCACGAGCTACGGCTCGACCGCCGTCGGCGACGGCGTGGTCCAGACCTCGAACAGCGGTTCGCCGGCCTTCCTCGGCGACCAGGTGACGGCCAGCTACGGCGGCCAGAGTGCCGCCGTGACCACCGTCGGCCAGAGTCTCGACTTCGTCGACGCCTTCGGCCAGGACACCGAGGCCTACGCGGTGGGCAGCACCGTCTACCTGCGGGTGATCGATCACCCGGGCAACGATCCCGGCCAGTACGATCACGTGTTCGTCACCGTCAACGCCCTGTCCAGTGGCGACTCCGAGCAGGTGGCGCTGGACGAGACCGGTCTCGACACCGCCGTGTTCGAAGGCTCGCTCGACCTCGGCCCGGGCATCGCGCCGGACGACGGCCAGCTCGCCGCCTCGACCGGCGAGGAGATCGAGGCCGTGCTCGTCGCTTCGACCGGCACCAACCCGCCAGCGACTGACCGGGCCGTGATCGGCGGTAGTGAGGTCTTTTTCGTCGACGCCGAAGGTGCGCTGGTGACGGAGGTTCTGCAGGGGGCGCGGGTCTACCTGCGGGTGATCGACAACATCGCCAATGGCAATTCCTCGATCGTCGACGGGACCTCGATGGGGCTCGTCTCCGAGGTGACCGGCGACCTCGAGTACTTGAGCCTGACCGAGACCGGCGCCGACACCGGCGTGTTCGAAGGCTCGATGGACACCCTGTTCGGCACCGCCACTCCCGGCGACGGCGTGCTCGACACCAACGAGGACCACAACCTGCCGTTCTGGTGGGACACCTTCGTCGCCACCCACGCCACGGTCACCGGTGACTCGATCGCGAGCGTGCGGGCGATCGGCTCGCGCCTCGCCTTCATCGACGCGGCCGGCAATCCGGCGTCGTCCTACGCCACCGGCGGCACGGCGTACCTGCGCCTCGAGGAGCAGAACGCCAACGACCCGGCGGTGCTCGAAGCGATCATGGTGCACCTCTACAGCGGCGGCGACGACCTGGATACGTACCTGTGGGAGACCAGCAAGGAGTCCGGCGTCTTCGAGGGTCCGATCGACCTGCTGGACTCACCCTTCCCCGAAATGTACAACGGCCAGCTCGAGACCCAGGCGGGGAGCGGGATCCACGCCTCCTACACCGAGGCCGCGGGCGGCACCTCCTACGCCTCGGCCGACATCACCGGCGTCGGCATCGAGCTCATCGACGACGCCGGTCTGCCGACCTCCGAGCTGCTCGAAAGCGCCAGCGCCCGCGTGCGGGTGACGAGCGTCGGAGACAACGCCAATCCGTCCTCGATCGAAACGGTGAGCGTGAGTCTCGGCTCGCTCTACGGCGCGGATTCCGAGAGCCTGGTGCTCACCGAGCTCGGCGTCAGCGCCGGCGTCTTCGAGGGCGTCATCGCGATGGCCTTCATCGATCCGTTCTCGGAGACGAGTACCCCGGGCGACGGCGTGCTCGAGACCACCAACAGCTTCTATCCGGCCTTCCTCGGCGACACCGTGACGGTGACCTTCAGCGGCGAGAGCGCCAACGCGGTGACCATTCCGCTGCGCCTCTTCTTCGTCGACGAGTTCGGCGAGGACACCGAGGTCTACGCGGCGGGCGACCGGGTCTACCTGCGTCTCATCGACCATTCCTTCACCGACCCGGGCGTCGTCGACGTGCTCGACGCCGGGGTGGCCCCGATCGACGGCAGCGACCTCGAGCAGGTGCTGTTGACCGAGACCGGCCCCGCCACCTACGTCTTCGAGGGTTCGGTCGCCCTCGGTCCCGGGCCCTCGCAGTTCGACGGCTTCCTCGACGCCTTCGCCGGCGAGCAGATCCGGGCCGAGCGCCTGTCTTCGACCGGAACCCAGCCCGATCAGTTCGACTTCGCGACGGTCGGCGGCAGCTCCGTCTCCTTCGTCGACGCCGCCGGCGACTTCACGGCCGAGTACCTGCAGGCCTCGGGCGCCTACGTGCGGGTGATCGACCACGCGGTCAACCAGGATCCGCTCACCGTCGAGATGACCTCGGTGCAACTCACCGCCGACATCACCGGCGACCTCGAGTACGTGACCCTGACCGAGACCGACGCCGACACCGGCGTGTTCACGGGCTCGATCAATCTCGCGGTCGGTACGAGCGTCCCCGGCGACGGCGATCTGACCACCGGCGTCGACCAGGGCGCGGCGCTCTTCGACACCCTGACGGCGACCTACACCGACGCCTCCGGCCAGTCGCAGGCGATGGCCTCGACCACCGGCCCGCGGATCGCGTTCATCGACGGCTTCGGCGTCGAAGTCGATACCATCGACAACGGCCTCGATGCCTGGCTGCGGGTCGTGAACCACGCGGCCAATGATCCGACCCAGAGTGACATCGTGTCGGCGACCGTCTTGTCCTCGATCGTCGGTGACTATCTCGAGCTCATCACCCTGTTCGAGACCGGCATCGACACCGGCATCTTCGAGACCGTGATCACCCTCGAGGACAACCCGGTGGCGGATCCCTTCGACGGCCTGCTGCAGACCCAGGTGGGCGATCAGGTTTCGGCCCAGCACCTCGACGTCATCGGCTACGGCGCTTCATGGGTGACGGTCGACGTCGTGGTGCCGAGCAACTTCCCGCCGGCGGTGACGATCACCGCGCCGGCTGACGGCTCGACCTTCGTCGGCGCGGATTCGATCGCCTTCAGCGGCACGGCCGACGATCCGGAGGACGGCGACATCTCGGCGGGCCTGGTGTGGTCCTCCGACGTCGACGGCCAGATCGGAACCGGGGGCTCGTTCAATGCCAACCTGTCGATCGGCAGCCACTACATCTCGGCCGTGTCGGTCGATTCGGGTGGTCGCTCGAGTCAGGCGTGGATCTTCCTCACCGTGAACAACAGCCCGCCGGTGCCGGTGATCAACTCGCCCGCCGATGGCGCCAACTTCGGCCTCGCCGGGGCGATCGAGTTCAGCGGCACGGCGAGCGACTACGAGGACGGCGACGTCACCGCCAGCCTGCAGTGGTTTTCGGACGTCGACGGCTCGATCGGCAGTGGCGCGACCATCTTCAGCAACTCGCTGTCGGAGGGCGCGCACGTGATCACCGCCATGGCGACCGATAGCGGCGGCACGTCGGGCTATGCGTCGGTGAACATCACCCTCGACCCGGCCAACAGCGCGCCGTGGGCCACGATCGTCACGCCGAGCACCCCCTCGACCTTCTTCGCGGCCGACTCGATCTCCTTCATCGGTACGGCGGATGACATCGAGGACGGTGACTTGACCGCTAGCCTGGTCTGGACGTCGGACCTCGACGGCCAGATCGGTACGGGCGGTGCATTCAACGCCAACCTGTCGATCGGCGCTCACAGGATCACCGCGACGGTGACCGACAGCGGCGGTCTCGAGGGGTCTTACTTCTCCGACATCCAGGTGAACGACACCCCGCCCACCGTGTCGATCACGGCGCCGGCTGACGGCTCCACGGCGATCGCCGGCGACAACGTCACCTTCACCGCCACGGCGAGTGACTACGAGGACGGTGATCTCACCGCCAACCTCGCCTGGTCGTCGGACCTCGACGGCCCGATCGGCACGGGCGGCTCGTTCTCGATCACTTCGCTTTCAGGCGGCGTGCACGTGATCACCGCGTCGGTGACCGACTCGGGTGGCACCCAGGCGTCCGACGCCGTCACCCTGACGGTGAACGCGGCGCCCAGTGTGTCGATTTCGGCGCCTGCCGACGGCTCGACAGTCAACGCCGGCGACAGCGTCACCTTCACCGGTACGGCCAACGACCTGGAGGACGGCGACATCACCGCCAATCTGTCGTGGTCTTCGGACGTCGACGGTGCCATCGGCACGGGCGGCTCGGTCTCCACGTCGGCGCTCTCCAACGGTGCCCACGTGATCACCGCGTCGGTGACCGACGCCGGCGGTGCCCAGGGCTCCGGCTCGATCGCCCTGACCGTCAACGCCGGTCCGAGCGTGAGCATCACGGCGCCGGCCGACGGTGCCGGCTTCAACACGGGTGACTCGGCGAGCTTCACCGGGTCGGCGAGCGATCCGGAGGACGGTGACGTCACCGCGAGCATCGCCTGGTCTTCGGACGTGGATGGTGCAATCGGCAGTGGCGGCTCGTTCTCGACGTCGGGTCTGTCGGACGGTAGCCACGTGATCACCGCTTCGGTGACCGACGCTGGTGGCCTCGAGGGCAGCGACACGATCACGATTACGATCAACGCCGGTCCGAGCGTCAGCATCACGGCTCCGGCCGATGGTGCCGGCTTCAACGCGGGCGATTCGGTGAGCTTCGCGGGAAGTGCGAGCGATCCGGAGGACGGTGACGTCACTGCCAGCATTGCCTGGTCTTCGGACGTAGACGGTGCGATCGGTAGTGGCGGTTCGTTCTCGACATCGGCCCTCTCCGACGGCACGCACGTGATCACCGCCTCGGTGACCGATGCCGGTGGTCTCGAGGGGAGCGACACGATCACCATCACGGTGAACGCTGCTCCGAGCGTATCGATCACTGCGCCGGCTGACGGCTCGGGCTCCAACGTCGGCGCGAGCGTCAGCTTCGCCGGTACAGCGAGCGATCCGGAGGACGGCGACGTCACTGCCAGCGTGTCGTGGACTTCGGGTCTCGACGGTGCGATCGGCAGCGGCGGTTCGTTCTCGACGTCTGGCCTGTCCGCCGGCACCCACGTGATCACCGCTTCGGTGACCGACGCTGGCGGCCTGCAGGACAGTGATGCGATCACGATTACCGTGAACGCTGCTCCGAGCGTATCGATCACTGCTCCGGCTGACGGCTCGGGCTCCAACGTCGGCGCGAGCGTCAGCTTCGCCGGTACAGCGAGCGATCCGGAGGACGGCGACGTCACTGCCAGCCTGTCGTGGACTTCGAGTCTCGACGGTGCGATCGG
>JAAELT010000459.1 GCA_024226315.1 bacterium | reverse complement strand
CCTGCTGGTCACCGTCGTGCCGGTGCTCGGCGCGGTGCTGGTCGGCCGCTACCTGCTGTCCATGCGCCCGGTCGACACCTGGGGCAGCGTCTGCGGCGGCATGACCTCGTCCTCGGCCCTGGCGGCCATCCGCGGCGCCGCCGATTCCAGCGAGCCCACTGTCAGCTACGCGGCGTCCTATGCCGTCGCCAGCGTGCTGGCGACGCTGGCGGGGCAGGTGGTGGTGCTCTTGATGGGAGCGCGGCTTTGAATGGTCTCAGCGCCGGCGTTCGAAGTGGATCGTCAGGGTGGTCTCGCTGGTCACCGGCTGGCCGTCGCGCGTCCCGGGCGTGAAGGTCGATTCGCGCGCCACGCGGATCGCTTCGCGCTCGAAGCCGAAGCCGAACTCGTCGCCGACCACCTGGACATCGGTCACCAGGCCGGTCTCGTCCACCTTCACCCGCAGAGTGACCGACGCACGCCACTTGTTGAGCCGGATCGCCATCTTGGGGAAGCGGGGCACGGGGCGCGTCTCGAGGACCGGCGGGGTCTCTTCGACCGGTTCCTCGGCTGTCGGTTCCTCGACGGTCGGCTCCTCGGCAGCCTTCTCCTCGGCAGCCTTCTCTTCGGCGGCCGTCTCCTCAGCGGCCGTCTCCTCAGCGGCCGTCTCCTCAGCGGCCGTCTCCTCAGCGGCCGTCTCCTCAGCGGCCGTCTCCTCAGCGGCCGTCTCCTCGTCAGCGTCGGAGGGTTCGTCGAGTGCGGGAGTCGGTGTCGTGGCCTGGCTGGCGGCGATCGGCTCGGCCGGCAGCGGTGGCAGCGCGTCCGGCGCCGGCCTCGGGGCTTCCCTGGGCTCGTCTTCCGGCGAATCCGCGGGGGCAGCGCCCGAGGTGGGTGCGCCGTTGGGCTCAGCGGTTTCGTCCTCGATCTCGACAGGCAGGGAGGCGGCAATGGAAGCCGGCTCGGGATCGCCCGCTTCATCGCCGGAGATGATGGCCGGCATCGGCGCCGGCTCTGGAGTATCTTCCAGGGCAGACCCCACGTTCCAGCCCGGCGCCAGTGCCCCGACCAGCGCCCAGGCCGCCAGCGCCACGAGCAGCAGGCGGGTGCGTGGCACCAGGGCGCCGTGATCGCTGCGGCCCTCGACCAGCCGCCGGATGCGATGGCCGAGCTCGCTGACGCCGCCGGCGATGCCGGGCGATGGGAAGAACCGTGGTCGTTCGATCACCCAACCGGCGACTTCCGTCAGGCAGCGCGCCAGGCTCTTGGCGGAGCCGGTGCGCGCCACCGCCCAGTCGTCGCACAGCACCTCCGAGAGCCGGCGTAGGCGCCGGCCGGCGAGACGATTGAGAGGCTGAAAAAAGAGCAGGGCCGAGATTCCAGCCGCCGCCAGGTGCCAGGCCGGGTCGCGGCGCACCAGGTGCGCAAGCTCGTGGGCGAGCAGCGAGCGCTGCTCGGCGGCCGAGAGCCCGTCGAGGCAGCGGCGGGGCAGGCAGATCTCGGGCCGCAACAGCCCCAGGGCGATGGGAACCGGAATCCGCTCCGTGGTGGTGAGGCGCACCGGCCGGGCATGGCCGATCTCGTGGCACAGCTCGTCGACGATCGCGCGCGCCGGTCCCGCGGTGAGATCCTCGCGGGCCCTCAGGCGCCGTCGCAGGGCCCAGCCCTGCCACCCGAGGGCCCACGAGGCGGCCAGACCGCCGATCAGCCAGGCGAGAAGGATCCAGGGCGCCGCCCGCGAGATCGAGGTCGCGGCGGGCTCGCGGGAGATCTCCGTCGCTGCCGGCAGCGACGCTCCGGCCGGCGCGGCGGCGTCCACTGTTCCCGTGGACGCCGGTGCGGGCAGTGCCGCGCCGATCACCACCGCGTGGGGACCGGCGGGCGCGGGCGCCAGGGTCCAACCACCCATCCCAGGCTGCCAGGGAACAACAGCCTGCAGCGTCGCCGTCAGCAGGCCCCCGATCAGCGCGGACTTCCACACCGTCTCCTGGAGCCGCGGTTTCAACCACCTGGATGCGACCCAGGCGGCGGCGAGGAAGAGTGTGCTGTGCAGCGCGTAGGTCAGGAGCCAGCCGAGCACGGCCAGATAGATATGGTCTTCGCCGAAGAGCGTTCCGGTGAGCATCATTCGTCCTCCATCTCCGCGATCAGGCGCTTGAGGCGCCGCAGCTCCTCGGCGTCGAGCTCGTGCTCCGCCAGCAGATGGCTGACGAGCGCCGTCACGTTGCCGGCGAACAGCCTCTCCTTGAGCTCGCTCACCATCGACCGCTGCACCGTGCTCTCGCTCACCAGCGGGCGGTAGACGAATCTGCGTCCCTCCGTGCGGTGGTCCAGTACACCCTTCTTCTCCATCTTGGTGAGCATCGTCGCCACCGTCGTCGGTGCCAGGCCGCGCTCCTCGCGCAGCGCCTCGTGGACCTCGGCGACCGTGGACTCTCCCCGGTGCCAGAGCACGCGCATGATGGCGAGTTGCAGGTCACCGAGGCGGTGGGTCACCGGGCTCGAACCGGCGGGCTCCGTCGATGCGTTTCGGGGACTCAAGTTGGGATCCTCCCGGCTCTTCCGGTGGTGTGTATTGATCTCTGCCGCCGTCAACTACAGATATAGTACTACCATGGTAGTTTTAAATCAACCGGGCATGCAACCGGGATGCGAGGGAGACTGGGGCTATGCTTGCCGAACGAGGATCGGCGAACGATCACGGAGGGAGGAGAGGCGATGGAACGGAGAAGATTGGGCAGCGGCGGTCTGGAAGTCTCGGCCCAGGGGCTGGGCTGCATGGGAATGTCGGAATTCTACGGCGATGCCGGCGGCGACGAACGGTCGATCGCCGTCATCCACCGCGCGCTGGAGCTTGGGATCGACTTCTTCGACACCGCTGACATGTACGGCCCCTTCACCAACGAGCGTCTGGTGGGGCGCGCCGTGCGCGACCGGCGCGGCGCCGTGGTGGTGGCGACCAAGTTCGGCATCGAGCGCGGCGAAGACGGCTCGTTCGTCGGCATCAACGGCCGGCCGGAGTACGTTCGCGCGGCCTGCGACGCCTCGCTGCTGCGGCTGGGGCTCGATCACGTCGATCTCTACTACCAGCACCGGGTCGACCCCAACGTCGCGATCGAGGACACCGTCGGCGCCATGTCGCGCCTGGTGGAGGCCGGCAAGGTACGCTACCTGGGCTTGTCCGAGGCCGCGCCGAGGACCTTGCGCAAGGCGCATGCAGTGCACCCGATCAGCGCGCTGCAGACCGAGTACTCGCTGTGGAGCCGCGATCCGGAAGACGAGATCCTGCCCGCGGTCCGCGAGCTCGGCGTCGGCTTCGTGGCCTACAGCCCGCTCGGCCGCGGTTTCCTGAGCGGCCAGATCAAGAGCTTCGACGACCTCGCGCCGGACGACTACCGCCGCCACTCCCCGCGCTTCCAGGGCGAGAGCTTCGCGATCAACCTGGCGCTGGTCGAGCGTGTCGGCGAGATCGCTGCCGCCCGCGGAGTGACTCCGGCACAGCTGGCGCTCGCCTGGGTGATGGCCCAGGGCGACGACGTGGTGGCCATCCCGGGTACCAAGCGTCGCAAATACCTGGAGGACAACGCCGCCGCCGTCGAGGTGGCGCTGTCGCCGGGCGACCTGGCCGCGATCGAAGAGGTCATGCCGGCCGGCGCCGCCAGCGGCCAGCGCTACGACCAGCGGGGCATGGGTGCCGTGAATCAGTAGGGCAGTCGGCGCGGGAGAGCGATACGCCCGGCACCGCTGTTGTAGCCTAGGGTCCGGAGGGAAACTTGATCGGCAAACGGTACGACGTCCTCAGCGAGCTCGGCAGGAGCAGCATGGGCGTGGTCTACCTGGCCACGGACCGCCTGACCGGCACCCGGGTGGCCCTGCGTCTGGTCACCGCGCCGCTCGTCGAGCCTGAGGACGGCGGCGAGCCTTCGGAAGATCGCCTGGAGCTGTCCCGCCAGCTGCGGCACATCGCCTCGCTGCGCCATCCCAACATCGTCGGTGTGGTCGATTACGGCTTCGACGAGGAGATGCGGCCGTACTACACGCAGAAGCTGATCGAGCAGCCGCGCGAGCTTTTCGAAGCCGGGCGCGGTCAGCCCTTCGAGGCCCGGCTCGACCTGGTGCTGCAGACCCTCCAGGGGCTCACCTACCTGCACCGCCGTGGGGTCGTCCACGGCGACCTCAGGCCGCGGACCGTGTTGGTCGAGGAGAGGGCGGTACGGCTGGTCAATTTCGGTCTGTCGGCGCTGCGCGAAGCA
Organism: bacterium; assembly: GCA_024226315.1. Taxonomy (GTDB): domain Bacteria; phylum Acidobacteriota; class Thermoanaerobaculia; order Multivoradales; family J023; genus JAAELT01. The sequence goes on along the minus strand of JAAELT010000459.1, from coordinate 21,289 downwards.
GAGGAGGGCGCCGAGGCTCCCTATCTCGCACCCGAGCTGTTGCGCGGCGAGTCGGCTAGCCCGGCGACGGATCTCTACGCGGTGGGAATGTTGACCTACGAGCTGCTCTCCGGCCACCCGGCCCGCGACAGCTCGGCCGTCCGCGACGGCTCTCCCGAGATCTCGACGCGCGACTTCGACGGCGCCCTGGTGCCGGTGCTCGAGAAGCTGCTCGCGGAGGAGCCCGCGGATCGCTACAGTGAAGCCGGCAAGGTGATCCACGATCTCACCGGCGCTCTGGGCAGGCCGCTGCCGGAGGAGACCGCGGCGATCCGCCGGAGCTTTCTCGAAGGCGCGCGCCTGGTGGGCCGTGAGGCAGACGTCGAGCGGCTGGACGGGCTGCTCACTGCGGTGCTCCGGAGCCGGGGCGACGCACTGGTTGTCGCCGGCGAGAGCGGCGTCGGCAAGTCGAGGCTGCTCGAAGAACTGCGTGCCATGAGTCTGGCGGAAGGAGCGTTGGTGCTGGCTGGCAGCGCCATCGCCGAGGGCTTCGTTCCCTATCACTCCTGGCGCCGCATCCTGAGCCACCTGCTGCTGACGGTCGACGTCGACGACCGTGAGGCAGCGGTCCTCGAACGCCACGTCCCGGGCCTCCTGGACTTGGAAGTCGAACCGGTTCCGGACCTCGATCCACAGGCGGCCCGCCAGCGCTTCGTCGAGGTCGCGCGTGGGCTCTTCGGCCGGCTCGAACGGCCGGCGGTCATCATCCTCGAAGACCTTCACTGGGTGGGTAGCGAGAGTCTCCATCTGTGGCTCGAGCTCGCACGGAGCGCCGAGAATCTGCCGCTGCTGTTGGTGGGAAGCTATCGTGATGACGAGCGGCCGGATCTCGCCATGGTGCTCTCCGAGGTGCCGCAGCTCAAGCTGGGGCGTCTGGGGCGGGAGGCGGTGTGCGACCTCGCGGAGTCGATGTTGGGCCCGCCCGGGCGAGATCAGGTGTTGGTCGAGCTGCTGGAACGGGAGACCGGCGGCAATGCCTTTTTCCTGGTCGAGGTGGTGCGGGCTTTGGCCGAGGAGGCCGGGCGGCTCGACCGGATCGATCCCTCCCGCCTGCCCGAGCAGATCACCACCGGCGGCATCCGGCGCGTCGTCGAGCGTCGGTTGGAGCGCCTACCCAAGAGGGTACGGCCGCTGCTGCGCCTTGCGGCTGTGGCCGGCCGCGAGATCGACCTCGAGCTGCTCGCCGCCCTCGACGAGGGTTTCCAGGCCCGCCTGTGGCTGCGTTTCTGCGCCGATCAGGCGGTGCTGGAAGTCGACGAAGGCCGCTGGCGCTTCGCCAACGAGAGCTACCGCGAAGCGCTTCTCGACGGACTGCGCGCGGCCGAGCGCCGCGCCGCCCACCGGCAGGTCGCCGAGGCGATCGCAGCCGTCCACGGCGTCGGTGAGGGGTGGGCTCCACTGCTCGCCCATCACTGGGCGGCGGCGGCCGACGTCAGCGATCCGGAGGCTACCGGTCTGGCCGTCGACTACCTGGAGCGGGCAGGCCATGCGGCGACGGCGAGCTGCGCCCACGCCGAGGCGTCCCGCCTGCTCAACCGTGGCCTGCGGCTCCTCGGCACCCTGCCGGGGTCGGCCAGGCGCGTGCGTCAGGAGATCCGGTTCCAGCTCGATCTCGGCGGCGCGCTAATCATGAGCCTTGGATTCACCGCGCCGGAGGTGGGCCAGGCATTCGCCCGCGCCCGCGAGCTCTCAGAAAGCACCGGCGACAGCCGGCATCGGACGCCGGCGTTGCTCGGCCTCTGGCGGTTTCATTGCGTGCGCGCAGAGCTCGAGACCTGCCGACAGCTGGCCGAGGAGATGGCGCGGCACGCGCGGAGCAGCCGGCGGCCTTCGCGTCGATTGCTCGCCGAGTACGCTCTCGGCACCACGATCTTGTTCCAGGGAGAGCCCGACCCCGCCGCCGAGCATCTCGGCCGCGGGATCGATCTCTTCGCCAAGCTCGAGGCCGATTCACAGCGGGCGGTCGCCGCGGCGGCGTTCTATCTCGGGCAGAACCCGGTGGTGGCGGCACTCGGCTATTCCGGCTGGGCGACCTGGTGCCTGGGCTACCCCGACCACGCACAGTCCCTCGATCGCCGTGCCCTGGCCCTGGCCGACGACCTCGGGCACTCCTTCAGCCAGGCCTTCGCCCGGCTATTGGCAACCTGGCAGCACCAGCTGCGCGGTGACCCCGAGGCCACCCGCGAAGGCGCGGTTTCGACCAGCGAGCTGAGCCGGGAGCAGGGCTATCCGTACTTCCTGACGCTCGCCGAGATCTTCCATGGCTGGGCGCGCGCTCGCCTGGGCGAGGTGGAGGAGGGCGTGGTCCAGATTCGTGAGGGCCTGGGCAAATTGCGGGCCGCCGGCTCCGATCTGTTCCAGCCCCACTTCGAGGCGCTGCTCGCCGAGGCTTGCGGCCTCTCGTCGCGGCCTGACGAGGGGCTCGAACTGCTCGCGGCCGCCCTCGGAGAAGCCGACCGTTGCGGCAGCGGCTTCTGGAGCCCGGAGCTCCATCGCCTGCGGGGCGATCTCTACCTGTCGTTGCCGCGACCCAATCGCCGAGAGGCCGAGCGGTGCTTCCGCCGCGCGCTGGAGGAGGCGCGGACGCGCCGCGAGAGGTCGCTCGAGCTGCGCGCCCTGAGCAGCCTGACACGCCTCTGGGAAGAGGACGATGAGCGCTCGCGAGAGCCCCGGGCCGCGCTCGACAAGCTCTACCGCGGCTTCTCGGAGGGTTTCGACACCCCCGACCTGGTGGCGGCGCGTCGACTGCTGTGAGGCGACTCTCACCGGAGCGCTCCGTTCGCCGTCGCCGGGCTGCCGTTCGCCGACGGCAACGAACCCCGCGCTCGCACGGGCGTACTCTCGCGGGTGAATGACCTGACCGAACGGGCCGTAGGATAGACGTCCCGACGACTCTTTCGACAATTCCGAACTGGAGAGCAATGCGATGACATCCGTGCTCACAGTGACCAGCGCCGAGAAGAGCTTCGGCGAGACCCGCGCCCTGGCCGGCGCCGGCGTCGAGCTGCGGCGCGGCGAATGGCTGGCGCTGCTCGGCCCCAACGGCGCCGGCAAGACGACTCTCGTCCGATCGATCGCTGGTCGCGTGCGCCTCGACGCCGGCGAGATCACCCTGTTGGGCACTCGGCTCGACACCACCAGCGGCGATGCTGTCCGGGCGGCGCGTGGCAAGCTCGGAGTCGTGCCCCAGGAGGTGGCCCTGTATCCGAAGCTGACCGCGCGCGAGAACCTCACGGTGTTCGGCGAGCTGCTGGACATCTCCCGGCCGACACTCGCCGAGCGGGTCGCCTGGGCGCTCGACTGGACGGCGCTCGGTGACCGTGCCGACGAACCGGTCGAGCGTTTCTCGGGAGGCATGAAGCGGCGCCTGAACATTGCCTGTGGGGTACTGCACGCGCCCGAGGTGGTGCTGCTCGACGAGCCGACGGTGGGCGTGGATCCGCAGAGTCGAGAGCGCATCTGGCAGATGCTCGAGCAGCTGCGGCAAGACGGTGCCTCGCTGCTTCTGACCACCCACCAGCTCGACGAGGCCCAACAGGTCTGCGACCGCATCGTGATCATCGACCACGGCCGGGACGTCGCCGCCGGCACCTTCGACGAGCTGGTGCGCCAGACCATCGGCTCCGGGCGCCGGGTCTCGGTGGTGCTCGAGGGCGAGCCGCCCGCCGCGCTGCTCGAAGCCGGCCTGGAGGCGGCCGGCGGGGACGGGACCTCCGAGACACTGGCCGTTCGCGTCGAGGATATCGGCGAGGAGCTGCCGGAGCTGCTGGCGAGGATCAAGGCGGAGGGCGGCCGGATCACCGACGTACACGTCGAAGTGCCGACCCTTCAAGCGGTCTTCATCCACCTCACCGGAAGGGAGCTGCGGGAATGATCCGGACTAGAACGATCCGGACGATCGTCAAGATCAACTGGCTCTATCTCAAGCGCGACGTCGTCGCCTTGGGGCTGACCTTCGTGCTGCCGCTGATCTTCTTCTCGATTTTCGCCGTCATCTTCAGCGGCTTCGGCGGTGGCGGTTCGGATGCGGGGCCGCCCGCCATCGACTTGCTCGTGGTGGACCTCGACAGCACCGAGACCAGCCGTCGCTACGTCGCCGCCCTGGGCAAGCAGGAAGCGCTCGAGATCGCCACCGCGCCGTCGCCGACCGAGGAGGTCCCGGAGCCGGCGCCCTACACGCTCGAGGACGCCCGCAAGCGGGTGCGCGAGGGCCGCTTCCCGGTAGCCGTGGTGCTGCCGCCCGGTTTCGGCGCCACTTTAGGCGCCTTCGCCGGCGACTCCGAGCCCGTCGAGCTGATCTACGACGCCTCCAACCCGATCGCCCGCCACAGCGTCAGCGGCCTGTTGCAAGCCGCCGCCATGACCGCCGGGCCGGATTTGTTGATGAAGCAGGGCCTCGGCCAGCTCGAGGAATTCGGCGGCCCGCTGACCGACCAGCAGCGCCGCGCCGTCGAAGAGGCGGAGGGCTACTTCCAGAGCGGCGAGGCCGCGGGCGCCGCCGGCCCCGGCGGCGCCGCTGGATTGGTGGCGGTCGAGGCGGTCGACGTGCGGACCTTCGATGTCGAGGACCCGGAGGAGAAGAAGCGCAAACGCTCGATCGTGCCCTACCAGGCCGCCGGCATCGGCGTCATGTTCCTGCTCTTCTCGATGGCCGGCGCCGGCGGCGCATTGCTCGACGAGGAGGAGTCCGGCGTGCTCGAACGGGTCTTGCTGTCGCACGCCTCGATGACCCAACTGCTGCTCGGCAAGTGGCTGTTTTATGGCGTCGTGGGGTTCGCGCAGGTGGTGCTGATGTTCGTCTGGGGAGCCCTGGTCTTCGACATCGAGCTGTGGACGCCCAACCGCCTCGCCGGCTTCACCGCCATGGCCATCGTCACCGCCGCCGCCGCCGCCGCCTTCGGCATCGTCCTCGCCACGCTGTGTCGCACCCGCTCCCAGCTCAGCGGCATGTCGACCATCGTCATCCTGATCATGTCCGCCCTCGGCGGCAGCATGGTACCGAAGTTCGTGATGCCGGACTTCATGAATACCACCGCGCTTTTCACCATCAACGGCTGGGCCCTCGACGGCTTCCTCAAAGTCTTCTGGTACGATGACCCCGCCGCCAGCCTACCGCGGGCGCTTTTGACTCTAGCGCCCCAGGTCGCCGTCCTGGCTCTGATGACGGTGACGTTTCTGACCGTCGCCCGATGGCTCGCGCGCAGGTGGGAGACGGTTTAGCTCTTACGGCAGGCGATCAGGATGTGGTGGTTGACGAACGACGCTTCGTCGGTTCCGAGCCGACGTGGCTGCATCCACTCCCTGGCGGCAGCTGATGCCTGCTCGAGCCGGCGCACCAGCTCCCGGACCACTTCCGGCGAGCAACCCTGGCGCTCGGTCCACGGGATGAAGAAGTGGCGCTTGGTGAGTTGCTCGGAATGCTCGGCGCTCAGGCCGGCACGACTGAGCATGTCCAGCCATTCGGCTTCGGAGAAGGCGCGGTTGTGGCTGGGGTCGCGGAGCTTCTCGAAGCCATCGACGTAGCGGGCGGTGGCGTCGTCCTCGGGGAGCACGTGATCCTGCAACCACAGTAGACCGCCCGAACGTAGGACGCGGGCGGCTTCGGTGACGAAACGGTCGGCGGCCGGGAAGTGGTGCGCCGCGATGCGGCAAGTGACGAGATCGAAGTTGGCGTCGTCGAAAGGGAGATCCTCGGCGTCTGCCGGCTGGAAGTCGACGTTGGTGGCGCCTTGCTCCGCGAGGAAGTCGCGGGCGGCACCGAGCATCTCCGGCGTCAGGTCGGTGGCAATCACGCGCTCGACATGTGGCGAGAGCGCCAGCGCGGTGTGCCCGCCACCGGTGGCGACGTCGAGCGCGACTTGATCCGCCCGCGGCTGGACGATCTCGATCAGCCGTTCGAGGTCGACTCCCCTGGCGTGGGTCGAGCTGGTGACGTAGCCGCGCGCGTACATGCCGTAGCGCTGCCGTGAGAGAGTCTTCGAGTCCTCGGACCTGGTCATTGATCAGCCTTCCTCAGTGCTGTGCCAGGGGCCAGCGGAAGTGCGCGCGAATCGGCCAGGTGAAGAGCACGTCCTCCTCGCGCGGCTTCTGGCTCTCCGGGTGGTGAATCACCAGCAGCCGGCCAGCCGGGCCCGTCCGGTCCGAGACGATGCCCACGTGATTCGCCGGTCCACCGTCCAGGGACCAGAACACGACGTCGCCGGGCCGCCAATCGTGATCCGGCTTAGGCGAGAGCTCCACGGCGTGGTGGCGCAGAAAGACCGCGAGATTGCGGATGCGCCGGTGGTCGATGTTGGGGTCTGGCTCCCGGATGCCGTAGGCTCTGCGGGAGGCCAGGATGTCTTCGTGGATGCGCTGCTGGAGATCGATTCCAAACTGGCGGAAAGCCCGCAGCACCAGATCGACTCCGCTACCCCGTTCCCAGCCAGGATCACCGCCGGGGTAGGCGATCACCCGGTAGGTGGGATCGTACCCGGGTGCCTTGAGCACTGATAGGCGGGCGCCCTCGACCAGTTCGCGGGCGGCCGTGTTCGCAGGTGGCGACTCCGACTCGGGTTCCGCCGTGAGGTCGGCGCGCTCTTCGAGGATTTTCCAGCGGTCGTTCTCTCGAGTCCAGATGAGCTCCTTGAAGACCTGGTCGGTGAAGCCATCGGAGCGGTAGCTTTGCCAGAAGCCGGTGGACATCCGGCCGGAAGCGATGGCGCGTACCTCGACGCGATCGACGGAAATCTCGATGAAGCTCGGTACCGCCAAACGCCGCCGACGTTCGGCCTCCCAGGCGGACCGGCTCTGGGAGTCCGGCGGCCGGAACGACACCGAATATGTCGAGAGATAGTCGTCGATTCGCTGCTCGGCCCAGGCGCCTCGCCATTCTTCCAGCGTCGCCTCGATGGCGCCCGGGGACGGTTGCGGATCGTCGGCCAGCCGTACCTTTCGCAACTCCACGGGACTCTTGTCGGTCGGCGGCGGCAGAGGCTCGATCGGAAGACGTCGGAGCGTCGTGGCGGAGGGTGGCGTCGGCGGTAGCGGTTCCAGGACCCGGACCCTGGGCGGATCGGATAGGTCGGGGGAGGACGCCGGCCGGGCCGACAGCCTCAGCCGTATGCTGCCCGGACCGGAGCCGACCGAGTACTCGAACGGCAGGCGGGCGCTGGCCGTGACCACGGTCGCAGGGCCGCCGGCGCCCGAGCTCTGGATCAGCTCGATCGTCGACACCAACCCCTCGGGGTAACTGCGATCGGCCACACCAGGACCGAGGACGCAGCCGGCAAGGTCCAGGGTCACGCCGCCGGCCTGCCGGGTGTCGGCGCCCGTGGATTCCGGGCGGCCGTCAGTGGCGATTCGCAACACGGCCGCTTCGGAACCGTTGTCGAGAGTGAACGATTGCAGGGTACACGTCCGCGGTGTGTGCGCCCCTTCCGCGTCCGTTTCCCCGGCCGACGCTGACGTCACCGTCAGTAGAGCCGCGAGTAGGACGCCAGCCGCCGTGCCCGGCGCCCGACGCCAGCCGGCTCCCCTGATCGCTCTCATCCTCGACTCCCTCGCCCGTTGATTGCTCGTGGTCGACAACCCTACCTCATCCGTCGGCGAAAGCGATCCAGGATTCGGGCCAGTCCGCGGGCGGGCTCATCACCGGCCGCGGGAATCGGGTAGGTGGACTTGTGAGGGTCGATCCGAGGTGCCTCGAGGAACTCGGCGAGAGGCTCGAGCACTCCGTCCCAGGTGTGGCTCGCCGCCCAGCGGCGGGCGTTTCCTGACAGCCGGCCGCGCGTCGCGGGCGAAGACAGGAGCCCACCGAGGGCCTCGGTCAATGCCGCTTCGTCGTCTTCGGGTACCACCAATCCCATGTCGTGCTCCGTCAGCAGCCGGCTCATCCCGCCGCCAACCGTCGCCACGGTCGGCAGGCCCGCCCACAGGTGATCGAGCACCCGCGTGCGCATCGACAGCTCGGTTTCGAACCGTGGCCGGTGCAGCACCGCGGCGACGGTCGACTCCAGGTAGAGGCCGGCGCGCAGCGGGTAGGGCACCCAGGGCACGAAGAAGGCATGACGATCGAGCCAGCCTCGCCGCCGGCAGGCGTCGAGCACCTCGGCGTAGGTGCCCTGGGGCGTGGAATCGGGATTGGGGTTGGTGCAGAAGACCACTCGCAGGTCACAGAAGCGCTCGAGCAGCGCGGGCAGCGCCCGGATCAGGAGCATCGGGTCGTACCAGTCGTAGATGCCGCCGAACAGGACGACGGGATCTTCCGGGCCGATCCCCGGCACCACGCCGCGTAGCACCGGTTCGGGCGCCGAGGGTTTTTCGGCCGGCAACCCGAAGGGCACGATGCGCACGAGATTGGCGAGGCCGAAATCGTCGAAGTAGGTCTCGGGGTTCAGGCGGCCAGTGGCGAGCAGCATCCCGAGGTAGAAGAGTCGCTGCTCCTCGCTCGAGCACAGGAACAGGTCTCCTTCCAGGAGCTGGCGCTCGAGGGTCGCCCGATCGTGGCGATAGGGTTCGTCGCCCAGGGTGGGGAAGTAGTTGAGGTTCTCCACCGGGAAGGGGTCGTAGAGATCGACCACCAGGGGCCGCGGCTTGCCGTGAGGCTCGCCGTGAGCGAAGTAGAGGTTGGAGACGTGGCCGTGCAGCACGATGGCGTCGCTTGCCCGGCACAGGCCGGCAAGGTTGGCGGCGTCGTAGCGGACCAGCTGGACCCCGCTGTCTGCCCATGCAACGCCGTCTGCCGATGCAACAAGGTTCGCGGGCGCCTCCTCCGGGTCGTTGGGAATACCCAGGGTGACGTCGAAGCGGCGGGCCAGGGAGCGGGCCATCTCGGTGAAGCGGATCCCCACCCCGGCCATCGACGGCCGCACCCGTTCCGGGCACAGCAGCAGCACACGCGTCATGCCGCTACTCCTCCCGCGGCCACCGAAGGAGAATCTCTACCAGTCCGCTCGCCCTCCTCGTACCCGAGGTAGTAGGCGCAGGCGAGCACCCGGGCGAGGACCGCGGTGGTGAGGGGCACCCCCAGGCGATCGACGGCGCTCAGCACAGGCACCAGCGCCGGGATCAGCCGCTTGCCGGCGCCGAACCAGCGCGGCGGGCGGTCGGGCGCCAGCAGCGAGCTGCCCGCCAGCTCGGGATGGAGCCGCAGCAGGGTGTGGCTGCCGCGCCCGACCAGGCGCTGCCGTTTGAAGATCGACGTCAGGTCCATCGGGTGCAGGTGCTCCGCTGCCGCCGCGGGATGATAGACGATCTCGAGACCCTGGCAGCTCAAGCGGTAGCCCAGCTCGACGTCCTCCCAACCGTAGTGCTCGAACGCCGCGTCGAACGGATCGTCGCCGAGGATCTGCCTGGGCAACGACAGGTTCGAGGTGTAGAAGCAGGTGAAGGGGACGACCTCGCCCGCGGTCAAGTGCCCGTAGCCGAATTGGTGACCTTCGAGGTTCACCATCTCCAGCAGCGGCGTGACCTTCATCTCGGCGCGGCGCCAGTCGGTGAAGCCGACGACCGCGCGCGTGGCCGTGCCGGCGAGCTCGTGACCCCGAAGGTGCTCGACGACGAAATCCTGCCGGGGGATGACGTCGTCTCCGATGAACAGCACCAGGCCTCCGTCGACATGGCGCAGAGCATGGTTGCGAGCAGCCCCCTGCCCCCGATTCTCTTGCCGGAAGACGTGCAATCCAGGCTGGCTCGCCTCGGCGGCGCGGGTCTCCAGCCACTCCCAGGTGCCGTCGGTCGAGCCGTCGTCGACCACCAGGATCTGGAAGTCGCGCGTCGACTGGCGGTCCAGAGCGTCGAGCGTGCGCTCGAGGATCGGTCGGCGGTCGTAGGTCGCGAGGACGACGGAGAGAGGTGTGCGCATGCGATCGGGCGGTGATACTACCAGGCCGGTGATAGGGTAGCGCCCTCATGAGGCGCCCTTATTCCATCGTGCTCGACCTCACTGAACGGTGCAATTTGAAGTGCGTGATGTGCTACTTCTCGGGCACCGACCGGCTGCGCTTCGCGCCCTATGATCGGTCGCTGTCCGAGCGCGGCACCATGCCCGTCGAGGTGTTCGAGAAGGTCGCCGCGGATCATTTCCCGCGCGCCCACCGTGTCGCCCTGGCCTGCGCCGCCGAGCCGATGATCCATCCGAATTTTCGCGACATCCTGGAGATCGCGGGGCGCTACCGGGTGCCCGATCTGTGGTTTCCGACCAATCTGCTGCCCCTGGTCGAGCGCACCGCCGAGGCTCTGGTCGACCACGGCGTCACCACGGTGGCGGCCTCGATCGACGGCGTCACCCGCGAGACCTACGAGAAGATCCGCATCGGCGCCCGCTGGGACCGCTTGATCTCGCGCCTCGAGCTGTTGGGTGAAACCAAGAAACGGCGTGGCAGCAAGCGGCCGACGCTACGCATCATCTTTACCTGGATGAAGTCGAACCGCCACGAGCTGCGCGGCCTGCCGGCGTTCGCCGCCGAGCACGGCGCCACGGAGCTCGACGTGCGGTTCGTGACCCCGACCACCGGCGTCGACGTCAGTCCCGAGCTGCTCGACGGAGAGGATCAGGACGAGCTGCGGGCGGACCTGCGCGCGACGGCGCGCGAGGCCGTCTCCCACGGCATCAGGCTGACCTCGTTCCCCGAGTTCGAGACCGCGGCCGATCGCCCCCGGAGCCTGGTGGGGCGGGCGCGGCGGCGGGTCTTCAACCTGCGGGCGGGGCTCGAGCGCTGGGAGCACTGGCGTCACCTCTGGCGCGAGCGCAAGAACGGCTGCGCGTACCCGGGGCAGACCTACGTCATCCGCCCCAACGGCGCCGTCTCACCGTGCATCTTCTGGCAGGGCGACCCGATCGGCTTCTATCCCGAAGACGACTTCGGCTCGGTCCAGGGCGGCGATGCGCTGGCGCGCATCCGCGACGGCCTCGAGTGTGGCGAGCCGGTGGGCACCTGCACCGACTGCATCTATCGCCGCGACGCCTTCTACCGGCCCTTCCACCGGTCTCCGCGCAAGTTGCTGCGGCCCGAGACGCCGTGAGACACGGTTGAGACGCGGTGTGGCTGCGGTCTCATCGGGTCGAGGTGGTGGCGGCGCTCGGCCTGGGGGTGCTGCTGGGCTGGCAGCTGCTGACGCCGCCCGTGATCGGGCTGGCGAACAACGGTGACTTCTACCGCATCGCCCCTCAGAGCGGCGTCTACTATCTGAATCCCAGCGGGCCGGAGACCGAGGACCCCAACGGCCCCGGCTACATCAGCCGCCTCTACCGTACCGGCGCACCCAAGAACCCCCAGGGCTATTACAGCTCCGGCGTGCCGCTGATGTGGCTGGCCCGCGGCCTGAACGATCTGGCGCGGCGCGACGGCCTCTTCGACGTTCGCGTCCTCGGCGCCGTCCACCTCGCGGCGCTGCTCGTGGCCGTCGTGCTCTTCCTCTCCGCTCTGCCTCGCCGGCCGGCCGCCGCGCGTTGGCTGGCGACCGCCCTGACCTGCCTGGTGCTGGGCGACGTCGGCTACTTTTCGTTCTTGAGCTCGTTCTACTCGGAGAGCGCGTCGCTGATCTATCTACTGTTGACCGCGGCGGCGGTCCTCCGGCTGCCCGGCCGGGGCGCCGCGGTCGGCACCGCGATGGCGCGGGACGCGGCCTTTCTGGCCGCGAACGCGCTGTTCCTCACCGCCAAGCCGCAGAACGCGGTGCTGGCGCCGCTGCTGGTGGCGCTGTGGTGGGGAGCGAGGTGGCCGGCGGTCCGGGGAAAGGAGAGCCGTCGATCGATGCTCGCCGTGGCCGTCGCCGGCGTTCTGCTTTGTGCCTTTGCGACGCTGTACTTCGCGGTGAGTCCGTTCAAGCAGGTGAACCGCTACAACCACGTCTTCCACGACATCCTCGGCAAGGATCCGGAGGCCGCCGCCCACCTGGCCGCCTTGGGCCTCGGCGACGAATACGTCGAGCTGATCGGCAGCCACTGGTGGTCGCCCCTGAGCGACCGGCAGCAGGCGCTCAAGGAGTCCACCGCCGGCAGGCTGACGACCGCGGGCATCGTCCGCTACTACCGGCGCAACCCCGAGCGGTTCGCGGCTTTGTTCTCCCGCGGGGCGGAGGCCGCCTTCGTCTTCCGGCCCGAGGGCCTGGGGAACTTCGAACGTGCCAGGGGCGGGCCGCCCGGCGAGCTGAGCGAGCGGTTCGACCACTGGGCGGGCGTCAAACACGCGCTCTATCCCCGCGCGGCCTGGTCTCTGATCTGCGCCGGCGTCGTGCTGGGCGTGCTGTGGGGTCTGCTGCTGCGCTTCGGCGGAGGCGACCGCCGGCCGGCGGCCCTCGGCCTCGCCCTGTGGGGGATGATGGCGCTGCAGTTCTTCGCGGTGCTCGTCGGCGGCGGCGAGGTGGAGCTGGTGCGGCATCTCTTCCTGTTCAACGCCCTCGCCGACCTGTCGCTGATCGTGCTCGTCGCCGGCGTCGGTGCCTTGTGTCAGCCCGAGGCGTCCTGAGCGACCTGCTCAGCGGTCTCACGGATCAGGCCTGGCGGCGGCGGTGCGCTACTCGCCCTCGCCTTCGCGCCACCATGACTCGGACTTCAGCCGTTCGATCCGCAGGAAATGTTGGAGGTTTCGCGTCACCACGGTGAGCCCGTTAGCCAACGCCGTGGTGCCGATCAAGACGTCCTCGACTCCGATTCTCTCGCCTCGCGATTCCAGATCCGCCAGCACGTTGCCCGCCAGGATCGCCTCTCGCTCGCCGAAAGGCAATGCCCGGACCCTGGGAAGCACCTCGTTCGCGATCCTCCTCCAGAGCTTCCCACCCGATGCAACGCGGGCGGCTCCGAAGCGAAGCTCCGTGAGACAGACGACCGACGTCAGCAGCTCTTCGCTGGGGACTTTCTTCAGGCGTTCCAGAACCGTCGGGGCCGGGCGCTTGCGGAGCAGCTCGGACAGGACGTTGGTGTCGAGGAGATAGCCGCGCATTCGGACCGACTCAGCCGTTGCCGAAAACGCGAGGCCGGTGGTGTGAGCGTGCTTCGACGATCGCGTCGACCTCTGCGAGGAACGGATCGTCGTCATCGAGCCAGCCGCTGACGTTGGCCAGGTGGTCCGGCTCCGTCGCCGCATCCGGGGGCACCAGCCTCGCCATCGGCTTGCCGCGGCGGGTGATCAGCACGGTCTCGCCACCATAGGCGACCCGCCCGAGGAGATCGGAGAATTGCTTTTTGGCTTCCGCGACGTTCATCGAGATCATGGTTGCCTCCGAGGTTGGCTATCATGCCTATGATAGTCAAGTTGACCCGAATCGACAATGACTTGATCTCCAGGACATTCCCCAAAACGAGGAGCTGATTTCGGCTAACTCTTGACGTTTCGGAAATTGCACAAATAGTTGAAAACAGGAGCCTTACAACCCCAAAGGGGTTGCACTCAACAGCCCAGGGTAAGCGCGAAGCGCGCCACCCTGGGTCAAGCTCAGAAAGCGCAGCTCTCACGGATCAGGACGTCGGCCGGAATACCCAATCCCTCGTGCAATCGACGGATCATCGGCAACGTCAGGCTGCGAGCCCGGTTGAGAATCTCCGAGACACGTCCTTTCGGCCCGATGTAGGCCTCCAGATCGCGACGACTCATCCCCAGTTGGTCCATCCGGAAGATGATCGCATCCACGGGGTCCGGTGGCTCGATGGGATGGTTCTTCTCCTCGTATGCCTCGACCAACGTCGCGAGGATCTCCAGTCGGTCACTTTCCGGCGAGCCCGACGGCGCCTGCCAGAGGCTGTCGATCTCGGCCAAGGCGGCCTCGTGATCGGCTTCAGTCTTGATCGGCTTGATGTTCATGTGCTGCTCTCCGTCTGTCTGAGTGCGGTGTTCTCGATCGAGTCGCTGCTTCAGATCGTGCCGGCATCGATCCTGTCGTACTCCGCATGAGTACCGACGAAACGAATGTAGACGATGCCGAAGTCGTATCTCACCGCAACCACGAGGCGGTAGTCGTTACCCTTGATGTTGAAGACCACCCGATCATTCGCCAGGCAGCTGGCGGAAGCATAGCGAGCCTTGATCTCCGCCGGCGTCTCCCAGGTTGCCTCCTTCGCTTCTTTGAACCACGCACGGAGCGGCACCTCCGAGTCCGCGTGGCGCTCCCCGAATTCTCGCAACGCCTTGCGGGAGATGACCCTCACGCTCTCAGAATAGCATGTTCCCACTATGGGAACAACTGCACCGTAGAGCAGATCCTCCGCAAGCTGGCGGGCGGGATGACGGCCGAGGAAATCTCGACGGACCATCCGCACCTCGTGGCTGAGGACGTCTATGCGAGGCGAGATGTCGCTCTGAACCGGCTGAGTCCCCGGGCGGAGTGCTACGCGCTCGCCCCGGTCACTTGCCCCGCGGCCTCCCGGATCAGCTCCCAGGCCATTGCCACGTGCCGCTCCTCGGTATGTGCCTGGCCGATCGACATGCGCAGCACGAAGTCGTCGCCGAGCTTCGTGTGGGTGAGGTAGAGGGCGCCCGAGGCGTTGAGCCGGTCCATGATCTCCTGGTTGACGGCGTTGCCCCCGCGGTGGCGGAAGCACACCAGGTTGAGCGGTACCGGCGCGGCGAGCTCGAAGTCGGTGTCCTCTTCCACCCAGGAGGCGAAGGCGCGGGCAAGCTCGATGTGCCTGCGTACGTGAAAGCGCAGTCCCTCGACGCCGTAGTGCCGGATCACCAGCCACAGCTTGAGGGCGCGGAACCGCCGGCCCAGGGGTACCTGCCAGTCGCGGTAGTCGATCACCGCGCCGCTTTCGGTGGCCTGGTTGCGCAGGTACTCGGGCAGCACGGACAGGCTGCGGACGAGCGCCGAGCGGTCGGCCACCCAGAAGCAGTCGCAGTCGAAGTTGGTGAACATCCACTTGTGGGGGTTGAAGCAGTAGCTGTCGGCGAGCTCCAGCCCGCGGTTGATCGCGCGGTGCTCGGGGCACAGGGCGGCGGTGCCGCTCATCGCCGCGTCGACGTGCAGCCACAGGCCGTGGCGCCGGCAAATCTCGCCGATGCGCACCACCGGGTCGATGGCGTTCGACGAGGTCGTTCCCACCGCGGCGGTGACGAAGCAGGGCTCGAGCCCTGCTTCCAGGTCGGCCTCGATCTGGCGTTCGAGCACCTCGGGGAGCATCGCGTAGTCGTCGTCGACGTCGATCAGGCGCAGCTGATCCGATCCCAGACCGGCGATGCGCACCGCCTTCTCGATCGAGGAGTGTGCCTGGGTCGAGGTGTAGGCAACCAGCGGACGGCGGCAGCCGGCGTCGCCGGCGGCGAAGTCGGTCGCTCGCTCGCGGGCCGCCAGCAGAGCGCACAGGGTGGCGCTCGAGGCGGTGTCCTGAATGACGCCGCCGCCGTCGCCCGAGGACAGGAACTTGCGCGGCAGGTCGAGCATCTCCACCAGCCAGTCGAGCACGTGGGTCTCGAGCTCGGTGCAGGCCGGGCTGGTGGCCCACAGCATGCCCTGGACGCCGATGCCGGCCGACAGCAGCTCGCCGAGGATCGAGGGACCGGAGTTGTTGGACGGGAAGTAGGCGTAGAAGTTGGGCGACTGCCAGTGGGTGACGCCGGGGAGGATGATGCGCTCGAGATCGGCGAGCACCGCCTCGAACGGTTCGCCGGTGGCGGGCGGCGCGTCCGGCAGCTGCGAGCGGACCTCGCCCGGCCGTGCCTGCGACAGCACCGGCAGCTCCTCGACCCTCTCCATGTAGTCGGCGATCCAGTCGACCACCTCGCGGCCTCGCCGGCGAAACTCCTGAGGTGTCATGTGGAAGCTCTTGCGATCCGCCATGTCTGTTCTCCTGGTAGGCGCTACAATGCCCGGGATGGATCCGAATTCGGATTTTCTACTCGCCGACTGGCTGGTGCAACCGAGCCTCAATCGGTTGTCACGCGGGGAGCAGACCGTCCAGGTCGAGCCCAAGCTGATGGACGTGCTCGCCTTTCTGGCCTCGCGGGCCGGCGATGTTGTGTCGAAGGACCAGATCACCGACGCGGTGTGGACCGATCAGTTCATCACCGACTCGGTCGTCACCCGGGCGATCGCGACTCTGCGCCGGGCGCTCGAGGACGACGCGCACGATCCCAGCTACATCGAGACCATCTCGAAGCGAGGCTACCGCCTGATCGTGGCCGCCACCCCGGCAGCGGACGCGGAGCCCTCGCCGCTGGATACGCCGCAACCATGGAAAGCCGCCGGCTCGGCCGTGCCGTTCGTGGTCAGCCAGTGGGTGCGTGGCGATCGCTTCTACGGGCGGGCAGCCCAGATCAGCGAGATCCTCGACGGCAACCGCAACTGGCTGTGGCTGCTCGGCACCCGGCGGGTCGGCAAGACCTCCCTGCTGAAGCAGCTCGAGCACCTGACCGCGAGCTCGCCCGAGAGCGGCTACTTCCCGATCTTCTGGGATCTCCAGGGAGCCGCCAGCCCCGACGAGCTGCACCGCGACTTTTCAGACGCCCTGCTCGACACCGAGGAGCGCCTCGATCGGCTCGGGATCGAGGTCGACGAGGTGGCGGCGGACGATCTCTTCATCTCGCTCGGACGTCTGCGCCGCAAGCTGCGCTCGAAACGGCTCAAGTTGCTGCTGCTGTGCGACGAGGTCGAGGAGCTCATCCAGCTCAACCGCAAGGATCCGGCCCTGTTGCGCAAGCTGCGCCGCGCCATGCAGTCGCGGGAAGACATCCGCTCGGTGCTGGCGTCGAGCATCCGGCTGTGGGCGCTCGCCGGGCACCAGGAAGACACCTCGCCGTTCCTCCACGGCTTCACCCCGCCGGTCTATCTCGATATCCTGCGCGACGATGAGGCACGGTCGTTGATCCGGCAGGCCCAGCTCGACGCCGATGTCCGCCCGAGCTTCGACGATGCGGCGGTCGAGCGGATCCGGGAGCGATGCGGCAACCACCCGTACCTGATCCAGCTCCTTTGCCAGCGCTACCTCGAGCTCGGGGATCTCGACGAGGCGTTCGAGCAGGTCACCACCGACTCGATGGTGAGCTTCTTCTTCTCGGTGGACTTCGATCTGCTCACCGGCACCGAACGGCGCATCATCACCACGATCGCCGAGCACACCGCGGCGTCGAGCAAGACCATCCAGCTGGACTTCCCGCTCGACTCGCCGTCGCTGGTCGGTAGCCTCAACCGCCTCGAGAATCTCGGTTTCATTCGCCGCAACGAAGAGCGCCGCTTCTACCTGGTCAACTATTTCTTCCGCCGCTGGCTGCAGAACCTGCCGCTTACCCGACCGCTGTCGGGTGGCGGCTAAAGCCCTGGGAACCGCCGGTATGCGATACTGTGTTTCTTTGACAGCTCAGAGAACGCGGGGGCTCGCTGAACCCGCCTTCGTCTCGATCCGCCCAGAACCATGGACGACACCAAGACCATCCTGATCGTCGAGGACGAGCCGCCTCTCGCCGAGCTCGAACGGATCGCGCTCGAGGGCGCCGATTTCCGGATCGAGGACGTGCGCGAGGGCAAGCCTGGTCTCGACCTCGTGGAGCAGGGCTCGGTGGAGCTGGTGCTGCTCGACTACAAGCTGCCCGACATGACCGGTCTCGAGTTCATCGCCGCGCTGGGCGATCGGATCAAGACCCTGCCGGTGATCGTCGTCACCGGCTACGCCGACACCAAGGTCGCGGTCGAGATCCTCAAGGCCGGCGCCGCCGACTACGTGATCAAGGACACCGAGCTGGTGTTCCTTCAGCAGCTGCCAAAGACCGTGCAGAGCACTCTCGAGCGCTTCGACCTCAAGCGCCAGAACGAGGCCGCCCAGGAGCGGATCGAGAAGCAGGCGCGCGACCTCCTGGCGCAGTCCAAGGCGCTCGAGGAGGCCCGGGATCAGGCCGATCAGGCGAATCGCGCCAAGAGCGAGTTCCTCACCAACCTGAGCCACGAGATCCGTACTCCGATGACCGCCATCCTCGGCTTCGTCGACCTGTTGCTAGACGACGACTACATCCGTAGCGCCTCCGCCGCGCGCATCCAGGATCTGCTTGCGATCCGCGACAACGGCGGCTATCTCCTGGACCTGCTGAACGACCTCCTCGACCTTTCCAAGATCGAGACCGGCAAGCTGGGTCTCGAGCGGCGCCGCTTTGCCCTGCCGGAGTTCCTGGCCGACATCGTCTCCTTGATGCGCGTGCGCTCGGAGAAGAAGGGGCTCGACCTGGAGCTCGACGTCGCCGGCTCGATTCCGGAGACGATCGAGACCGACCCCGTGCGGTTGCGACAGATCCTGATCAACCTGGTCGGCAACGCCATCAAGTTCACCGACGACGGCAGCGTGCGCCTGGCCACGTGCCTGCGGGCGAGCGAGACCGCGAGCCGGCATCTCGAGGTGTCGGTCGTCGACACCGGCATCGGCATGCCCACGGAAGTCGTCGAGCATCTCTTCGAACCGTTCTCTCAGGCCGACGCCTCGGGCTCGCGCAGGTTCGGCGGCACCGGCCTGGGGCTGTCGCTCTGCCGGCGGCTGGCGGCCCGGCTCGGGGGCGATATCACGGTAGAGAGCGCTCCCGGCAGCGGCAGCACCTTCACACTGACGATCCCGGTCGGCTCGCTGCAGGGCGTGCCGCTGGTCAGCGAGGTGAGCGTGGCACCGAGCGACGAATCGGCCGGCGCGCCGGTGCGCAGCGAGAACAAGATCGCGGGCCGGTTTCTGCTGGTCGAGGACAACCCGGTCAACCAGGTCATCACCTCGGCCATCCTGCGGGCGGCGGGGGCCGAGGTGATCGTCGCCGAAGACGGCCGCCGAGCTCTCGAGCTGGCTCTCGCGGCTGAGGGGGAGAGGCCCTTCGATCTGGTCTTGATGGACATCCAGATGCCGGTCCTCGACGGTTACGAGGCGACGCGCAGACTGCGGGCCGAGGGCTTCAGGAAGCCGATTCTCGCACTGACCGCGCACGCCATGGCGAGTCACCACGAGCAGAGCCTCGAGGCCGGTTGTGACGGCCATCTCACCAAACCCATCGATCGGGACCAGCTGATCAACGCGATCGCCGAGGTCCTCTAGCTCCGCTGACATTCGAGAGGCAGCATGCTGGACAAGATCCTCTTTGTCGATGACGAGCCCGATTTTGAACGGCTCATCCGCCAGAAATACCGCAGGATGCTCAGACGCGGGCTGATCGATTTCGAGTTCGCCTCAAACGGCCGCGAGGCGCTCAGAAAGCTGCGCGAGGAAGAGAACGTCTCCCTGGTGATGACCGATATCAACATGCCGGAGATGGACGGCCTGACCCTGCTCGAAGAGATCGCCAAGCTGAACAAACACCTGCTGGTTGTCATCATTTCGGCCTATGGCGACATGGACAACATCCGCACCGCGATGAACCGGGGCGCGTTTGACTTCCTGACCAAGCCGATCAACTTCGAGGACATGGAGATCACCCGCCAGAAGGCGCTGGACGAGGTACTGAAGATCCGCGAGCGGCTGCGCCTGCAGGAGGAGAAGCTGGAGCTCGAGGAGCGCAATCGCTTCGTGCAGGACACGTTCGGGCGGTACCTCTCGGGCGCGGTGGTGCAGACCCTGCTCGACTCGCCCGACGGTCTGAAACTCGGCGGTGAAAAACGCGAGGTCTCGATCCTGCTTTCGGATCTGCGCGGTTTCAGCGCCCACGTGGAACGCTGTCCCCCGGAGCAGATCGTGGCCACCTTGAACCACTACCTGAGCACCATGATCGACTTCATCCTGGAGTATGGCGGCATCATCGACGAGATCATCGGCGACGCCATCCTGGCGATCTTCGGCGCGCCGCTGTCCCGGGACGACGACACCGAACGTGCAGTGGCCTGTGCCGCCGCCATGCAGCTCGCCATGGAGTCGGTCAACGAGCGCAACGCCCGCAACGGCTGGCCGATCCTGGAGATGGGCATCGGCATCGACAGCGGCGAGGTAGTGGTGGGCAACATCGGCTCGAAGAAACGCGCCAAGTACGGCGTCGTCGGCCGGCACGTCAACCTCGCCGCCCGGATCGAGACCTGCACCGTCGGCGGCCAGATTCTGGTCTCCGAGAGCACGTGGCAAAAATGCGGTCCGATCCTCGATATCGGCGAGGAGATCCAGTTCGTCGCCAAGGGCTTCGAGGATCCGGTCAAGGCCTACGACGTCTGCGGCGTCCACGGCCGCCACGACCTGCATCTCCCCCATCGGGGTCTGAGCCTGGTCGACCTCGACGAACCGGTGACCGTGCAGGTCGTCCTGCTCGGCGAAGCCCGGAGCAGCGGCCTTGTTCAAACCGGCGATCTCATCGCGCTGTCGCCGCGCGGCGCCATCGTGCAGACGGCGAGCCCGATGGAGACCTTCAGCACCGTCAAGCTACAGCTGGCGCAAACCGACGAGGCGGAGAGCGGCCACGACCTCTACGCCAAGGTGATCCGCCGGGACAAGGAGCGAGAGGACTGCTTCGTGGTGTGTTTCACCTCGGTGCCGCCGGAGGCCGAGGAGATCCTGACGGCGCTGCTGGAGCAGAAGGCCTCGGTCCACTGACGGACTTGGCGCGGAACGCGCGAACCCGAAGGGTTGAGTGCCACAGCCCAGGGTCAGCCGGCGCGCGCCTAAGGCCGGATCCGCAGCCGGCACTCCTGCGCCCGCCCCAAGGCCCTGAAAGCCGCGTAGCCACCCGCTCTTCGGTATAAGCTCATCGACAAGCGACGGAACGAGATACTGACGAGTGGCGAGCACGCCGAGCTCATCGCCACGACGGACCGCCTGGAACGAGCCAACGTCTTTCGCGTCCGATGCCTGGCTGAGCTGGCCCGCAGGCGTCAGGTGACGATCGACGTGCTGATGGCCGAGCTCGGCATCAAGCCCAGAATTCATGGTTGAGCGCCTCTCCGCTGACCTGCGGAAGATGATCGCGGAGCGTGGCCGCTCCCGATCCGCTGACCGGCGACGATGTGCCGCTATTTCACCCGCGACGGGACCGTTGGGACGGGCACTTCGACTGGAGCGACGACGCATCGCAGATGCTGGGGCTGACGCCGACCGGGACCTCGGGAGCGTGACGGACGGCGTCGGACTCCTTGCCGGTGAGGTAGCCGACCCCCATCAGACGGGCCAGGTCGCGGTAGGTCGAGGCCTCGCCGCAGTTGTAGATCTCGAACACCACCGCCCAGGGAGGCAGCCACAGGGTGTGGACGAGGCCGGCGCCGTGCATGCCGACCAGGACGTCGGTGTCGGCCATCAGGGCGACCTGTCCGGCGATCGGCGGCCGGCCGTTCCAGTCGAAATTGACGATCTCGACCTCGACGCCCGGGACGCGCCGGCGAAGCGCCTCCGCCAGCTCGGCTT
>JAAELT010000458.1 GCA_024226315.1 bacterium | reverse complement strand
TGGCGCGCCGCCTCGGCCTGGCCGGTGGCCTCGAGCTCGGATTTCGACTTCTGTGCCGCGGCCTCGGTCTCCACCCGGTAGCGCTCGGCGTCGGCCAGGCGCTTGACGGTCGCCTCGAGCTCCTTCTCGCGGCGCTGGATCTCGCGCTCCTGGACGACGACTTGCTGCTCCTTCTCGACCACCGTGATCTGCACCTCCTCGCGCTTGAGCTCCTGGGAGGTCTTGTTCTTCTGGATGTCGTAGGCGAGGTCGGCCTCGGCGCGCTTCAAGTTCACCGAGGCGTCGTACTCTGCCTTCTTCGACTGGTAGTCGCGGTCGGCCTCGGCGATCTTGGTCTCGGCCTCGAGCTTGGCGACCTCGCCCGCCCGCCGCGCCTGCGCCGAGCGGATCGCGGCGTCGCGGTCGGCTTCGGCCTGGGCGATCACCGCGTCGCGCTTGACCTCGGCGGTCTTCGGCTTGCCCAGGGCGTCGAGGTAGCCGTGGCTGTCGCGGATGTCCTTCAGGGTGAAGGAGACGATCTCGACGCCCATGTTGGCGAGGTCGGAGACCGCGACGTCCTGCACCGAGCTGGCGAACTGATCGCGGTTGCGGTAGATCTCCTCGACCGTCAAGGTGCCGATGATCGCTCGCAGATGGCCCTCGACGGTCTGCAGCGCGATCTCCTTGATCTGGTCGACGCCCTTGCCGAGGAACTGCTCGGCGGCGGTGCGTATCGAGCTCTCGTCGCCCTTGATCTTCACCTGCGCCACGCCGTCGACGACGATCGGTACGCCGGGCTTGGTGTAGACCTCGGGAGTGGTGAAATCGAGGGTCATGACCTCGAGCGACAGGATGTCGATGCGCTCGATCAACGGCCAGACGAAGGCGCCGCCGCCTTTGCGGATGCGAAAGCCGGTGACCTCGGCCCTGCCTTCGCCGGTGCGCAGCTTGTGGCGGCCGCCGGAGATGATCATCACCTGGTTCGGGCCGACTTTCTTGTAGCGCTTGGCCACCGCCAACACCAGCAGGATGAAGACGACGAACGCGCCGAGGACCGCGAGGATGGCATTTGCACTCTCTTCCATGGCGAATCTCCTTGCTCGAGGCTGGTCCTTGCTCAGAACCGGTATCTGCTCAAGACCTGGTTTTGCTCAAGACCTGCATTTGCTCGGGACCTGGTTTTGCTCAAGACGCCCATTCCTTGGCGTGCACATAGGCGGTGGCGCCGACGAATTTCTCGATCACCACCGAGCGCCCCTTGGCGATCTCGGTGCCGTCGGCCGCGCGGGCCGCCGCGCGCTCCCGTTGCCCTTTGACCGTGTAGGCGATCTCGCCGGTCGAGCCCGCCGAGATCGGCGTGATCACTTCGGCGACCAGGCCCACCGCGTCGCCGACGGAAAATTCGCTGCCGGCCTGGGTGCGCGAGAACAGCATCTCGAGCACCGCGAAGGCCGCCCCGGCCAGGACCGCGCCGGAGGCGCTCGCCGCCAGCAGGCCGGGAAACAGATTCCAGCCCAGGTGGTAGTGCGCCACCGTGCCGCCGGCCCCGAAGCCGGTGATGAAGGTGGCGATGATGGTGCCCGAGATCGGGTGCGGCTGGCCGGCGTCGAGGTTGCCCGAGGCGTCGACGTGCACGCCGCCGAAGTCGTGGTCGGCGAAGGCGCCGAGCAGGGTCGCGATCACGGCGTAGAGGATGCCGATCGCCAGCAGCGAGGTATAGACGAGGCCGACGCTCATGGCTTTTTCCTCCCGAGCAGGGGTCCGAAGAGGTCGGTGAGGGTTTTCGCCGCCAGGTCGTGGCCGGCGCCGCTCACCTGGCGTTTCAGCACGGCGAAGGCGTCGGCGATCTCGGGCGATTCGGCGGCCGTCCTCTGGACGAAGCGCCGCAGCAACGCCAGCTTGCGGAGCGGATGGCCCTCGGCCGCGAGCGCTCTTCGCAGGCTGTCCAGGCCGTCGGGCGCCCCGCCCTCCGTCAGCCGCTCGACGGTGGCTCGCAAGGCGGTGAACGCGGGATGCAGCGCCTCGCTGGGCAAGGGCGGAGATCCCGGTGCTGCCGGGGGCACGGCGGGCGGGGCCGGCTCCCGGGTCGGCGTCTCCCCACCGGCGTCGCCGGGACCTCCGGCCGGCACCGGCAGGTGGTCTGGCAGCGGCTCGCCGGGGCGCAGGATCACCTCGAGCCGGCCGCTCTCGTCGTCGAGCACCGCGCCCGCGATGGCCAGGTCCGGCGGCAGGAAGGGAGCGCCCGTGATCGCCGCGGCGGTCGCCAGGACGCCTTCGCGCGGCGTCGCGATCGCTCCCGCCCAGCGGCGCAGGTCGCCGGCGCCGAAGGTCTCCCGCCCGACGCCGCGGCGGCGGAAGGCGGAAATGAAATCATCGGTGGGAAAGCTCGCCATCCGGCAGCTGCTGTGGCCGACGATCACCACCTCCTCGACTTCGAACAGGTAGACGGCGACCGCCAGAGATCGCAGCAGGTGGCTGGTCGGCGGCACCGCGGCGCCGGCGGTGCGCAGCATGAAACCTTCCCCCTCGGCCAGACCGAGGGCCGGCCGCAACAGCGCGTCGAGGCGCGGGTCGTAGCAGGCCACGACCGCCAGCGGCACCTGCTCTGCCCGCGGCAACGGTCGCGCCGCGCGCCCTTCGACGAAGGCCGCGTTGCGCTTCAGGAGATCGTCGATCAGCATCGCCAAAGTCTCGTACCCCCTCGCAGGCTCCTTCTGCAGTTCGCGTATCCCTCTCGGTCTATTCGTTTCCTCCCGCGGTCGTTCGCACCACACTCCGTATCCTGGTCCAGGCACGGAGCGCGATCCGCGAGTCGAGGGCTGACCGCCCGAGCTCGGCGGCGCCGGGGATCTCGAGCAGCGCTGCTCTCACCCTACGCCCGCTGTCTCCAAGAGGCACCGTCTCTACGGGTGGGGCCGAAGAGGCGATAGGATGCCTACCCTGGGAAGTTCAAAGCATGAAGCCCTCGATCGGTCAGGCGAAGATCTCGGAGCGACCACGAAGACTGGCGGGGCCGGAGATCTGGCTGGTCCTGGCGGCGACGCTGGCCGCCGGAGCCGCGGCCGGCGCGACGCCCGAGGACGAGGTTCGGCGGATCGTCGAGGAGGAGCGGGAGCGCGGCGGCACGCCGGCGATGTGCGTCGTGGCGGTGCGCGACGGGCTGGTGGTGGTCGAGCTCGCGTCCGGATTCGCCGACCGGGAGGCCGGCCGGGCCGCGACCCTCGGCACCCGGTTCCCGGCGGCGTCCGTGTCGAAGACCCTGACCGCCGCGCTCGTCATGCGCCAGGTCGAGGAAGGGCGGCTGGACCTCGACGAACCGGTGAATACCTACCTGGAGCCCGCCCTCCAGGTGCGCGGCGGCGCCGGCGAGGGCGCCCCCGCGACTCTCCGTCAACTCCTGTCGCACAGCTCGGGACTGCCCGTGGCATGGAGTGGCATTATCGATCGGGCAAATCCGGTTCCGACCATGGAGGAACACCTGGCGCGGGGCCTGCGCACCATCCACACGCCGGGTGAGCGTATCGTCTACTCCAACGACGGCTTCGCTCTGGCGGGCTTTCTGGCGGCGCAGGCCGCGGGTCAGCCCTTTCCAGAGTACGCCCACCGTGCGCTCTTCGAGCCGCTCGGCATGAGCCGCTCGACATTCGAATCGCCCTGGCGACTCGAGGGCTCCCTGGCGGCGGCGTATGGTGACGTTTTCAAAGGCGGCTCGGAACGTACCCACCACGCCGACACGACGGCGATCGCGCCGGCCGGCGCTCTGATCACCGCCGCTCCCGATCTCGCGCGCTTCGCGCTAATGCTGCTGGGCGAAGGCGAGCTCGATGGTGTCCGCGTCCTGCGCGGCGAGTCGGTCGCCGAGATGATGCGTCTCCAGGCACGGGCGCATCCGGAGCTCGACGAGGGCTTCGGCCTCGGCTTCGCGGTGCGTGAACGGCCGGGCCGCCGCATGGTCTGGTGGGACGGCAGCCTTCATGGCGCCGCGGCACGGCTGTCCTTGCTGCCTGACGAAGACGCGGGCGTGGTGGTGCTGTCGAACCTGGCGGACAACGGGCCGACGTCGGTCACCGGGAGACGCGTTCTCGACTTGATCGTGCCGCCGCCGGCCGCCGCCGGCTACCAGCCCTCGGCGGCGGAGCTCGACAGGGTGGCCGGCCAGTACCGGCTGCGGGACTTCGTCGATCCGGAATTCTGGTACCTGCCGTACCTGATGAGCCTCGGGTTCGAGCGGCGTGGCGACACGCTGGTGCAGAGCTCGCGCCTGACGGGTGAGAGCGCGCTGCGGCCCACCGGGCCGAATCGCTTTCGGATCCAGGGCTCGATGTTCGACGATTCCACGGTCCTGTTCGACGGCGACTGGCTGTATGTGGGCATGATGCGCGCCCGCCGGATCTCGGCCTGGGAATCGCCTACCGCGCTCCTCGTCTACGCCGTCCTTCTCGCCCTGGCGCTCGCGAGTCTGCTCGGTTGGGGCGCCTGGCGAGGGATACGACGTCTCCGGCGTCCGCGGGGGGCCTGATCTGCCGCCATTCGACCACGACCCCGTCGACTTCGCATTTTGCTTCGCCGAGCGCTACGGGCACGATGAACAGGCCCGCTACAAGGGACCGTCGACGGTGACCGCCTGTTCGGGCGAGATTCCGAGCGTCTGGATCAGCAGGTCGCGGACATGCCGGGGCATGCCGCGCGCCACCTCGAGCCGCAGGCAGGGTTCGCAACGGCGCCGGTGGTGGCGTGCCCGCATCGGCGGCAGCCGATTCGAGGCGCTGTCGCCGTCAGCGCGGTCGCCCGCCGTACACCTGATGCGGAACGACGAGGTGCCGACGACCTCGAGCCCCGGGAACAGCGAGTCGACGTTGGCGGCGACCACTTCCTCCAACCGGACGAACTGGCTGGGCCGTGATCCGCCAGACCCTGGCCCGCCGGGAATCCGCCAGAGCCGGGGAAACATGTTCGGCAGGGTCAGGCTTCCGAAGCGTTCCCGGTGTCCCGGCTCCTTCAGGATCACCGCCAGGTTGATGCTCTGACCGAAAACCCGCGGCAGGGGATGGCCGGGATCGAGAGCCATGGGCGTCAGCGCGGGCAGGATCTGGCGCTGGAAGTCCCGGTGCAGGAGCCGCCGCTGCCGCCGGGTGAGCTCACTGTAGCAACGCACCTCGGCGCCGGCGTCCTTCGCCTTCGGCGGCCGGGCGCCGCGCTCGCCGTGGCGCCCGGTTCCGCGGACTGGTGTTGCCGGGCTCGTGCTCATTCCAGGATGCTCCGTGAGAAGGTCCCGCTATTCGAGCATCACCGTCCTGGACCAGGAAGCAAACACCCGAACGTGTAGGATCGTCGACGCGGTGGGGTGGTACCGGCAGGACAGCTCTAGCCGTCACTCGGGCGGTCGACGAGGACCACCATGTCTTCCACTACTTCATGACCATGCCGGAGGCCGAGGAGCTCAAGTCGATGGAGATCGAGTACGTGCCCGAGGAGAGCCCCGTCCGCCGGCCGTGCCTCGGGCTCGGCGGCGAACGGAGCCGGACGCTGCTCGCCCGTTCGAAGCGTCAATCGACCTCGAAGCAGCTCTCGGTCGCGGTCTGGTTGTCGCTGGCCTCGCGCACCAGGACCTCGACCTTGATTTCCTCGCCCGAGGCGACGAAGCCGGCGGGGATCGCCACCTCGGTGACGTCCGGATCCACGTCGATGGTGATCTTCAGGGGCGTCGGCTCCTCGCGCTCCACCACCACCTGGTAGTTGGTGACCTCGATCGGCTCGTTGGTGCGACCGAGGTCGGGATGCGACATGGTGATCTCGTCCCAGGAGATCACGAGCTCGTCGTCGAGCTCGATCGAGAGCGGATCCTCCTCGCAGTCCTCGGGCAGTTCCTCGTCGTTGACCGACACCTCCGGCGGCGCCGGCATCAGGTGGGTGACGGTCGCCGTGCTCTCCAGCTCGTCGCCCTCGATGGTGGTGCCTTCGATCTCGTACTCCCCTTCCGGAAAGCGGGCGAAGAAGTCCTCGGGATCGAGCTCGTCAAAGGTCGGCTCGGCGCTCTCGTAGAACAGCTCGGTCAGCCCCTGCCGTTTGAGCGAGCCGTGGAGCAGAATCTCGAGATTCTCGGGGCCGTTCGGAGTCTCCAGCGCCAGCGTCTGCCAGGGCTCGCCGTCGATCAGCGAATGGATGCCCAGGTCGCCGTCGGTGTTGTTGAGCTCGAAGAAGACATTTGCGACGTCGAAGGGAATGGCCTCTTCGCTGTCACTGTCGCTGCCACTGTCGCTGTCGCTGCCACTATCGCTGTCGCTGTCGCCCGCCCAGGCGGCCGGGACGGCCGCCAGAAGCAGAGTCACCAACGCGGTGAAGAGAAGACTCAGCACGCGGGGATGTCCTTTCATTTCGATCGCTCCTTTCTTCAGATCGCTTGTCATTCGTCATGTTTCGCCGTGTTTCGAAGAGGGCGAATCGCAGCTGCGGGGCCTACAATGCATATGCATACAGTGATGAGTCTGGAGCCGGAAGAATCCTTCGACCGAATCCTTCTTCGTAGCGAAACGCCTGGACGCACCTCTCCCGACAGCGCCCGAAATGCGGAAGTCGCCGAGTAGCTCCGCTACCGCGGGCCCATCGTCGGCCCAGCCACCGACACGCCGTCGGGCGCCTTGACCACCCGGCCGCCGATCATCACGAAGATCACGTCTTCGAGCTCGGAGACGTCGTCGAGCGGATTGCCGGCGACGGCGATGACGTCGGCCAGCTTGCCGGGCTCGAGGGTGCCCACGCGATCCTCCCACCCGAGCAACTCGGCGCCGACGCGGGTGGCGGCCTGGATCGCCTGCATGGGAGTCATGCCGACACGCACCATGGCTGAGATCTCGCCGGCGTTGATGCGCGGCGGATAGCCGCCGAAGTCGGTGCCCACGGCCACTTTGACGCCGCGCCGGACGGCTTCGGCCACCCGCAACTCGAAGTCGGCCTGGGTGCTCTTCGACAGCTCGACCATCTTCTCCATCTCCTCGCTGTCGGAGCCTTTCTCGATGTAGTACTCGCCGATGTAGACCGTCGGCACCAGGAAGACGTCGTGCTCGATCATCAGGTCGATCGCCTCGTCGTCCATGAAAGTGCCGTGCTCGATCGAGCGGACGCCGGCGCGGATCGCCTGCTTGATGCCCTCGGTGCCGTGAGCGTGGGCCATCACCGGCACGCCGCGACGCGCCGCCTCCTCCACCGCTACCCGCAGCTCCTCGGGGCTCATGTGCACATCCTCGGGCCGATCGCCGGTGGACATGAAGGCACCGGTGACCAGCAGCTTGATCCAGTCGCTGCCGTACTTGATCTCCTCGCGCACCGCCCGCCGCATCTCGTCAACGCCGTCGACCACCTTGCCGTCGGTCGGCACGCGCAGCTCCGAGGGCAGGAAGTTGATGTCGCCGCCGCCGCCGGTGACCGACAGGTAGTGGCCGGCGCCGGTGATCCGCGGGCCGACGAACATCCCCTCGTCGATCGCCCTACGGATGTCGAGGTGGGCGTAATAGCGGTCGGCGTCGCCGGCGATGCGCAGCGTCGTCCAGCCGGCGAGGAGATTGTCCTGCACCGCCTTGAGGCCCTTGAGCGCTTTGTAGGCCGAGGACCAGCGCAGCTGGTCGATCTGGTAGCTGTCGGTCGAGATCAGGGGGTGGGTGTGGGCGTCGATCAAGCCGGGCAGCAGGGTGGCGCCGCCCAGATCGATCACCCGGGTGCCGGCGGACGCCGCGGTCGTCTTCCTCACCGACACGATCCGTTCGCCCTCGATCACCAGGCTGACCCCGGCCAGCGGCGCGTCGCCGCGACCGTCGATCAGCCGGGCGCCGCGCAGCACCACCCGTTCGGGCTCGGCGGCGAGCGGAGCCGCGAGAGCCCAGAGCAGGAACCCCGTGATCAGGGCCGCGCGCGGATGCTGTGTGCCGGTCGCCCCGGAGGGGCGCCCAGTGTCGTTCATGGTTGTTCCTCCTCGCCGCCGGGTCCGTGTCGCTCAAGGATACCCCAGCTTTCTCGATCGACCTTTAGCCTCTCAGTGGGAATGCGAAACTTGATGGATCTGTTGAGATAGATGAAACTTCCGCGAACCTATCGAGATCCGCCCGTCAAACACCATGCCGTCGCCCGCAGACTCCCCGTCCCGCCAGAGGCGGGCCAACGCAGCACCCGACCGTCGGCTCATCGAGAGCCCGACTTGCCGGTTTTGGCCCCGGCCGGCGATTCACTGGGGGTAGAGGCACGGCGTGGGCTCCGCGATCCTCGAGCGCGCCGTCGAGCCGCTGACCAGGACGACCGCCAGCGGCGAGTCCCTGCGGCGGCCGGTACGGATCGAAGCCGAGATCGCCGCGGCTCTCGACCTCGATCCGCGGCGGATCATGGCATGCGCCCGCGCCGAGCCGGGAACGGAAGACCACATGTCCGAGGAATGCATCGTGCACTTGATCCGGCGGGACCTGCGGGGCGGCTCGCGCCAGCTCGCCGAGCGCCTGCTGCCCGTGCTGCTGACGCGCTGCGAGGTCGGCCTGAGACGGACGGTCAGGGGCTTCGACCCCGCCCCCGCGGCCGAGGTGCGCGAGGAGGTTCTCGGCCGGCTCGCCGTGTCGCTCGCCGAGCCGGGTGACGCGGCGGACTTCTTCGAGGTCCGCTTCGCCCTGGCGCTCAAGCGCCTTCGCATCGACGTCTGCCGGCGCCAGCGACGACACGAGGAGCGTCTTGTGGCCCTGGACGAGGACGACGACTCGGAGTCGGCCGTCTCGGAGCTCGATCGGCGCCTGCCGGTGGCGGCGGATCAGGAAGACATGGTGCTGCTCCGCCAGGCGCTCGCCACGCTGAGCGAGGAGGAACGCAAGGTGCTGGTTCTGCACAGGCTCGCCGGCGTACCGATGAGCTCCAGCGCGCCGCGAGCCGCGACCCTGGTGAACCTGCTCGGACGCTCCGAGCGGACGGTGCGCAACCGGCTGCGCAGCGCCGAGGCCAAGCTCCAGACCTTCGGTAAGAAAACCGGCCGGGAGGAGGGCACATGACCAGCCTACAGGACGTGCTCCAGGAGCTCGTCGCGACCGTCGACCGGCCGGACGAGGTGGCGCTCGAAGACTTCGTCGGCCGCTATCCCCAGTTCGCCGCCGAGCTCACCGACTTCGCCGTCGAGTGGGTGCTCCAGGAGACCCTGGAAGAAGAAGAGCCCGCGGACGCCGCGGACGCCTCGGCCGTCCCCGAGGCGATGGCCCACTTCCGCGAAACACTGCGAGAGACCCTGGCCGAACGGCAGGCCTCCACGGCGGACCCCTTCGCCGACCGCTCGCCGGCGGAGCTCGCGCGCATCGCCGGCGCCCTGTCGATCGACAAGACCATCCTGGCCAAGCTGCGCGACCGCAAGATCGTCGCCGAAACGGTCCCCGACACGCTGCTCGAGGGCCTGTGCGGTGAGCTCGCGATACAGCCCCAGGTGATGGCGGCGCACCTGGCGGCGCCCGCCCGGCTGCACGCCGGGGTCAGCTTCAAGGCCGCCGCCCCGCCCCGCTCCGGGCCCAAGGAGACCTTCGCCGAAGCCGTCCGTCGCTCGACTCTGGCGGCGGAGGACAAGAGCCGCTGGCTGGCCGACTGACTGACCTCTCCGACCGACGCCACCGATGGACGCCCTCGAGCTGGTCAGGCGACGCGCGCGGGCGAGCCACGCCCAGGCCCTCGGCGGCGCGCGCGAGCTGCCCGCCGGCTGGCGACTGGTGGAGGCACGCGCCTGCCAGCGCGGCTACGACCTGATTCCGCTCCAGCCCGACGACGTGCTGCTCGCCGGCGCCGAGGCGGTGCTCGACCGCGGCATCGAGGCGATCTTC
Organism: bacterium; assembly: GCA_024226315.1. Taxonomy (GTDB): domain Bacteria; phylum Acidobacteriota; class Thermoanaerobaculia; order Multivoradales; family J023; genus JAAELT01. The sequence goes on along the minus strand of JAAELT010000458.1, from coordinate 109,843 downwards.
TACAACGGCCAGGTCGAAGAAGACGCCGCTGCCGCGCTCATCGCCCACGAGCTCGGCCACCTGGAGCTGCACGAGGGCACCACCGCCTGCGCCGCCGACGACGTCGACGCCTCCTCGTCCGACGAGCCGACGCCGGCCGGCGTGCACCGGGTCGAGTCCTACAGCGCGCGCGAGCGTCAAGAGCTCCAGGCCAACGTCTACGCCCGCGAGCTGCTGCTGCCCCGCGACACCACCCGGCGCCTGTTCCTCGACGAGGCGCAGCGGGCCTCGATGATCGCCTCACGCCTGCGCCTGCCGATCGACCTGGTGCGCCAGCAGCTCTGCGAGTCCCTGCTCACCCCGGCTCCCCCGGCGGCTCCTCCCGAGGCAACAGGCGATGGAGCGGACGTCCCGGCGTCCGCCCTGTCGCTCGATCCGTCGCAGCGCGCCGCGGCCGAGCACACGGGAAGCCCACTGCTGCTCGAGGCCGGGCCGGGCACCGGCAAGACGCGAACCCTGGTCGCCCGCATCGTGCGCCTGATCGAGAGCGGTGTCGACCCGGTCTCGATTCTCGCCCTGACCTTCTCCAACAAGGCCGCGAGAGAGATCACCGATCGGGTGGCCGACGTGCTGCCGCGCCAGGCGCCGGTGATCTGGACCGGCACCTTTCACTCCTTCGGCCTCGAGATCCTGCGCAAGCACCATCCCCGCGTCTCGGCAGAAGGCGAGGTCCGCATCCTCGACCGCAGCGACGCCATCGAGCTGCTGGAGGAGATGCTGCCGGTGCTGGGCTTGAAGCACCATCAGAACCTCTACGAGCCCGCCCTGCAGCTCAAGGAGATGCTGGCCGCCATCTCGCGCGCCAAGGACGAGATGACCGGCCCCGAGGAGTACCAGACGCTGGCCCGCGCCATGCAGGCGGCCGCCCGCGACCACGAGGCCCAGGAACGCGCCGAGAAGGCGCTCGAAGTGGCCAAGGTCTACGACGTCTACCAGCGCACCCTGGCGCTCAAGGAGGCGGTCGACTTCGGCGACCTGATCATGAAGCCGACCCTGCTGCTCGAATCCTCCGCCGCGGTGCGCGACGCCGTGCGGCTGCGCCACCGCCACGTGCTGGTGGACGAATACCAGGACGTCAACCGCGCCAGCGCCCGCCTGCTCGAGGCCATCGCCGGCGACGGCGAGCGGCTGTGGGTGGTCGGCGACTCGCGGCAGTCGATCTACCGCTTCCGCGGCGCCTCGGGGTCGAACATCGCTCTCTTCGCCGAGGATTTCCCGGGCGCCGAGCGCATGGCCTTAGGCGTAAACTACCGTTCGAGCGCCGAGGTCGTCGAGGCGCTCGAAGGCTTCGCGCGCGACATGAGCGTCTCGCGCCGAGGCCTGCCGCTCGAGCTGGAATCGCACCTCGGCCCTGCCGGCAGCGCTCCCGACCTGCGCGTGACCGCCGACCGCCCCACCGAGATCGCGGCGGTGGCGGCGCGCATCCGGCGCCTGTGCGAACTGGGCGTGCCGCTGTCGGAGCAGGCGGTGCTTTGCCGCTCGAACGCCCGGGTCCATGCGTTCTCCCGCGGCCTGGAGGAGCACGGCGTGCCGGTGCTGCACCTGGGCAGCCTGTTCGAGCGCGACGAGGTGCGCGACATGCTCTCGCTCCTGTGGCTGATCGCCGACCGGCGGGGCGGCGCGCTGATGCGGGTGGCCGCGTTCGAAAGCTACGCCGTGCCGCTCGAGGACGTGCGCGTGTTCCTGCGCGCGGTGCGGGAGCTCGAGATCTCCGCGCTCGAAGCGCTCGACCGCCTGGATGAGATCGAGGGCCTGAGCTCGGCGGGCGCCCTGGGTCTCGCCGTCCTGGCCCGCGACCTGGCCGACGTCGACCCTCGCGAGACGCCCTGGCAGATCCTGGCGCGCTACTTGTTCGACCGCGGCTCCTACCTCTCACGACTCCTTCAGAGCGAAACACGGCAAACGGACTCCCGCATGCAATGCGTGGCACTCTACCAGTTCCTGAATTTCATCCGCCACGCCCGGCCCGGCGGCCGCGGCTACCCGCCCACCCGCCTGCTCAACAAGGTGCGGCGACTGGTGCTGCTGGCCGAGGAGCGCGACCTGCGCCAGATCCCGGCCACCGCGCTGCACCTCGACGCCGTCAAGCTGATGACCATCCACGGCAGCAAGGGTCTCGAGTTCGAGGCCGTGCACCTGCCCGCAATGACCACCACCGGCCTGCCGTCCAACTTCCGGCCACCGCGCTGCCCGCCGCCCGCCGGGATGATCGAGCAGGCCGACGACGCCGCCTCCGCCGCGTTGGACGCTGAAGACCTGGTCCGCGCGTCCCACGACGCCGAGGAAGAGTGCCTGTTCTTCGTCGCCCTGTCGCGCGGCAAGACCCACCTCCACCTCTACCGCTCGCGCAGAACCGGCGCGGTGCGCCGCAATCCGTCGATCTTCCTGTCGCGCCTGCGCCTGGGCAAGGCCGAGCCCGAGAAGGCCGAAGCCTTCGCCCCGTCGACCGACGACGGCCTCGTCCCGATCGTCGGTGAGCCACCCGACACTCGGCCGGGCCGCGACCTCGCGGCCTACGAGCAATGCCCCCGCCGCTACTTCTACGGCCGCCTCTTCGGCCTGCCCGGCACCTGGCGCGACAGCGCCTTCGTGCGCACCCACCGGGCGATCTACGGCGTCCTCGACTGGCTCAAGGAACAACCGCCCGGCGACTTCCCCGCCGCCGAGCTGGTGCGCGAGCAGCTCGACGCCGCCTGGAAAGACGCCGGCCCGGTGAAGCACGCCTTCGAGCCCCACTACCGGCGCTTGGCCGACACCATCGTCGACCACCTCATCGAGTCCCACGCCGACCTGCCGCTCGAGCAAGGCGAGCCGCTGCCCATCGAGCTGCCCAGCGGCACCGTCACCGTCGAGCCCGACCTGTGGGCCGGCCTCCCCGACGGCAAGATCCTGCTGCGCGTCTTCCGCACCGGCCGCAAGGGCTCCTTCCGCGCCGACGACATGATCTACGGCCTCTACGAAGCCGCCTCGCGCCTGCGCTACGGTGCGGGCGGCTCCGAGCTCGAAGTCCTCCACCTCACCGACCGTCGCCGCACCCGGGTCGCCATGTCGGTCGAGCGCATCATGTCGCGCTGCGAAAAGGCCGACCGCTACCTCGGCGACCTCGCCGCCGGCCGCTTCCCAACCAAGCCCGATCAGGTGCGCTGCCCGCGCTGCCCGTATTTCTTCGTCTGCCCAACGGTGCCGGAGGGGGTGTTCGAGCTGAAGCCGGACGAGTCGGAGGAAGCAGGCTCCTGACACCGTTGCCGGTTTCGGCCCCGAGCGACGATTGAACTGATCGAGAGCGCGCGACGTCGAGCGCGAGCCCGATCACCCCCTCGAATAGGAGACCGACATGGCCGAGACCGACCTGTCCCAGAGTGACACCGTCATCAGCGCCCGCCGAGCCCAGAGGGCCCTCCTCCAGACCGCCGACGAGCTGCGGCGCATCGACCGCCGGCTGGCCGAGGTCGCCGGCGCCATCGCGCCCCAGCCCGGCCGCGCGCTGCCCGGCGAGCTGCGCGGCGGCGCCCAGTGCGTGCGCACCGACCTGCTGCGCGACGCGATCGACACTCTGAGCACCCTGGGCCGCGCCAACGAGCAGGACGTGGCCCGTCGGCGCTTCGAGATCGACGCCGCCGCCGGGCGGGTCGCGGCGTTCGGGTAGCGGACCGTCCCAGGGGGTGGCGCCGTCGGTCGCGCACGCGTGCTATTCTCTGGGCGTGATGCGCTACGTCCTGTCCAGCGATTCCCCGTCCGCAAGGTTGCTCGTCCCGCTCCTCGCCGGCGCGATGTTGTTGGTGATCTGCGACCTGCACTCGCTGGCCCACCACCGGCAGAACCTGGAATTCGAGGCGGCGGAAGCCGCGCACCATCCCGAGCCGGTGCACCTTGATACGGCGCTGGCTCCCCACGACCTGGCCTGCCTGGCGTGCCAGATCGGACCCAAGAACCAGGGCCGGCCGGCGGAATCTCCGGATCGGGCCGGGTCCGAGGACGATCGAGGGCATCGGATCGCCGCCATCAGCCCGGCGCCGGTCGCCGACCTCTCCCACCGTCTGCCGCTCTCCCGGGGGCCCCCTCTCTCCTAGATCGACCGTCGCAGTCTTCCCCCCACTGCAACCGAGCCACACCCACGCAAGCCGGCAATGAGTGCCGGCTGCCCGCGGGTGCGGCCGTCGATCCAAAGGAGAGAACGTGTCGAAGAACCGAAAGACCGCGCGATCCCTGAGCGGTGCCCTGCTCGTTGGGCTGCTGCTTCCGGGATCGCCACTGATCGCTCAGCCTTCCGGGCCGGACCCGGTGGCCGAGCTGCGCGCCGAGATCGCCGAGATCCGGCGCGAGTACGAGGACCGCCTCAGCCGGCTCGAAGCCCGCCTGGCGGAGCTGGAAGGAACCTCCACCCTACCCGCCGAGGCGCCGGGGCCCGACGCTTCGGCAGGCGATGAGCTCGATGCACTGCGCGCCGCCGCTCGCGCCGCCGCCGGAGAAGCACCCGCCACCACCCCGCCCACCGGGGCACCCGACGCCGAGCCCCGGCAGCGGAGCCTCAACCTGCTCAACCCCGAGATTTCGTTCACCGGCAACGTGCTCGCCAGTGCCACGGACGCCGGGCGCGAGGACTTCGAGATCCAGGAGATCGAAATCGATCTGCAGGCCGCGCTCGACCCCTTCTCGCGCACCCGGCTGACCCTGGCGATCGAGGGCGAGGAGATCGACGTCGAGGAAGGCTATGTCGAGTATTCCTCGCTGCCCGGCGGCCTGGAGCTGACCCTGGGCAAGTTCCGCCAGCAGTTCGGGGTGCTCAACCGCCAGCACCTGCACGCCCTGCCGCAGGTCACCTACCCGGCAGCGCTGACCACCTACTTCGGCGAGGAGGCCCTGGCCCAGACCGGCGTGTCGTTGCGCTGGCTGTTGCCGAAACCGTGGGCGAGCGCCAACGAGATCACGCTCCAGGTCACCGACGGTGGGGCCGAGGTCTTCGGCGGCGAAGACTTCGAACAGCTGTCGGTGCTCGCGCACGTCAAGAGCTTCTGGGAGACGGGCCAGGCGAGCTGGTTCGAGTGGGGGCTCTCGGGCATCGCCGGCGGCGACGGCGCGGGTGGCGACAGCCGCATCTGGGGCACCGACCTCACCTATCACTGGCAGCCGCCCGAGCGCGCCAAGTACCGCGAGATCACCTGGCGCACCGAGGTGCTGCTGTCGCAGCGCGACGACCTCTTCGGCCGCCAGGTCGATGCCTGGGGCGGCTACGCCTACCTGGAGGGGCTGCTGCGCCGCAACCTCTACCTCGGCCTGCGCTACGACGACGTTGCCGACCCGTTCGAGCCCGACTTCCGCCGACGCGGCATCGTCCCTTACCTGACCTGGTGGCAGAGCGAATTCGTGCGCTTGCGGGCGGAGTACCAGCGGCTCGAAGACGAGCTGACCGACGAGGAAGAGGACCGCTTTCTGCTACAGCTCACCTGGGCCGCCGGGCCGCATAAGCACGAGACCTACTGAGGAGGCTCAGGCATGCGACGTACACTCATTTTCCTCAGCCTGATGACCATCACGGCGAAACCGATCGCCGCGGAACCCATTCGCGTGGTCTCCTCGCTACCGGTCTACGCCTCGATCGCCCAACTGGTCGGCGGCGACCGGGTCGAGGCGTCGTCGATCGCCCGCGGCGACGAGGACGCCCACTTCGTCAAGCCCAAACCGTCGTTCGCGCTCATGCTGCGCGACGCCGACCTCTTCGTCTCCACCGGCCTCGACCTCGAGCTGTGGGCGCCGGTGCTGATCGACAAGTCGCGCAACCGTGCCATCCGCGAGGGCGAGCCCGGCTGGGTGAGCGCCAGCGCCGGCGTGCCCCTGCTCGACCAGCCGGAGACCATCGATCGCTCGGCCGGCGACGTCCACGTCTACGGCAATCCCCACATCTTCACCAGCCCGCTCAACGCCAAGCTGGTGGCGCGCAACATCGCCGCCGGGCTCAAGCGCGTCGACCCGGCGGGCGCCGCGCATTACGACGCCGGGCTGGCGCGCTTCGAGCGCCGCATCGACGAAGCGCTCTACGGCGCCGACCTGGTGGAGATCCTGGGCGCCGCGACGCTCGATCCCCTGGCCCGGCAGGGCAAGCTGGTCGCCTTCCTGGAAAGCCAAGAGTACCAGGGCGAGAAGCTGATCGGCCGCCTCGGCGGCTGGCTCGGGCGCGGCCTGGCTTTCCGCGACCGACAGATCGTGGTCTACCACAAGAACTGGATCTACCTCACCGAGCTCTTCGGGCTCGAGGTCGTCGAAACCGTGGAGCCCAAGCCGGGGATTCCGCCGTCGGCGCGCCACGTCAAGGCGCTGATCGACCACATCCGATCCGAAGATATCCAGGTGCTGCTCGCCGCCACCTACTTCAGCCCCCGCCAGGTCGAGGCGATTGCCGAGCGCACCGGCTGCCGGGCGGTACGGGTGCCGCTGGGCACCGGCACCGAAGGGGCCGATGACTACTTCTCGCTCGTCGACCTGTGGGTCGAGCGCCTGGCCGAGGCTTTCGGAAGCTAGGAGATCGCCATGTTCGACGTGCTCTCGTTTCTCGCCGCACCTTTCGCCGTCTGCCTGGTGCTGGTCGGCATCCTGGGCTACTTCGGCATCCACGTGCTGCGGCGCGAGGTGATCTTCGTCGACCTGGCGCTGGCGCAGATCGTGGCTTTCGGCACGATCGCGTCGTTCCTCTTCGGCCACGAGCCGGGCTCGACCGGCAGCTTCGCCTTCGGCCTGGGCGCCGCCGTGCTCGGCGCCGCCATCTTCGCCTGGACGCGCATGCGCCGGGGCCGCGTGCCGCAGGAGGCGGTGATCGGCATCACCTACGTGGTCGCCTCCGCCGCCACCATCCTGGTCGCCGACCGCCTGCCCGAGCACGCCGAGCACGTCAAGGAGCTGATGTCGGGCGCCATCCTCTGGGTCACCTGGGACACGGTGCTGCGAGACCTGCTCGTCTGCGCCGCCGTCGGCGCGCTGCACTACGTCTTGCGCCGCCGCTTCATCCTGATCTCGGAAGATCCGGAGCGCGCCTTCGAAGAAGGCCTCTCCGTGCGCTGGTGGGACTTCCTCTTCTACCTCTCCTTCGGCCTGGTGATCACCGTCGCCGTCGAGGTCGCCGGCGTGCTGATGGTCTTCGCCTACCTGGTGGCGCCCGCCATCATCGCCATCGCCACCAGCGACCGTTGGCCCCGCCGCATCGCCATCGCCTGGGCCGTCGGCCTCGCCGCCAGCGCCCTCGGCCTCTTCGCCTCCTACCAGTGGGACCTGCCCAGTGGCCCCGCCATCGTCTGCTCGCTCGGCGCCTTGCTGCTGCTCTTCACCGCCCTGCGTCGGTGGCTGCCGCGACCGCCGATCGACCGACACGGATGAGCAGACGACCGGTGGACTACCCGAAAGGTACGGCGGGTAGCGAGCCAAAACCACCCGCAGGGGTGTTCTGTTCCGATTCGGAATCAACCAAGCTGGATAATCGAGGGGGATCGTCCAGAGCGCGGGAGAATGGCCGGAATTCAGATCGAGTTCGACTCCGATCACCCGCAGCATCACCCCCTGCGGCAGGCCGCTTCTCGGTCAGACGTCAGGGGCACGGTTCTGGATCCGAGAGACGCCGATTCGGAGCTGCTCCGGCTGCGGCGGCGGATCGCCGAGCTCGAGGCAGCCGAGATCCGGTGGCGGCAGGCAGTCCAACGAATCGACGAGTACCGGGATCGGCTGCGCGAGCTCAACGCCGAGCTCCTCCAAGCCGAAGAGCGCGAGGGCCGGCGCATCGCCCGCCTGCTTCACGACGAGCTCGGGCAGACGCTGGCGGCGGCCCGCATGGCGATCTGCGAGCTGCGGGAGTCGGAGACCTCCGCGGCGCTGACCGCTCGCCTGAAAGAGCTCCAGGCGAACCTCGACCGGTCGATTGAGGTGACCCGGTCGCTCACCTTCCAACTGAGCCCGCCGATCCTCCACGACCTGGGGCTCGCCGCCGCGCTCGAGGCGCTCGGTGAACGGACCGGAGAGGACCACGACCTCCGCTTCGTCTTCGAAGTCGGGGAGGGATGGTCGCCACCGGATACGCAGACCGGTGGCGTCCTCTACCGGGTGGTCCGCGAGCTGCTCCACAACGTCGTCAAGCACGCGCGGGCGAGCCGTGTCCGACTGGCGCTCGGCGGCAACAGCGACACGATATGGATCCTCCTCGAAGACGACGGCGTCGGTTTCGAATCGGCCGGCCGGGATGTCGATGGCCTGGGACTCTTCCAGGCCCGGGAGCGGACAGAGGGGCTGGGCGGCCGATTCGAGGTCGACTCTGCCCTCGGCTGCGGCACTCGGGTACGGTTGACGCATCAAAACGGCCGGTGGATCGAACGCCGCCGGGGCGATCGAAGGAAATCGCCGTGAGCCTCCGAGTCCTGCTCGCCGACGATCACCTGATGTTTGCCGCCGGGCTCGTCGCCCTGATCTCTGGAGAGCCCGACCTCGAGGTTGTAGGCACGGCTCGGGACGGCCGCGAGGCGGTGAGGTCGGCGTGCGAGCTCGAGCCGGACGTGGTCGTCATGGACCTCTCGATGCCCCGCCTCTCCGGCATCGAGGCTGCGCGACAGATTGTCACTGCGCAGCCGGAGATCAAGATCCTGTGCCTGTCGATGCACCGTCAGAGGCAGTACTTGCAGGCGGCGCTCGAGGCCGGCGCCGCGGGTTACGTGCTCAAGGACTGCCCCCCGGAGACAGTGAACCAGGCCATCCGCTGCGTCGCCAGAGGCAGGATCTGCCTGTGCCCGGAGATGGCTGCGGCCGCGGTCGAGGAATATCGGGCCTGCCTGGTGGGCCACAAGCCGACGATCGACTTGGGGCTTACCGCCCGCGAACGCGAGGTCCTGCAGATGGTCGCCGAAGGTCTGACCAGCCAGGAGATCGCGGCGGAGCTCTTCCTCAGCGAACGGACCGTCGCCGCCCATCGCCGGCACCTGGCGGAGAAGCTCGGCATCCACAGTGTCGCCGGGCTCACCAAGTACGCCATCCGCCACGGCCTGACGACAGTCGAGCGGGATCGACGCGACTTGGGTCCATCGATGGCTTGACGTTTACACCAGTGCTCCAACGTTGGGCTCGATCGACTCTCGGGATTCGAGTCGGTAGCTCACGAAGCCAGAATCCGAACATCTGCGGATAGTTTCGGAGAATCTGATCGAGGCGATCCGCTGCGTGAGCGGTGGCGGCTTCTACATCTGCCCGGAGGTTCGCACCAGCCTTGGGGGAAGCCGGTGGACCCGGGTAGGTAGGTGTAGCCGCCGGAGTTGGCAGTTCGTGCACCTCAAATCGCGTAGTTCTGTGAATTGTCGGGGGGGGTTTGGATCGAGGATACTGAGGTCAGCGACAGTCGGCTACCCTCGCGTAGAGGTGTCGCGATGGACCCGATCCATGTACTGATGGCCGACGGCTTGCATGCCTATTGCGGGCCGCAGAGTGGGCTCTTCAGCGGACAGGATTGTATCAATCGTGTCCTTGAAGATCGGAGACCGTCGAGGGAGCTGGCCGACACTGTAACGAGAAAGGGAGGACAAGATGCCAGTCGACAACGCGCCCGCGACAGCCGCTCAGAATCTGCTGAATGGAATCGATTACTCGGCCCTCATCGGTGGGCCGCTGGAAGCTGCGATCAAAGCACAGGTCATGGCCGCCCAGTCCACGTGGGAATTCATCAAGAACGTCGGTCTAAACGAAGACAAGAACACCGGTGAAAAGAGCGCCGTCAACGTTTCGTTTACCTATCAGCAAGACGGCCGCGAGCAGAAACTCATCGTGCCGATCCTCGTCATCGTGCCGATTCCTGCCATCGTCGTCGATCTGGTGAACATCGACTTCACGGCCAACATCAACGCCGCATCGTCCAGCACGACCGAGACCACGTCCGAACAGAACATCGCCGCCGAGGCAGGGGGTAAACTGGAAGTAGGGTTCGCGCCCTATGCCAGCCTGTCAGCGAACTTCAAGGCTTCATACTCGTCCAAGAAGGCGTCCAAGGCGACCTCCGAATCGAGGTACAGCGTCGAGTACACGCAGAACGTCGCGGTCCGGGCCAGCCAGGCTGACCTTCCCGCCGGGCTCTCCACGGTTCTGAACATCCTGTCCGCCGCCGCCACCACCGCCACCCCGGGCGGCGAGCTGTCCGTCAGTCCGCCGGCTGCTCGGCTCACCGGCGACAACAATTCCGCCCAGAACGCGGTGAGGTTCAACTGTTCGATCAAGAACGGCAACGGTTTGTACGTCACAGAGAACAATGGGATGAGCGGTGAGGGCGAAGGCTATTCGTTCGACCTCAAGAAGCACGAACAACTCTTCGAGGTTGCCACATCCACGACCACTGGCTTCAAGCTTGGTGTGGGACCGTCGGCAAAGATCGTCGCGTGGCAGGAAAAAGGAGTGAAGCCGGACCCCAAGGGAGAGCTGCTGGTGTCCCTATGGGTGGATGAGCAGGCGGAAAAGGGTACATACCCTCTGGAGCTGGAGGTGACGGGCGTCTACACCGAAGGCGAAGAGCCGCAGCCGGAGAAGATGCTGGCTATTCCACTTTCAATCAACATCGAGGCCCGCGAGCCGACCATCAGAAGCCAACCTGCCGAGATCACAGTCGTCAAGGGCCAAGACCCGAAATCGGTCACGGTGACCGTCACGGATGCTACCGGCGCTCCCGCCCCATCAGGCACGGCGATCGATTTCGAGCTAGAGGGCCTCGGGGCGGATGACGTCGAGATTAAGGTGGATAGTGAAGTAGAGACCTCGTCGTTCGAACTCGGCGATAACGGGCAACAGACGCTCAAACTGTCGGCAAAGGATGCCATTACCGGGACGAAGGATGCCAAACTCAAACTTTCCTGGCAAGCCGCCAAGGCGGAGGTCGAGATCCAGGTAAAGGACACTGAAGAAATGTTGCTAACCGCAGGCGCCCCGAGCATCGAGGTGTCCGCCAAGGCCCAAGAAAAGGCGCCTGCTCGCAAGGGCGCTCGCAAGAAGTCGTAGCCACGGTTGAGAAACGTCCGCGATAGAAGCCCATGGCCACCCTACGAGCAGCCGTCACCGCCATCCTGGAAGAGCTCTCGCTCGCCCAGAACCGTGCCAACCGTCTCACCCGGCGGCTGGCACGGAAGTACCGCGACGACAAGATCCTGCGGATCTTCCCGATACCGAGCCAGCAACTCAAGGAAGTGGAGATCGACCTACACTACGGCATCGATGCGGTGGCGCTGATGGAGGGGGGCGGGCGTGACGAGCTCGCCCCCAGCCTGGGCCTCTTTCACCAGCCGTGCTCGTGGATCGCTACCGCGGTCCTGGACCAGGTCGCGGCCCGGATCCGCGAGCGCGAACGCAAGGAGCCCGAAGGGCGCGAGACCTTGTGCGTTTTGAGGCGACGGCTGGAGGGTGCCGAGATCCGCGACGGGCTGGCGCAGCGCCTGGCGCGCCAGCTCCTGGTTCGGTTGGGCGAGCTGGTCGCCGATGAGAAGCTCGACCGCGAGGCCGCGAAACGGATCATCCAGCGGACTCTGAACGACGAGGTCGGTCAGCACCCGGGCCTGCGAGACCATATCGAGCCGCCGACGGCGGAAGAAGCCGACCGGCGGCAGCTTGCCATCGGCGACCGCCTGGAACAGGTCCTGGAACGCGCCTGCGATGAGATCGACGCTCGGCTGGCGCCCGAGAAACTCCAGGACCAGCCGAATCTCGAGGTCTTCTTCGACGCCGAGCGCCTCGCGAAATTGCCGGCCCACGCCGTGCAAAACCTCCACATCCACGCCACTCGGTTCGGCACCCAGTGGGTCGTGGAAGAGGATGGAGGCGAAGAACTGGTTCGGGAGGTGTGAAGGAATGTCTAGAGAAACCTCCGATTTCATGGTCTCCCTGGGACATCTCGTCGGCGCTCCGCTACTGGCCACGATCAAGGCGGACTTCCTCGCCGCCAAGCGGAGTGCCCGCTACATCGAGCACTACGGATTCGAAAAGGGGCCGGGCGTGCCTCCCAGCGCCGCAGACCGGGAGCTGGGCCGGCTCAAGATGGTGGTTTTCGAGTACGACCAGGCGGACCCCGGAGGTAAGAGGGTTCGCCAGCGTATCAAGCTGCCGAAGCTGTCGCTGATTCCCCTACCCCTGCTGCAGGTCAAGGACGCCGACTTCCGTTTCGACATTCGGGTCACTCCGCCGCCGCCGGAAAAGGTGCCGACCTCGTACCTGCCGCTGGATCCCGAGCAGGAGATCAGCGACCTCACCGAGCCGGAGCGGTTCCGGTGGATGGGCACCCTGGCCCCGGCGGCGCCCCTCCAGGAAGAGAAGGGGGCGTTTTCACCGTACCTCCAGGCCAACATGCGCTTCAACATCAAGGCGCAACAGGCCGACTTGCCAGAGGGAATCCTCAAGCTCCTCAACCTCATGGGTAATGCCGAGACCGTCGAGAGCAGTCCCTCTCTAACGACCGACAAACAGAGGCTCATTTTGGTCCGTAGGCAGGCCGAGCGGGTCGTGGTGACAGCGAGGAGGCCGGACGGTCTGCCGGATCCCGGCAAGACCGTCGCTCTCGCCCTTTTCGGCGAAGCCGCCAACGATGTCGAGGTTCGAGTCGAAGGCCAGCCGCTGCGCGGCTGCTGTTTCCAGGTGGCCGAGAACGGTCAGGCGACTCTCGAGCTATCACTCAAAGGTCCCGCCGAACCGCCTCCAGGCAGCGCGTTGATGCGCCTCATGCTCGAAGGTCCACACTGCGTCACCACGGACGTCGGCATCCGCGTCGAAGCCTTCCGAGGCCCTTGAACGGGGACTTTCGCAGCGGCGAAAGACCAAGCGGGCCGAAGGCCGGCAGAACAAACCGTCACGGTCAAGGAGGCAAGTGATGAACAACCGCCAAGACACCCAGATCGGCGCGCAGGGAGTGCCCGAAGGTCAATGCCCCGGGGTGCCGTGCCCCAATTGCTGCAACTTCCAGTTCAAAGTGTCCATCGTGGATCTGCTCTATGGAGAGAGCGTCAGCTGCCCGGTGTGCGGGCTGGTGATGACGCCAGACCGTGCCGGCTCGGGCAGGCTCATGGAGCTGCTTCGCGACGTCCACAATGCGGAACGTAACGTTGAGTTGCTCAAGAAGCAGTCCTTGTAACTCATGCCTATCGTTGTGTGGCCTCGAGGAGGGTGACCACACGGCCCTTTTCGGGGCGGTGAGCGCGGGAGCTGACCGAGGTAGCTGGCACCCCGGCGGCCGAGCTGGCGAGCTTCGAGCGGCGCGTCGACGAGGCGCTCTACGGCACGGACCTGGTGGCGATCCTGGGCGCCGAGACGCTCGATCCCCTGGCCCGGCAGGGCAAGCTGATCGCCTTCCTGGAAAGCCAAGAGTACCAGGGCGAGAAGCTGATCGGCCGGCTCGACGGCTGGCTCGGCCGCGGCCTGGCCTTCCGCGACCGCCAGATCGTCGCCTACCACAAGAACTGGATCTACTTCACCGAGCTGTTCGGGCTCGAGGTCGTCGAAACCGTGGAGCCCAAGCCGGGCATCCCGCCGTCGGCTCGCCATGTGAAGGCGCTGATCGACCACATCCGCGCCGAGGACATCCAGGTGCTGCTCGCCGCCACCTACTTCAGCCCACGCCAGGTCGAGGCGATTGCCGAGCGCACCGGCTGCCGGGCGGTGCGGGTGCCGCTGGGCACCGGCATCGAGGGGGCGGACGACTACTTCGCGCTGGTCGACCTGTGGGTGAACCGATTGGCAGAGGCTTTCGAGGGTTAGGAGATCTTCATGCTCGACGTGCTGTCGTTTCTCGCCGCACCGTTCGCCGCCTGCCTGGTGCTGGTCGGCATCCTGGGCTACTTCGGCATCCATGTGCTGCGGCGCGAGGTGATCTTCGTCGACCTGGCGCTGGCGCAGATCGTGGCTTTCGGCGCGATCGCGTCGTTCCTCTTCGGCCACGAGCCGGGCTCGGCCGGCAGCTTCGCCTTCGGCCTGGGCGCCGCCGTGCTCGACGCCGCCATCTTCGCCTGGACGCGCATGCGCCGGGGCCGCGTGCCACAGGAGGCGGTGATCGGCATCACCTACGTGGTCGCTTCGGCCGCCACCATCCTGGTCGCCGACCGCCTGCCCGAGCACGCCGAGCACGTCAAAGAGCTGATGTCGGGCGCCATCCTCTGGGTCACCTGGGGCACCGTGCTGCGCGATCTCCTGATCTGCGCCGCCGTCGGCGCGATCCATTACGCCCTGCGCCGCCGCTTCATCATCATCTCCGAAGATCCGGAGCGCGCCTTCGAGGACGGCCTCTCCGTGCGCTGGTGGGACTTCCTCTTCTACCTCACCTTCGGCCTGGTGATCACCGTCGCCGTCGAGGTAGCCGGTGTCCTGATGGTCTTCGCCTACCTGGTGGCGCCGGCGATCATCGCCATTGCCACCAGCGACCGTTGGCCCCGCCGCATCGCCATCGCCTGGGCCGTCGGCCTCGCCGCCAGCGCCCTCGGCCTCTTCGCCTCCTACCAGTGGGACCTACCCAGCGGCCCCGCCATCGTCTGCTCGCTGGGCGCCTTGCTGCTGCTCTTCACCGGCCTGCGTCGCTGGTTGCCGCGCGTCGACGGATCATGGTCCTGATGACGACCGCGGCTGCGATCTTCGCATTCTTCTGGCTTCGCGATGAGACGGTTTTCACCCGCTTTGCGTTAGACAAGGTAGAGAGGCGACAACCACCTGCGACAGAGGAGGAAATCATGAGTCGGAAACCGTCTTCGCGACCGCAATCGGAAAGGGACAGGCCCCTCAATTACAGGCAGACCTGGCATTTCACCGCCCTGCTGGCCGTTGCGGCCGTGCTCTGTTTCGGGCACCTGAGCCCGGCGGCAGCCGAGGAGGTGTCCGCGGCAGTCAACTGGAGTAACGGCAAGGCGTACTTCTTCAACGGCAACTCCTACATTCGCTACGACATCGCGGCCGACCAGGCCGACCCGGGGTATCCGAAGACGATCGACGGCACTAACTGGCCCGGCCTCACGTTCGACGACATCGATGCCACCCTTAATTGGGGCAACGGCAAGGCGTACTTCTTCAGCGGAAACTCCTACACCCGCTACAACATCGCTGCCGACCAGGCCGACTCGGGGTACCCGAAGACGATCAACGGCAATTCCTGGCCCGGCCTCACGTTCGACACCATCGATGCTGCCCTCGAATGGGGCAACGGCAAGGCGTACTTCTTCAGCGGCAACTCCTATACCCGCTACGACATCGCGGCCGACCGGGCCGACTCGGGGTACCCGAGGCCGATCAACGGCAATTCCTGGCCCGGCCTCACGTTCAACACCATCGACGCTGCCGTCAATTGGGGCAACGGCAAGGCATACTTCTTCAGCGGCAACTCCTACGTCCGCTATGACATCGCGGCCGACCGGGCCGACCCGGGGTATCCGAAGGCGACCGACGCCAATGCCTGGCCCGGTCTCACGTTCGGCGCGGCGCCGGCTGCTCCGGAACCGGTCCACTTCGCCGGCACGGACCACCACTATGAGCTGGTCAAGACCCGGCTGACCTACGCCCAGGCGCTGGCGGAAGCCGCCACCCGCACCTACAACGGCATGCAAGGCTATCTGGCCACGGTCACCGCCCAGGAGGAGAATGACTTCTTGCACCAAACCTTCTCGCCGGAGATCGACGTGCAATATGCCTGGATCTCCGCCAGTGATGCCCAGCAAGAAGGCAACTTCACCTGGGACGCCGGACCGGAAAGCGGCCAGAGCCTGGTCTACGGTGGATGGAGTCCCGGAGAGCCCAACAACTACACCGGCCGGGAGCACTACGCGGGCTTCGGCAAGCCCAACTGGAACGACCTGCCCGATTGGGACACGTGGTATTACTTCGTCGAGTACGGAGACACCGAACCATATCCGGCGGCGCCCAGCGGTCCGGTCGCCGCGGACACTGCCGAGTCGTACCAGTCATTCAATAACGGGACATCCGGAAACAGTCCGTGGCACTTCAACGCCACACACAGCGCGGCCAACACCATCGACGGCTCGGGGCTGACGGGAGAAGGTCTGGACGCGACCCACAGCTCCGCCAACCTGAACGTAATCTGGTTTGCTCCCGACAACCAGAAATACGGCGTCCTTCGCTATACCTTCAATCAGGCGCAGACCTTCCAGGGAATCGCTCTCTGGCAGGATTCCAACTTTCGGGGCGGCTTCAGCTCCAACAATTTCGACGTCTGGGTACTGCAGAACGGTTCCTGGGTCCAGGTTCTCCAGGGGCAGTCGATGGTGAATCCGCCGACGCCCGCCGCGAACCTGTTTGACTTCCCGTCACCGATGGCGGGAGTGACCGAGATCGTGATCGACATGCACAGCACCTGGACCACGGACAGCCGGATGGAGGTCGGGATCGGGGAATTCCGGGCCTACTGATCCGGCACGTGCACAGGTGTACGGATCCGCGCTGAGATCCGCTGACGGCCGAGCCAGCTCGGCCGTTTCCGAGGCCCGCCGCGAGGCGGGCCTTTCTAGAGAACGATGCAGACGCCGGGATGGTACGATCCCCGCCATGAAACGCAAGAAGAAGGGCCCCGCGGATCTGCCGCCGGCGCCGGGCGAGCTGCGGCTCGTGCAGGCGTTCGTCAACACGGTGGACCGTGAAGCGAAGAAGGACGAGCTCGCCAGCCCGCGTGCGCTCGCCGAATGGTTGGCGCGCCACGGACTGTTGGCGCCCGGCACCGAGCTGAGCGCGGCGGACCTGACGCGGGCGACCGAGGTGCGGGAGGGCTGGCGCTCGGTGATCGCTGGTCAGTCGAACGAGCAGGTCGCCGAGACGCTGGATCGGGCAACGGAGTCGGCGCTGCTGCGCGGGCGGCACGAGCCCGGCGGCAGGATGCGTCTGGAGCCGGCGGCTGGCGGGATCGACGGCGCGCTCGGGCGACTGCTGCTGATCGTCTCGCGGACCCAGGACGACGGTACCTGGGAGCGGCTCAAGGTCTGCGCCAGCTCCATCTGCCGGGTGGTCTTCTACGACCGCTCGAGCAACCGCTCGAAACGCTGGTGTCGGCCGAGCTGCGGCAACCGCCTCAGCTCCTTGGCATCCAAGAGACACAGTCGTGGAATCCGGCGCCGGGAGCGGGAAGCAAAGCGCCGGGCTCAGGAGCTAGCGTACGGCCACCTCGAGGAGCTGAGCGACGCCGAGCTCGAGACCCATCCGGAATTCGGCACGATGGCGCGCAGGCTGCGTGAGCGTGAGGAGCGCGAATAGATGCCTCTGGCCCGCTTCCGCCTTGGAAGACCACTCTTTGTCCACGGGCAGGCGCCACCGAGTCGTGGACGAAGCTTCTCTGTCCACGGGCAGGCGCCACCGAGTCGTGGACGAAGCTTCTCTGTCCACGGGCAGGCGACACCGAGTCGTGGACGAAGCTTCTCTGTCCACGGGCAGGCGCCACCGAGCCGTGGACGAAGTCACTCCGTCCATGGGCTGGCGCCGCTGACTCGTGGACCAACCAGGAGAAGCGATCGATGAGATGGATGATCTTCGCGTGGCTCGTGATGACGCTGGTCGCGGCCCCCGGCCTGCAAGCCCTGGAGACGATCTACATTTTCCGCCACGCCGACAAGGCCGCGTACTGGCCGAAGGACCGCGCGCTGAACGCCTTCCACCCGCTGAGCCGGGTCGGGATCGACCGCGCCGAAAGGCTCGCCGAGACGCTGACGGACGCCGAGGTCGCCGCCATCTACACCAGCGCCACCACCCGCACGCTGGCGACCGGCATGCCGCTGGCTGAGGCCGCGAAGATCCCGATCGGCCCGGATCCCCGCACCATCCGCGAGGACGAGCTGGGGGCCTTCTTCGACGAGCTGGGGAAGACCCATGCCGACGACACCGCGGTGCTGATCGTGGGTCACAGCAACACGGTCCCCCAGCTCCTGATCCACCTCGGGGCGGAGCCCTCCTGTTGGCAGAGGCTCGACATCGCGGATCACGACGGCGAGCTGCTGATCCACGGCTACGAGGGCCTCTGGCGGGTGAGCACGAGCGAAACGGGCTGCGGCGGTTTGGAGCGCATGACGGTGAAGATCGACGACGAGGATACCGAGACCGGCGAGTGAGCCCGACCGCGGGAGGAGCGCTTGGAAGAAATCCTGGACTTCGTCGTCCACTACAAGTACTACCTGCTCTTCGCCCTGGTGCTGGCCGAGCAGATCGGCCTGCCGGTGCCGGCGCTGCCGTTCCTGCTCGCCGCCGGCGCCCTGGTGCGCACCGGCCAGCTGGATCTGGCCATGGCGCTGGTGGTGGGCGTCGCCGCGTCGCTGATCAGCGACCTGGTGTGGTTCCAGCTCGGCCGGCGGCGCGGCACGCGGGTGCTGAGCTGGCTGTGCCGGATCTCGCTCGAGCCCGACTCGTGCGTGCGCCGCACCGAGGACCTCTTCGCCCGCCACGGCGCCCGCTCGCTGCTGGTGGCCAAGTTCCTGCCCGGCTACAACACGGTAGCGCCGCCGCTGGCCGGCATCTTCGGCATGCGGCTGTCGAGCTTCCTGCTTTTCGACGCCCTGGGGGCGCTGCTGTGGCTCCTCGGCTTCGGCGCTCCCGGTTACCTGTTCGGCGACCAGCTCGAGGCGCTGGCCGAGAAGATCTCGGCCTACGGCGCCGGCTTCGGCGGCCTGCTGGTGGCGGCGGTCGCCGCCTACGTGCTGTACAAGTACGTGCAACGGCAGCGATTCCTGCGCGAGCTGCACATCGCCCGCATCACGCCTGACGAGCTCGAGCGGCGGCGCGCCGCGGGCGAAGAGATCGTGGTCGTCGACCTGCGCCACGCGGTGGAGTTCGAGGCCGACCCCGAAAGCATCCCTGAGGCCGTGCACGTGCCGGTCGAGGAGGTCGAGGAGCGCGCCGGGGAGATTCCCCGGGAGAGGGAGATCGTGCTCTTCTGCACGTGACCGAACGAAGCGTCGAGCGCCCGGGTGGCGCTCCTGCTGCGCAAGAAGGGGATCAGCAAAGTCCGCCCCCTGGCCGGCGGCCTCGATGCCTGGAGGCAGCACATGGCCTCGGGCGAAGAAGATCAGCGGTCCGCGGCCTGAGGCCAATCATCGCCGCTCCGATCAAACATGCCAGCATGTGCTAGCATGTTCGATGGAGGACGAGAACGATGGCGAGTCTGAGCGTCCGAAGAATCGAGAGAGAAGTCTATGAAGGACTGCGAACTCGTGCCGCTCGCCACGGCGTCTCGATGGAGGAAGAAGCCCGCCGGATCCTGAAGCGCGCGGTCGCGGCGCCGGATCGCCTGGGCGAGCTGGCGGTCGAGTGCTTCGAGCCCGCTCACGGCGTCGAGCTGAAGCTCCCGCCCCGAGAACCGCACCAACCGCCAGATCTCGACCATTGATCCTGCTGGACACCAATGTCATCTCGGCGGTCATGAAGCCGACGCCGGTCCAGAACGTCCTGGACTGGCTGAACGGCGAGGAGACGACGCGGCTCTACCTCTCGACGGTCTCCTTGGCAGAAATACACTACGGTCTTCTTGTCCTGCCTGAAGGAAAGCGCCGTCGCGATCTCGAGGAGCAATTCGAACGGTTCGTTGCCCGCGGATTCGAGCGCCGTATCGTCGATTTCGACGCGAGAGCGGCTCGCTTCTACGGTGAGCTGATGGCCCACCGCAAAGAGATCGGTCGACCGATGGGTGTCCCCGACGGTCAGATCGCGGCGATCGCGCGAGCCCATCGTTTCGCAATCGCCACCGGCGATGTGCGCGACTTCGAGGAATGCGGGTTGGAGATCCTCAATCCATTTGTCCCCGGCTCGGCGGTGCCGTAAGTCCGGCCGCCTGAATAATCCCGCCGCCAGAGACGAAAGGACGAGCAGGGCCGGCCCCTCGGGCAGCCGATTGTGGGAGGATAGGGCCACCCCAGCCTCGACGCGAAGGAGCAGCACCATGGAGTCCAGCGACCGCCAGCAGGAACAGGCATCCGACGCGGCATCCGACGCCCCGGACGGCCCGATGGACACCGACGCCGTCGACGAGCCCGCGCAGCCGATCGCGCTGCCGATCCTCGGCGACCGCCAACGCGCCACCGTGGGCGTCGCCGTCACCGTCGTCTCGGTGATCGTCATCCTGTGCGCGGTGGCGGCCCTGCTGGCCTTGATCGGCGCCTTCTTCAGCCGCTTCTCGGGCGTCTTCCTGCCGGTGGCGGTGGCCGGCATCGTCGCCCTGATCCTCAACCCCTACTTCGACTGGTTCGTGGCCCGCGGGCTGCCCAAGCCGGCGGCGCTGGTGGCGGTGTTCCTGATCATCCTGTTGCCGCTCGCGGGCCTCGGCTGGTTCCTCGGCGACCTGGTGGTGGAACAGGCTTCGGACCTGATCTCCAAGATCCCCGAATGGTGGAAGGAAGGCGTAGTCAAGCTGAAAGAGAGCTCTCCGAAGATCCAGGAGGTCATGCACAAGTACGGCGTCGAGGAGAAGCTGAGGTCGGCGCTCGAGGGCCAGGAGGGCGCGGTGCTCCAGGCGCTGCGCTTCGTTGGCGGCAAGGCACTGTCGGCCGGCTCGGGGTTCTTCGGCGCCCTCGGCAGCCTGTTCGGCTGGGCGGTGCTGCCAGTCTACGTCGCCTTCTTCCTGCTCATCGACCTCAAGGGGCAACGCCGGGTGTGGTCCGACGCCGCCCTGCCCTTCCTCAAGAAGGACACGCGCGATGACATTTCCTACCTGGTCAACGAGTTCGTCGAGATCATCGTCGCCTTCTTCCGCGGCCAGTTCGTGATCGCGCTGATGCAGGGCATCCTGTTCGCCATCGGCTTCGAGATCGTCGGCCTCTCCTACGGCCTGATCATCGGCCTGCTGCTCGGTTTCCTCAACATCATCCCCTACCTGGGCTCGATCGTCGGCCTCGGCGTCGCGCTGCCGCTGGCGCTGTTCCAGCAGGACGGCGGCTGGCCGACGCTGGTCGGGGTGCTGGTGGTCTTCACCATCGTCCAGACGATCGAGGGCTACGTGCTGACCCCGCGCATCATGGGCGAGCGCACCGGCCTGCACCCGATGGTGATCATGATCGCCATCTTCTTCTGGGGCTCGGCGCTGTCCGGCATCACCGGCATGATCCTGGCCATTCCGCTGACCGCCTTCTTCGTCGTCTTCTGGCGCCTGCTGAACGAGAAGTACATCCAGGAGCTGGTGTAGTCAGCCTTCGTAGCGCGAGAACGGCAGGCACATGGCACCGGCCAGCTCTTCCATGCCGACCTGCTTGAGGTTCCTGGTGAAATCGAAGTAGATCGCGTTCTTCTCGCCGGTGTCGTGGCGCAGCTCGACGACCACTGCCGATTTCTTGCGCGACACCTCGGTCACGGTCACCGGGCCGGGCGGTACGTGGAGCACCTCCGAGGCAAACTCGCCGAAGGCCCAGCCGGTGAGCTCCCGCCCTTCGAGCGCCCAGGGGTCATCTTCGTACTTCTTGCCCGAGCTGGGGGCGAAGAGAATGCGCTTGCCGTCGACCACGTGGGTGGACGGCAACTGGCGGCCCATGGTGCTGGTCACCACCATGTAGAGCGGCACCACCAGGTTCATCTCGCTGCCGACTAGCCCCGCGGACAGCGCGTCGAAGCCGCGGTCGACGGGACCGCTACCGGCCAGGTCGTAGCAGTAGCTGCCCTCGGGGACAGGCATCTGCCGCGCCTCGATCACCAGCGCGTCGCCGTAGGAGACCGATACGGTCTCCTTGTGCGGCGCATGCCGCGGCTGCACCAGCTCCACCTCGTGGTCGCCGGGCTCGACGAAGACCTCGGTCGGCGTCCAGCCGGCGGTGTCGCCGTCCACCAGCACCACGGCGCCCGCCGGCTCGGACGACACGGCCAGGCGGGCGAGGCGCTCGAGCTGGACGCGCAACGAGCGCGTCTCGCCCTCGCGAAGACGCAGCGTCTCGCGATGGACGGCCCAGGTCGGGCTCGCGATCTCGATCCGGTGCTCGCCCGAGAGCATCTCGAGCTCGAGCGGCGTTTCACCCTTCAGATCGCCGTCGACGAACACTTCCGCGCCCTCGGGAGCCGAGGTCAGGTGCAGCTTGGCGCGGGCGGTGCAGGCGTCGAGCACGGCCTCGTTCTGGCGCACCCGCAGCTCCGCCGAGGTGTCGAGCTTGCTGTGGTCGTCGAATTCGAACTTCCCGATCCCCGCGGCGTTGAGCGCGTCGACCAGCTGCAGGTGCTTGCCGGTGTGCTCGCGGATGAGGTGGAAGGTGCCCTTGAAGCCTCTACCGCCCCGGCCGGCGGCCGACTGCTCGTCGACCCACTGGCCCGAGGTCAGCTCGTAGACGACCTGCGGGTTCTTCTTGGTCGGCGAGAGCCAGAATGGGAAGTCGGCGAGCGCCGGATTGGCGGCGGCGGCGCGGTAGGCCTTGCACTCCTTGCTCTCCGGCCGCGTGGCGATGGCGCTGCAGTCGACGGCGGCGCGCAGTACCTCGCGCGGGATGCTGGCGGAGAGCTCGATCAGGGCTTCGGGGCCGACCTCGAAGTCGACACAGTCGCGCTCCACCAGCGCCACGATCAACCCGGTCTCCGTGCCGGAATCGACCATCTCCTGGAGCTCGTCTCTGGAGACCGCCGCGGCGGCGGGGAGGCTGAGTGCGAAGGCGAGGACAATGACGATCGCGGCGGCTATGGAGATCTTCGAGGAAACCGATCCAGACATGGTGCAACTCCTGTGGGTGGCGCGAGTGCGCGTTGAGGATCGTGGCCAACGGCGGCCAGTCACCCCTCAAGGCGGAATCCGCGCGCGGATTCCCTCACCCCGCGGAGCTCAACCCTGAATCCTGACCTCGAGCTCCCGCGCTTCCTCGTCGCGGCCCATGACGTGGAGCAGCTTCGCGTAGTCCGAGAGCGTCTCGTTGAGCTCGCGATGACCGGGCGGCCGTTCCCTCTCGCCGATCGCCAGCGCCCGCTGGTACACCGGCTCGGCCTCGGCGTAACGTTCCTGGTCCGAGTACAGGAGCGCCAGGTCGTTGAGCAACTGGGAGACCCTGAGATGGTCGCGGCCGAGGACCTTCTCCACGATGTTGAGCGCTCGTTCGCACTGCGCCTCGGCCTCGGCATAGCGGCTCTGCTGACGGTTGAACGAGGAGTAGTCGCCGAGGATCGCCGCCACCTCGAGGCTCTCGGCCTCGGGCGCCGCCTCGCGGATGTCGAGGGCACGCTGGTAGAGCGGTCCGGCCTCGGCGTAGCGGTTCTGGTTGGTGTAGAGATTGGCCAGGTGCAGCAGGCTGTCGGAGACCGCCACGTGGCTCTGACCGTGGAGCGCCTCGCGGATCTCGAGAGACTCCGAGTAGAGCGGCTCGGCGTCCTTGTACCGGCTCATGTTGGTGTACAGCGTGGCCAGGTTGTCGAGGCTCAGCGCCAGGTCCGGGTCGCCCGGATCGAGCTCCTCGCGGCGGATCTCGACCGCCTGCTCGAGCAACGGCTTGGCCTCGTCGTTGAGACCCATCTGCATGTACACCGTGCCGATGGTGTCCATCAGACGCGCCCGATCTCCAATCGGGTCGCGAGCGGCACGGCTCCGAGACCACCCTCGTCGTGGGCCCAATCGACCAGGCTGCCACCGGCGGTGTATTCCGACTCGATGAAGTACGGCACCCGGTCGAAGTTCCAGTCGAGGATGCGGGCGATGTCCTCGCGGTCGCCGAGCTCCTCCTTGAGCAGTCGAAACAAGGTGATCTCGCGCTGCAGGCCGCGCAGGCGCTCGCCGTCGAAGCAGAACTTGAACACTCGCCGATCGCCGGTCTTGGGGTGAATCGCGAGCCAGACCTCACCGAACCCACCCTCGCCGAGCTTGCGCTCGAGCTCCCAGTTGGGCCGCGCCTCGATCATCTGCCCCGCCGCCGGCCGCCAGCCGAGGATGCCCTCGTGATCCTGGCGGCGGACCTTCTCGGTTTCGCCCGGCGGGGTCAGGGGGGCGAACCGGTCGACCCCGGCCTCGAAGATCTCGACCGGCTCCTCGACGCCTTTGAACAGATAGGTGCCGTGAGCCAGCCACCTGGGTGACGGCAAGTCGATCCATCACCACGCTGCGCGTGCTCGTCGGCATGCCCTGGATTGTACCGGAGTCGACGTTCACCTGGCTCGGGGCGGGATGCTGGAGTTTTCCGCGGTGCATGGGATACACTGCACCCACTCACCATCCCAGGTGCCAATCCGAACTCTCCGCGACAGCTATGGTGCTGTCGGTCGTAGCCGTTCGTCCGTCAATCACTGAAGGAGGTTCGCCATGAAGCTCAGTGCGCCCACTCAGATCGTCTGGCTCATCGCCGTCGTGCTCGGAGTCCTCGGCATCCTCGGGCACGTCGTCCCGATCGCGGCCCTCGCGCCCTATGCCTTCTGGCTGGTCACCGCCGGTTTCATTCTGCTCGTCCTGGGCACGATGCTCAAGGGTATATAACGGTCCGGAGCCCGCCTCGAGCAGCGAAGATCTCTCGTTCACGATCCGCCACAGACCGGATTCGGAGGCCAGCTCCAGGGTCTTCAGCACCCGGTCCCGGTAACCGGGCGATCGGTAGACCTGCACGAATCGGGCGACCGCCGTGCCGTCATCGGAAGGCGTCGTTTCGATCTCGCTCACCGTCACTGCGAGCAGGCGCGGACGGGTGAGCCGGTCGCGGCGACGCTGCTCCCAGCTCGACCGGTCCATGCCACCCGGCACCTGGAAGAGCGGTGAGTAGAACCCCAGGTACTGGTCGACGTCCTGCGCCGTCCAGGCCGCGGCCCAGTCCTTGACGGTGCGCTCGATCGCGGCGGCATCCGGGGCCGCTGCCTCGGCTCTCGCGGGTGGCTGCGTTCCTTCTTCGGCCGAAACCACGCCGGCAGCCACCGGCCCTGCCACGGGCCGCGTCGCGGGCTGCTCGCCGGCGGCCCGCGTGGGAGCCGCTTGGGCGACGGCCGGGGGCGCCGGCTCGACAGGGCCGGACCGGACGAGCCGCGCCAGGAGAAACAGGCTCCCGGCGAGCAGCGATATGACGGCGACGGCCGCCAGCCCCAACGCCAGGTTGCGCTGCTTGCGCAGGCGCCGCAGCTGTTGCGAATCCTGGAACTCGCGCTCGCTGATGAGGTTGAAGGCCTCCGGCGTCACCCATTCGTACTCCCCGGTGGGCAGGCGGATGCGCACCCGGTCTGATCGCGGGGGTACCGCCCCCTCCCTGCCAGGCCAGTCTTCGACCTGTGAGAATGTCGGTTCGCGGTCCGTCACGGCGCCTCCTCGGCCTGATCGGCCATCAATATCGCTTCCACAGCTTCACCGACCGCGGCTCCCGGGTCAACCGGAAGATCTCCCCGAGCCGAGCCCGATAGGGGCTGGAAGCGGCCGGCTCGCCGTTGATGGTCTCGACGTCGATCGAGGACAGCGGCTGAAACTCGCGGGTCAGGAGCACCTTCAGCACGCCGAGGTAGTCCTCGAGGTGGGGATGATCCACGCCGCAGCGCAGCTCGAGCTCGCGGCCCCGCCGCTTCGAAACCATCACCAGTTGCCGCCCATGGTAAACCAGGTGGTTCGAGCCGAGACGCGCTGGCAACTCACCTTTGAGCCCCTCGATGTCGACTCCGGCGGTGGACGCCGGATCGGCGGCGCTGAGCCAGTAGATGGCGTCCTCCGGCAGACCGCGGCGCAACTGCCTGAAGGCGGTGTGGGAGATGAATTGCAGACCGCGCCCGCCGGTGAAGAAATGCCCGGCCAGCACTTCGCCGGAGAGCTCCATCAATCTCAGCGAGCGGAAGACCCGCGCCCACTTGAGGGGCGGTAGCTCGCGTACCACCAGCTCACGAAACAGTACGCCGTAGCGTTGCAGCAGCACCCGAATTCGATCTTTCGTCAGCTCTTCCTGTTCCAGGACATCCCGAGGCCCGGAAGGGGCCTCGACCGCGTGCCAGTTGCCGAAAAAAGGCCGGCTGGCCTTCCAGCGGTCGAAGCTCGACCGCCGCCTGCTCCTCGAGGTAGAGCGCGACGGCGCCGAGTCCACCGGCTGGAACTTGTTCTCCACCCCCTTGCGCACCGCGACGAACGAATCGTTCGCCACTCGCCCCTCCCAGGCCAGACGCCAGAGCTCGTCGCTGACCGTGGCGGTGGGCTGCCCGCTATGGCGGCTCAGCTCCGCCAAGTCGTACCGCCCGCGGGGCTCCGGAAAGAGCGAGGTCACGGCGTCAGCGTCTTGCCCGCGCTCTCCGTCATCGGCGTCGCCCCCAACGTCTCCCCCGTTCTCGGCCGCTTCCTGGAAGAGCTCGAAGTCGGCGGGAAAGCCGAACAGCAACTTGCCGTTGCCGCAACCCAGCCAGGCGAGCTCGCTCTCCTGCATCAGGGAGTCGAGCCACGACGGATAGTAGGGCTCGAGCCTCGCCGGCAGGATCTCGGCTTCCCAGGCCGCCGCCGGAGCCGAGTAGCCGAAGAGCCTCTCCAGCCGGTCCTGCAGGCCGTCGACGCCGTCACCCCGGTCGGCCAGACCCTGGTGGGCGGCCAGAAACAGTGGCAGGGCGTCGACAGGCAGCGCCTCGAAGCTCGGCCGCACGCTGGTGCGCAGCCAGCGCAGCAGGATCTCGAGATTCTCCGCGTCGCATGCTTCGAGCGCGTCGGCGCCACGCGTCAGCTGATCGATCACCAGACGACGGGACTCCTGCAGCGTCTCCAGCAACTCGCGCAGCACGCCGTCGCCGAAGCCGAACACCCGCCTCAGCAGGCCCGGGTCGAAGGGCCCTCGGAATCTCACCCACTCGGCCACCAGGTCAGCGAGCGCCGTCCACCTCAGGGCCTCGGAGTCGTCCTCCGCGTCGCCTTCCGGCGCGTCGGGGGTCGTCAGGATCCGCGCCAGATCCTCGCGTCGTTCGGCCGCCAGCTCGTGCTCGGGCGCCACGACCGAGCGCGGTTTCAGGCCGTCGAGGTCGAGATCCAGGACGCGCAGCAGCCGCGGCACGTTGTCGAGGGCGACGATCGCGTCGGACTCCGTGTCCGGCAATCTCACCACGGCGGCACGGTCTTCGACGCTGCGCGCGATCTCATCGACGGCGACCTCGTGGTCTCTCGCCACGGCGTCCAGCAGCTCCCGCCATTCCCCGGCCGGCAACAGGATGCGCTCGCCGAGCCAATAGACCAGATCCTCGCCCGGCCGCGGCGCATACCCCTCGGTGGTGCGCTGCACCTTGCGGCGAAACTGCTCGACCAGCTCCGGCGGCAGGCGCGGTCGCAGGTGCGACTGGAAGACCAGCTCCTGGAGCAGGTCCTGGCGCAGGTGAGACACGCCCTCGGCCTCGGGCGAGTCGTCGGCGTACATGTAGTGGTTGGTGTGCCGCCAGATCAGGTTGGCGGCGAACGGCGAGGGCGACTGGGTCCGCACCTCGCGCACCGCGATGTCTCCGGCCTCGACATCTTCGAGTACCTTCTTCAGGTTCTCGAGGTCGAATTCGTCCTGCAGGCAGGTGCGCCAGGTCTCGACCAGCACCGGGAAGTCGCCATATTCCGACACCGCCTCGAGCAGCTTCTTCGAGCGCTGGCGGTGCAGCCACAGCGGCGTGCGGTTGCGGAAGCCGGAGCGCGGCAGCAGCAGTGCGGTCGAGGCGGCGACCCGGAAACGGGCGCCGAAAAAGCCGGTCTGCTCGAGCCGCCGGCGCAGCAGGGTCTCGACGTGCTCGGGCCGTACCAACGAGAGAACCTCCCGTGCCTCGAATCCCCGGGGTAGACGCAGCAGGATGCAGTCGTCGTCCTGGAAGACCTCACACGGCTCGTCGTGGCGCTCCTCCCAGGCGGCCTGGAGAGCGATCACCCACGGCCGGTTGACCGTTCCGCCCCAGAAGGTGTGCAGAATCACCTGCTCCTTGCCGTCGTCCCCGGGGGGGCCCTCGCTGTGCTCGATCAGCACCTTGCCGGCTTTCGGCAGCTCGCCGGTGGCCGCCTTCTGGGCACGCAGGAACTCGAGCAGCTCGTCGGCCGCCGCGTCCTCCAACCGGTAATCCTGACGCAGGTCGGTCGCGAGCGCCGGATCCTCCAGGCGATCCTCGACCGCGCCGAGGAAGCGGGCGATCTTGCGCGAGAAGAAGAAGTCGCGGTCCTGGGCGTCGGCGCGCCAGAAGGGCGGCATGCCGGCGCCACGCCGCGCCGGCGCCACCAGCACGTCGTTGTGGGTGATCTTGCGGATCTGCCAGTTCTGTGCCCCGAGAGTGAAAACGTCGCCCGGCGAGCGCTCCCACACGAACTCCTCGTCGAGCTCGCCGAGCTTGGCCATGGAGTCCTGCAGGCGCAGCGCGAAGTAACCCCGGTCGGCGATCGTGCCGCCCGCCATGTAGAGCAGCCGGGCGACGCCGGGGCGCGCCCGCAGCACGCCGCCGATGCGATCGAGCGACGCTCGGGGCTTGAGTGCACGGATCCGGCTGTCGGCGTAGCGGCCGGTGAGCATGTCGACCACCAGGTCGAGCTGCCGGCGCGTCAGGTGGCGGTATGGGTAGCTTGTGCGCAGCGCCGCGTACAGCTCGTCGACCTTCCAGTCCTCGGCCACGACCATGGAGAGGATCACCTGCGCCAGCACGTCGAGCGGTGCCGAGATCGGCTGAATGCTCTCGATATCCTGGTCCAGGATGCTGCGGGCGACGATCGCGGCGTCCAGGAAGTCGCGCCCGTGGGTGGGATAGAAGATGCCGCGGCTCACCTCCCCCACTCCGTGGCCGGCGCGCCCGACCCGCTGGATCGCCGAGGAGATGGCGCGCGGGGTCTGGATCAGCACCACCTCGTCGAGCGCCCCGACGTCGATGCCGAGCTCCAGCGAGTTGGTGGCCACGATCGCCCGCAGCTCGCCCTCCTTGAGCCGCTTCTCCACCACCGCGCGCACCTCGCGCGACAAGGATCCATGGTGCGAATAGGCGAGATCCTCGCCCGCGCCCTCGTTGATCAGGCGGGTCACCTTCTCGGTCATGCGGCGGCTGTTGGCGAACAGCAGAGTCGAGCGGTTGCGGCGAATGACGTTGCGGAAGTCGCCCACCAGCAGCTCCCACATGGAATCCTCTTCGAGATCCGGCCCGGCCCCGGCCGCCGGATAACGCACCCGCACCTCGTAGTGCTTCGACGCCGCCGACTTCACCATCGTCACCGGCCGCTTGTCGTAGGAGAATCCCCCCTCCGTCTCGCTCAGCCGGTAGCCGCCGACAAACTCCGCGATCGTCTCCATCGGCCGGATCGTCGCCGACAGGGCCAGGCGCTGGAACTCGCCCGACAGCGGCACCAGGCGCTCGACGGCGGTGATCAGGTGGGTGCCCCGCTTGCCCGCCGCCACCGAGTGGATCTCGTCCAGGATCACCGTCTCGAGGTCTTCGAGCAGCGAACGACCGCCCTTGGAAGTGAGCAGGATGTTCAGACTCTCCGGCGTCGTGATCAAGATCTCCGGCGGCCGCCGCAACATCCGTCGCCGCTCCGCCTGCGGCGTGTCGCCGCTGCGCGTCATCACCCGGATCCCCGGGGCCTCCTCCCCCGCCTCCCGGAATCGCTCTGCCAGCTCTTCGAGCGGCCGCTGCAAGTTGCGCCGGATATCCGTATTGAGCGCCCGCAGCGGCGACACATAGAGCACCCGCACCTTGCCGCTGTCCCACTTGCCGCTGAGCAGCTGGTGCAGCGCCCACAAGAAGGCAGTCAGCGTCTTGCCGCTGCCGGTCGGCGCCGAGATCAGCACATGCTCCCCCGCCGCGATCTTCGGCCAGGCCAGCGTCTGCACCTCCGTCGGCGAGCCGACGGCCTCTTCGAACCAGCGGCGGATCAGAGGGTGGAAGACGTCGAGGGCGTCGACGGTCGCGGCGGGCACGGTGGGCATCTACGTAGTCTACGAGCGAGCGCGCACCCGCGCCACGGATCGAGGCGAGTGGTGCCGAATCTTGATCCCGTTCTCGTTCTGTTGTCGCCGTTCTATATGGAGCACGAGACCCGAAAGCGCCGGGGAGATCGACTCCCGCCAGCTCTCCGGCGAGAGCCTCATATCAATCCACCTGCTCGGTGAAAGGATCAAACATGTGTAGAAACTTCAAGTGGTTTCTCGCGACGATCGCAGTGTCATACCTTACGTTCGGTTCCATGGCGAGTGCCGATCCCCGCGGGGAGGCCGAGCCGAAGGCGTTCCCCGAACAAGCCCCGCTGCCCATCGCGAAGGTACCGGGATACGACCTCGAGCTGCCGTACACGACGGTCGAGGGTGAGCCCGTCTTCGTCATGGGCGACATGCTGCTCGACGAGGCGACGCTGGAGGTCTTTTTCGCCGACCTCCGGGAGCCCGGTCATGTCGCACCCCGCCACACCACGACGGGGAGCACCTGGCCCGACGGCATCGTTCCCTACGTCATCAGCACACCCGCGCTGGCCGACGCCGTCCACCAGGCGATCGACTACATCGAGGCCAACTCGAACGTCCGCTTCGTGCCCAGGAGCAACGAGAAAGGCTACATGGACTTCATCGATCGCGGCAACAAGCGCTGCCAGGCGTGGGCCGGTTACGCCGCTTCACGACGGATCGTCGATCTGGACAAGTCGGAAGGATGCGCGCAGCAATACGTCGTCCGGCACGAGATCATGCACTCCCTGAGCTTCTACCACACCCATCAACGCCCTGATCGAGACATGTACGTGAACTACTTTTCGAGTTGCGTACGGTCCGGCGGAAGCGAAGATTTCAGAAAGAGCGGCAGCACGATCCCGGGGATCCCCTATGACCTGCGAAGCATCATGCATTACGACAGCGAAGACTCGTGCAAGCGCGTCTGCACGAACACCGGCAACGTGTGCTACAGCAATAACGATTGTCCGAGCGGGGGCACGTGTGAGTGCCTTTGCTGCCCGCTGGAGGTGGACGGCGCCGGCTGTCCGAGCCCCGGCATGGGCGGCACGGAGAGCTTCAGGTCCTCGGACCGAGCTGCCCTCGCCGCGCTGTACCCGGACGTGCCGCTGTGGGGCGCCTGTACCGACAGCGGCACCAAGACGTGCGTCCACGTCCAAGAGCAGAACTGCAGCGGCGCCAACACCAAGTGGTTCGCGGGGCAGGAATGCGGAGAGGTCGGTGCCTGCTGCTGGAGCAACTTCGGCTGCGAATGCGACATCCTCGACGAGGACGCCTGCCGCGGCAGGCCGTACTGCCACGGCGGCCTGTGTCGCCCCGGCGGCAAGTTCTGGCCCGGAGAGTGGTGCGGCGCTCCGCCCTGCGAGTCCGCCAGCTGTTATTCCCAGTGGGACCTGCTGGGCACTCGCGAGGACTGAGGCCGTCTTGGAGGGAGAACGGATCTTGAACAACGAAAGGACGCATCATGTCTAGAAGCTTCGAGTGGTCTCTCGCGACGCTGGCAGCACTGGTGCTGGCATTCGGTTCCACAGCAGGTGCCGAATCCCGGCAGGAGTTTCCCGAACCGCCCCTGCGACCCATCGCAAAGGTACCGGGATACGACCTCGAGCTCCCGTACACGATGATCGAGGGTGAGCCCGTCTTCGTCATGGACGACGTGCTGCTCGACGAAGAGACGCTGGAGGTCTTCTTCAGCGATCTCAGGGAGCCGGACCATGTCGCGGCACGCCACGCGACCAATTGGAAGACCTGGCCCGACGGCATCGTCCCCTACGTCATCAGCACCGGCGCACTGACCGTCTCCGTCAAGGAGGCGATCGAATACATCGAAGACAATTCGAACGTGCGTTTCGTGCCACGAAGCGATGAAGCCGGCTACGTCGACTTCATCGACACCGGCAACAACCAGTGCAACACATACATCGGTTACAAAGCTTCCCGCCGCATCGCCGATCTGGCGCAGTCGAAATGCACTCATCAAGCCGTCGTGCGGCACGAAATCCTCCACGCTCTGGGCTTCTACCACACGCATCAACGCCATGATCGAGACGACCACGTAATCTACTTTCCCGACTGCGTACGATCCGGCGAAAGCAGGAATTTCAGCAAGATGACGTATGGCAGAACCATCCCGGATATCCCCTACGACCTGCAGAGCATCATGCACTACAACAGCTATCTGATGTGCAAGCGCGTCTGCGCGTCTTCCGGCGACGAGTGCGTCCGCGACAGCGATTGTCCGGGGACCGACGAAAAGTGTAACGCCGGTTGTCTGTGCTGCCCGTTGGAAGTGGCGGGCGAAGGCTGCCCCAGCAACATGGGTGGCGGAATGAACTTCACGCCCGATGACCTGGCCGCCCTCGACGCGCTGTACCCGGAGCCTCCGCCGCAGTGGGGCGCCTGCACTGACAGCGGCACCAAGAAGTGCGTCCACGTCCTGGAGCACGACTGCAGCGGCCCGAACGCCAAGTGGTTCGCGGGCCAGGAATGCGGAGAGGTCGGCGCCTGCTGCTGGAGCAACTTCGGCTGCGAGTGCGACATCCTCGACGAGGACGCCTGCCGCGGCAGGCCCTACTGTCACGGCGGCCTGTGTCGCCCCGGCGGCAAGTTCTGGCCCGGGGAATGGTGCGGCGCTCCGCCCTGCGAGTCCGCCAGTTGCTATTCCCAGTGGGACCTGCTGGGTACTCGCGGAGACTGAGGCCCTCCTACCCTGCCAGTGCCCTGCTCGATCAGCGCCTCGGGCTCGAGCAGGGCACTAGTTGATCCAGGGCCCGCCGCTCGGCTCGTCGTCCTCGGGGGGCTTGACGATCCTCATGCCGCGTTTCTTTTTCATGCGCTCGAGGCGGGCTTCCAGGACCTTGCGCTCGATGCGCAGGCGCCACTCGCGGAGGGTGCGGCCAAGGCCGCGGCCGCTCAGGGTCTGGGTGGTGACGCCGACGGCGGCGCAGACGCCTAGGAAGCCGGCAAAGTCCTTGGTGGTCAGGAAGCTCATGAAGGCGAACAGGATGTAGAGCCCGGGAAACCAGCTCGCCTTGAGTGGCAGGACAAAGAACATCAAGATGGTGGCATTGCGGTAGACGGTGCCAAAGGCGGAGATCAGGACGGTGAGCACTATGCCCTGCCCCTGCAGGAGAATGAAGGGAGCCGCCACCTGCGCGCCGGCCAGATCCATGAGGACCTGCACCACCATCGCCACGATCGCGCCCGCGCCGAATCCCCAGGCCAGCACCTGCCAGAATTGGCGGCGCCCGAGAAAGCGGAAGACGTCGCGCCCGAACCAGAAGGTGATGAGCAGCGATAGCAGAAAATAGAACGGCCACGACTTCTCGGCGACGAACGGGTAGGTGGCCAGCTGCCACAGGTGACCGCGCAGCCAGATGTCGCGCGACAGCTTGAGGTACTCGATCAGAGGCTGGAAGGCCTCGAAGAACTGTAGCGAATAGGTGAGGAAGAGGACCCCGAGCAGAACCAGCACGTCACGTGGCGGTGGGCCGGCCGAGCGGCCACCCATGCCGATCGGCTGTCTGAAACGGGGTCGGTCTCCGTACATCCCGTGTTCCTACCCCTCGGAGGCCGAACCTGGCTTGATCTTCTGAGCCTCCGGCGGCAGGGCCTTGCCCAGCGATCCCTCCGGCAGGATATCCATCAGCTTCAGCTCGAAAATCAGCATCCCCTGGGGCGACCCCGGCCAGTTGCCGGCCGCCAGGTTGCCGGGAATCCACACTTGCCGGGTCTCGCCGATGACCATCATGCGGAGCGCCTCGGCGAAGGGGGGCATCACTTTGCCGAGCGGAAAGGCCGTCGGGCGGTTGCGTCTGATGCTGGAATCGAAGGTCTTGCCGTCGGTCGTCCAGCCCGTGTAATGCACCAAAACGGCGGCATCGTCAGCCGGGTACTCGTCGCCCCACCCGGTCTCGATCCGCCGGGTGAAAGCACCCGAGAGGGTCCGCTCGGCGTCCTCCGGCGGCTTCCCGAGCTCCGTCGGGGGGTTTGGAATGCGCTGGATGGCGACCATCCGGACGTCGAAGACCGCGTCTCCTCGGCGGCCTGACTTCGGATTTGGCGGACCTAGCCGTTCCGGGATCCACAAGCGCCGCTCCTCGCCGATCACCATCAGCTGCATGGCCTCACGCCAGCCGGGAAAGACCTCCTGCAACTTGAAGACCGCTGGCTTCTCCTGGCCGACGGTAGTCTGGAACTCGACGCCGGCGGCCGTCCACCCGGTGAAGTGCACGGCCACCCTGTCGTTGGCGTCGGCAGGCTTGTCTCCGGTTCCCGGGGTCAAGACCTTCCAGGCCAGCCCGGAAGCGCTCCGCTCCGCGTCCGCCGGCGGCGCCGCGAGGTCTTCCGGCACGCTTCGCGCCTTCCACTGCTCCCACTGCTGGGCTCCAGCACCGCCAGCGACCAGAAGCAACAAGCAGCTCGCCAAGACCCGGGCTTTTAACTGACGACCGCCGTCGAGCGCTGCGCTCCTGGCATAAGAGCTTTGTTTCGAGAGACTGTGTTGTTTCGAGTGGCTGTGTTGTTTCGAGAGACTGTGTTGCGCTCGAATCGCGATCTGCACATCGTTCATGGTGAATCAAACCTATCGTTTTAGCCGGTACCCGGCAAGGTGGTCTGAGAGTGCTGGAGCCCCTCCGGGTCCGGCAGGTATCGGGTCAGCTCCTGGTTGTCGAAAGCGGCCTGGAATGCGCCCTCCCGGATCAGGCTCGCGGGCGCGCCGCCGCGTAGACGACCCTTCAGGTCCAACAGCCAGACACGATCCGCGACCCGCAAGGCCAGATCGAGGTCGTGAGTCGACAGCAGGACAGAACGTCCGGCGTCGTCTCGCCGCGTCAAGTCGGCGAGCAGATGGGTGACCTCGATCCTTCCGGGCAGATCGAGAAAGGCTGTCGGTTCGTCGAGGATCAGCAGCTTCGGTTCCTGTGCCAGCGCCCTGGCGATCATCACCTTCTGGCGTTCACCGTCCGACAGGGCGGCGACTTCGCGACCGGCGAAACGCGAGACGCCGACCGACTGCATCGCCCGATCGACCGCCTCGGCGTCTTCCGGCCCCAGAGCCCCCGACCAACCGGTATGAGGATAACGCCCGAGCGCCACCAGATCGTATGCAGACAGCATGCCGGGCACCACCCGCTCCGGCAGGACGACACCGAGACGCCGGGCCAGCTGTCGCGGCGACAGCGCCGAGAGGCCGCGTCCGAGAAGCTCGACCCGGCCCGCCAACGGCGGCTGCATGCCCACCAGGGTGCGCAGCAGGGTCGACTTGCCGGCGCCGTTGGGACCCAGCACGGCCACCAGCTCACCGCGCTCGACCCGGACCGAGACGCGGCTCAGCACGGTCCGGGGCCGCCGGCCGCCGTAGCCAGCGGAGAGCTCGTGCGCGGCGAGCACCGGTACCCGGCTCATCGGCCGAAGGACTCCTCGAGCGATCGGCGACGGAGGATCACCACGGCGATCACCGGCGCGCCGACGAGCGCCGTCACCGCGTTGAGCGGCAGCACCGCCTGACTGCCCGGCAGCTGCGCCACCAGATCGGAGAGCAGGGCGACGAGCGCCCCGGCCAGCACCGAGGCGGGGATCAGCAGCCGGTGATCGGCGGAGCGAAAGAGACTCCTCACCAGGTGCGGCACGGCGATGCCGAGGAAGCCGATCGGCCCGCAGAACGCTGTCACCGCGCCGGCCAGAAGCGCTGTCGCGCCCAGCACCTGGAACCGCGAGCGCGCCACCGAAACCCCCATCGAACCGGCGTAGCTCTCGCCCAGGAGCAGGGCGTTGAGCGGCTTGGACGTAGCCATCGCCAGCGCCAGCCCGGCGACGAGTACCGGCG
Organism: bacterium; assembly: GCA_024226315.1. Taxonomy (GTDB): domain Bacteria; phylum Acidobacteriota; class Thermoanaerobaculia; order Multivoradales; family J023; genus JAAELT01. The sequence goes on along the minus strand of JAAELT010000458.1, from coordinate 74,200 downwards.
CCAACACCCGCAGTTGGCTCCAGGTGACTCCGCCGAAACTGCCGAAGGTCCAGGCCAGGTACGACTGGATGCGCTCGGCGAGGCTGAAATGGATCAGCACCGTCACCAGGGCGCTGGTGGCGTAGCCGAACAGCACGCCCAGGATCAGCAGCGTCAGCGTCGAGACACGGCGGGCGGCGGCCATCACCAGCGCCAGGGCCGCTCCGGCCCCAAGGCTGGCGGCGACCACCAGGGCGAGGTCGCCTGCCAGGCCGAAGCCGGCCAGCAGCCGCGACGCACCGGCGCCGACCGAGAGCACCACCACCGCCACGCCCAGGCTGGCGCCGGCGCTGACGCCGAGCACGTAGGGCCCGGCCAGGGGATTGCGAAACAGAGTCTGCATCAACAGGCCGCTGACCGCCAGCGCGGCGCCGGCGAGAGCGGCAGTGAGCGCCTTGGGTAGCCGGAACTGGAGCACGATTTGCGTCCAGGAGGCACGCTCGACCTCGCTCCCGGCCAGGATGGCCGCCACTTCCGACAGCGGGATCGCCACCGAGCCGGAGGCCAGACTGGCGAGGAAGCATGCCATCGTGGCCGCTCCGAGGACGGCGAGACCGACGCCCTTGCCGAGACCTCTTCGCCGGCTCACGGCGCTCACCTAGCCTCCTTCCGCCAGCCGCCGGTGGAATACCAGCTGATGGTCGAGCACCTCCGGATGGAAGATCTCGACCAGGTCGGCGAGCACCAGGTCAGCGCGGAAGGTGCCGGTCTCCCAGTAGTCGTTGCCGCCGTGCTCGTTGAGCCGGGCGTCGTTGTTGAACACCCGGCGGTCGCGGAAGGCCGCCAGCCGGACGAAACGCTCGTCGTAAGCGCGGACCTGAGCGAGGTCCGCGAGCGTTGAGGGGTGCAGCCAGATCTCGGCGGAAAGGGCACGCTCAAAAACGCTCTCGAGGCCGAGCGGCAGACTGCCGGTGGACGGATCGCCGGCCCACAGGTATTCGGCGCCGGCGTCGGCGAGCAGCAACGCGAAGTAGCTGCCGCCGCCCGGCACGTGCCAGACGTCGCCAATCGGAGCGCCGGTGAGCACCGTCGGCCGGTGCTCGCCTGGACGGTGCCCGCCAACGCTGGCGCGTACCTTACCGGCGATGCGGGCATATTCTCGCTCGACCTCGGCGAAAGCCTCGCGTGCTCGGTGCTCACGGTTGAAAAACAGCGACGTGTAGAGGATCCACTCCGCCCGGCCCAGAGCGGTGGTCTCCAGGAACGAGGGCGCGAGCGCTACCTGCACGCCGACCTCATCGAGCTTGCCCAGGGAGGCGAGCCCCGGGTCCCCGAAGCTGTCGACGAGCAACAGGTCGGCTTGCGCCGCGGCGATCCGCTCGACGTCGAACGACGGCGCGCTGCCCACCTCGACCATCTCCCCGGCGTCGATCCGTCGGCGGACTTCCGGCGAGCTGACCCAGTCGAATTCGTCGTGCCCCACCAGGCGGTCGACCAGGCCGAGCTGAACGACGTGCGGCAACTCGGTGGTCGAGGTGGTGATCACCGTGCGGACGGGGATCTCGATCGCCGTCACGCCGTCGAACCCCTCGGGCCTGGGAGTGCCGCACTGCACCAGCAGATACGACAGCTCGCGACCGGCCCGGTGCCACGGCTCGCGCAGGGTCACCATCTTGTAGTGCCGGAAGTATTCGACCCGGAGCTGCCGCGCGTGGGTTGGGACGGCCTTATCGGGAAAGTAGTCGACCGCGGGATCGTAGCTGTCGACGCAGATCTGGGGATTGCCTGCCCCGGCCTCGACCTCCAGGGCGGGCTTGGGGTCGGCCTCGGCGGCCGGCGCTCCTTCCTGAGGCTGACGGCCGCAAGCAGCCAGCAGCATCAGGACCGACGCCAGAAGCGCGGCGAGGCGGAGCATCAGTACTTCAGACCGAGGCCGACCACCACCACCGAGCCGGGGGAGGTGAAGCCGCGCACTTCCTCGTACTCGTCGTCGAGCAGGTTCTCGACCCGCAGGTAGGGCTCGACGCCCTCGCGCAGCCGGTAGCTGAGCGACAGATCGAGCCGCTCGTAGTCGTCCATCTCGCTGCCGTCCGAGTCGATCCGGTCGCTGGCCACGATCAGGCTGGCGCTGCCCGAGAGGCGCGGATGGGGCCGGAAGTAGAGGTCCAGCGTGCTGCGGTTCTCTGGCCGGCGGGCCAACTGCAAGCCGGTGGCGCGATCCTCGGTGTCATTGATCGTGTGCGACCCCGCCAGGTGGAACGAGGGCCCCGGACGGTACTCGAACGTCACCTCGAGCCCCGACGACGTGGCCTCGGCCGTGTTCTGCGGCGTGAAGGTGACGAACGAGAACGCGATCAGGTCTTCGAAGTCGGTGTCGAACCAGGTGACGTCGAGGCTCCAGCGGTCCTCGCCCCAGGACTGCTCGACGCCGAAGTCGTAACTCTCGCTGGTTTCAGGTTTCAGGTCGGGATTGCTGAAGAACGGGAAGAACAGATCGTTCAGCGTCGGCGCCTTGAAACCGGTGCCGTAGGTACCGTGCAGCCGGGTTCCCGAGCCCAGGCTCCAGGTGGTGCTCAGGCGATAAGTGGTCTCGCCGCCGAAGTGGGAGTGGTCATCGTGGCGCGCGCCGGCCGTCAGGTGGAAGCGGTCTTCCCACGACCACACGTTCTGGACGAAGGCCGAGAGGATGTCGACTTTCTCGTCGAAGTTGCCGACGCTGCCTCCTTCGCGCTCGTCGTAGGCGAAGCCGAGGGTGAGCACGTCGTTCTCCGCCAGCGAGACGTCCGACTGGCTGGTGATCTCGAAAGAGCGGTTTTCGACCGTGAAGTTGGAGAACGTGTCGTCCGGGTCGATCCCCGCCAGCTCCTCGTCGTTCCAGCCGAGAACGAAGGACTGCCGCCAGCGCGGCCCGAATTGCTCGCGCACCGTCAGGCTCGCCGTCAGGCCGTCGCGGGTTTGGATCCGGTTCAGGTCGTCGACCGGCCCGAGCAGGAAATCGAAGCCGTCATTGGCGACCTCGGAGTCGAAGTAGCGAAGGCTCAGGTTCACCTCGCCTTCGTCCGAGAAACCAAAGCCCAACCGCGCGGTGGCCGTCAGGTTCTCGTAGGGGTCCTGCTCCCGGTTGCCGGCGCGCTTCGACGCCGACGACACGCCATCGGTCTGTTCGTCCGAGACCGTGACTGCATAGTCGAAGCGGTCCCGGCCGCCGGAAACCCCGGCGCGAAACCGCGTCGTGCCGAGCTCCCCGGCCTCGGCGAGCCCCGAGAAGCGCAGCCCCTCGGCGCCCGCCTTGCTGAAGATGCTGATCACGCCGGCCACCGCCTCGGAGCCGTAGAGGGTGCTCTGCGGCCCCCGCACCACCTCGATGCGCTCGACCTGATCGGCCGCCAGGTTGGCGAAGTCGAACGCGCCGGTGGTCGGGCCGTTGACGCGGACGCCGTCGAGCAGCACCAGGGTGTGCGACGAGTTGCCGCCGCGGATGAACACGCTGGTCACCTGCCCCGGTCCGCCGCCGCGCACCACCTCGACCCCGGGCACCGAGCGCAGCAGCTCGGCGACCGACGACTTGCGCTTGAGCTCGATCTCCTCGGCGGTGATCACGGTCACCGAGCTGCCCACTTCACGGGGCGACTTCTCGAGCCGGTCGGCGGTGACGACGATCCGCTCCTCGACCGTTGTCGTCACCGCAGGCGTCTCGTCTACCGGGTCTGCCTCCTGCGCCTGCAGAGTGACCACGGCCAGCGCGGCCACGGCGCATGCAGCGATCCTTCGAGTTTTCATGTTGGGCTCCTTTCCCCCGCGGGAAATCAGGTCTACCTAAGCTACCGGACCAGGTATCCTGGCTCTCGTTCGACCTACTCACCGCGCCTTCCCATCGCGCCTGGCGGCATCGACAGTGGCGTCTGCGGCTTTCGTCACGATCACAGTCGCGGGGCGGCGGGAGATTTTCACTCCTCTTCCCTGCGTCCGGAGCGGCCTCAACCGACTGACCTGTCGAAGGCAATCTGTCAGCAGGGAGGGCGGTTGTCAAGCGGTGGGCAAATGACGACGAGTGGCCGATCCGAGCTGCCGCAACCGGATACCATGGGCCAACAGGGAGGTCGCCAGGGCGCACGCCACCAGCGACCAGAAAAGCCCAGAAGCAGGATAAGACCAAAGCAGGCTTGCAAAGCTCTCCGTGTGCAGACGCTCGAAATCGCTTCGGCCTCCGACACCACCCGAGGCACCCATCGGACGCTTGTCCGGCGCGGAAGGCGGTAACAACGGCTCCTGCAAGCCCGGATGGAGAAGAAAGTTGGCCGACACCAGGCCCGGCGCCGGCACGGCTCCCCAGGCTCTGGCCGAGGCCAGCCAGGTGAGGGGAACCATGGCGAAGACAAAGAGTCCGAACGCCAGATAGCCCCTCAGACGAGCCCCCGCTCTGACCAGCGAGGCACCGGGGATCCATCTCGTCACCAGGTCTCTCGCCCGCCGCCATGCCAGCAGCACTCCGGCGGGCAGAGCGACCACGAACATCGCGGCGATCGCAGCGGCAACCAGCAGGGTTTTCATCATCGCCGAACGGCTCCTGAGCTCCTGGACCCGAGCGATCAGCGGCCCATGCCCCGCGGTCGCGGGTCTGACGACGCCGGTCGTGAGCCAGGCGCGCAGCAGATCCGTGCCGGTGAGGCAAAATCTCTCTTCGTAGGTCGCTTGCCCTTTCTCGGCCGCCCCTTGCTCGCCGGAGACCACGTCGCCGGGCTCGAACGGCAGCGTTCTGAGATAGACCACGTGGGAGGCGGCCAGGACCGACAACGAGAGCGCGACATAGAGAGCCAGCAGGGCGATCAGCAAGTCCCGGCCGGAGCGCAGGGCGATCACCGGTACCGCTCTTCCCCGCCATTTCAGCCGGCGCAGTTTCAGCCGGCGCAGTTTCAGCCGGCGCAGTTTCAGTCTACAGACCAGCCGGCCACCAAGCACCGCCAGCTGGGCGAAGAGCATCGCCGCGGCGGCGACCGTCAGATAGAGAGAGTAATCGAGCCAGGCACTGGCGGTCTTGGGATCGAAGGGGTACGCCCGAGCCCGCTCCAGCTCGACAATCGCGCTGCGGTAGCCCTGCCGATCTCCCCGGCGCTCGAAGAAGTCGGCCCACAGGGCGGCGCTGAAGGCATCGCCCGCCGCCTGCCCGGAGATCTGCCGCTGCCGGCGCCACCAGAGATAGCGCCGCTCGGAATCGCCCCGAAGTCCGGCTCCCAACCAGGAAGCAGCGGCATTGATCCCTCGCTCGACCGGGCGGCTGGAGAAGATGGGTGCGCCGAGGCCGCGACGCGCTTCCAGGGCATGGTCGAAGCCGCGGTCGGCCCACTCGGGCTGGCCGTAGGTCTCATGGAAGGCCGCCATCCACAGGAGCTCATAATAGGGCGTCACTTTCGGGGCGCCGCCCCAGACGTCTTGCCACAGAGTCTCGGCCTCCTCGAAGCGTCCCTGCGCCCAAAGGGTCTGGCCGAGCCAGAACGCATGCCACGGTTGGGTCGGATCGCGGTCCGCCGCCGCGCGCAATGCCTTCTCGAGCTCGGGCAGGGTGACGGGAAGCCAATCCTCGATCCGTTGGCGGACCGCGAACGGAGATCCCAAATCTCGGTAGCCCAGAGCGACGAAATTCATCGCCGGAATCACGCTGTTCCAGATCGCCGCCGGGCGCGTGAACAGGTCGGCGAGCACTCTGGCCTGCGGCTCGAGGCGCCCCCCGACCAGCCGGACGCTGTCGGCTCCGGTGATGGAGATCTCGAGCGCCTCGCCCTCGGCGGCGAAGGCCTCCGGCAGATCGGGCAGGAGGTAGCGCTCCTGGACCCGCTGGGAGTCGAGATCCCAGGCGAGGAGGTATCCGGTCAGCGAATGCCAGCCTGAGCCACCGCCGGGTTCGAAGGCGCGAAAGCTTTCTGCGCCGTAGAGCTTGCCGTCGTACAAACGACCGCAAAGCGGCTCGTAAGCGGGGGAGATCCGCTCCGCGATCCCGTAAGACTTGGCCGCCGCAGGCAACCGCCCGGCGATCAGATTCAGGTCTCCCAGGAGGGCGAACATCTCGACCGGAGGGGGGTCGAGAGCTGCTCGGATCGACTCGAGATGAGACAGCTCGTCGCCGAACAGTCGCGCCAGGTCCTGGCTCGCCGCTCGCTCGACGTCCGCGAGATAGCGCCGAGCCCAGGCCCCCTGGTGGCCGGAGGTTCCCTGTGCCAGCCGCCGGTCCCACAAATAGCGCTCCAGCCGCTGGGAGGCGCGCTCGAGCACCTGCAGGAGATCGTCGGCGGCGCCCTGGGTCAACCGTCCGCAAGTCAGCTCCGCCAGCGCCGACGGCACGGTTTCCGCGGTCGGCTCCTCCGCCCGGGGCAAGACGGCGTTCGGTGGCGGTCGAAGTGGGTCCCGCCGCCCTGCCGGATCGTAATCGTAGATCGCAGGCTGGTTCAGCACCACCTCCTCGAGGGCGAGAATCTCGTTGACCGTGGAGAGCTCGACCGGATCGATGACTTTCCGCCGGGCTCCGGAGGCCGTTGCCGGCGTCATCGTGAGTCGCGGGACCCCCGGAGCGCCGGCCGCCGGGACGCCGGCCGCCGGAAAGCCCTCCTCCGGGGAGCAGCCCTCCGGCGAGCCGATCCATTGGGGATCGACCGTCTTGACGACCTCGCGAAAAGGCCGGAGCGCCGCCGGATCCATCACCGCCTGCTTGAAGACCACGCCCCCCTGCCCAAAATCGATCCGCACGACGTCACCGTCCCACAACTGGCGCCCCTCGCGCAGCGCGAACGTATCCCTGGAAGACCTGTCCCCGAAAGCGCTGACCTCGGCCACCGGGCCCCCAGGCGTCATGAACAAACCTTCGACCTCGAGATCGTCGATCAGCAGCCCGGCGACACCGCGCGGCCTCCATCCTTCATCCGGTGTTTCTTCCCATCGCCGCGCCGACAGGTCGCGAAAGGGGTCGCGCCTCCTCGCCGGGTCGTAGGAAAGGTACATTTCGGGGTTCGCCTCGTCCATCGCCAAGAGCGCCTCGATCGTCTCGATATCGGCATTGGCGGCCTCAGGGCGCGCGGCGGCAGGCCCCGCCTCAGCCGACTCGAACAGAGATACGTCTGTCATCACCCCCACCGGACCGAAGACAGGAGGCGGCACCGGCGGCGGCAGGGGCGGAGCCGCTACTCCCAGCTCGCCGGCGACCGCGCGCACGATGCTCTCGCGAGAGGTGAAGCGAAAGTAGACATCGCCGAAACCCGGCTCCGTACCGATCAAGGTCTCCCCGCCGCCGCCTTCGACCAGATCGACGACGGTTTCCAGGAGCTCGGACGGCGCGCGCGGCTCGGGCTCTTGGAACAGCTGAATGAACAGCCGCGGGGCCGCCTCGACTGTCAGCCCCCAGGTCCAGGGCGGAAACCCGTTCCAGAGAAACCGCTCCTCGTCCAGCCGGTGGACCTCGAGTCTCGAGACCCACGATTCTCCGATCGCCAGATTCGCAGGCTCCTCCACCCCCGAGCTCGGGCGAACGGACTTCTTGCGCTCTCCGGCAAGCAGCCATACGATCGGGCGGTAGGGGACTCCCGGGGGTGAGGAGACGCGTCGTCTAAACCTCGCCCAGGCGATGGCCGGCGTGAAGAAGTCGATGGCCTCGACCTCGCCGTTGGCGAGTCGATCGCCCTCTCGCACCAGGAACTCTCCGGCCCCGGCACGGACCCGGGCCACTCCGCCGACCGAGGTCATGGCGATCTCCTCCACCGCGAGCTCGTCGATCGACAGGCCGCCCAGGGACTCGTCCGCGACCCGGCGCTCGTTTCCGCGGTCCCGTTTCACACTCACGCTGCCTGACCGGCGGCTACGGGGAGGCAGCGGTCAAGTGAAAGGCGGGTTGAGCTGTCGAAAGAGAAAAGCCGCCACTTCGGAAGCAGCGAACGGCGGCGGCGGCTCCGCGACTCCGTCGCTCTTGATCGAGGCGCTGGTGATCGCCGGTGGTAACGCGGGCACGACGACCGTGTACTCGTATCCCCGCTCGGATCGCAGGGCTCGACGCAGCACCGGCTCCTCGACGTCCCGCATCTGTCCCAGCCTCTCCAGCAGATCCGCGACGCCGTCGAGATCTCGCGCATGACCGCGGAGCACGACATGGTGCGGAGTCAGGTCGACGCGGTCGAGCGCGACCTGCTCCGGCAGGAATCCCGAGATCTGCTCGGCGATCTCGCGGGGCTCTCGCGACCCGACCGCCTGCGACGCCCGCCCGCTCTCGCTGCCGATCGACGACCCGCTCTCGATGGCCGGGGCTTCCGGACGCCGGCAGCCAGCCCAGGCCAAGAGGCCGACCGCGGCTCCGACCGTCAGCGCCCACCCCCCGACACTGACTGCGGATCTGTTGCGAATCCGACCTGTGGCCTCTCTTGCCAAGGCGATTCCTTTCGATATGGTATTCGGCTACCGGTCATCATCCGCAAGGTCCATGCCAGAGCCGAGAGCCCCGGCGAACAGAGAATCTCCGAAAACCGCGTGATCGAGAGGACGCGAAGTGTCGATTCGCGGGACCAATGATGCCAACGATTGTCAGTCTCCCAGCGCCCCATTCGTCGGATCGAGCGACTCGGAGCCTGCCGGGGAGTGTTACCCTCGTGCCATGGCAGCCCACTCTTTCGACGGCACGACCCTGGTCGAGATCCTGCGGTCCCGGGCCGACACCAGGCCCGAAGTAGGACACCTCGTCCTGCTGCCCGACGATGGCGGTCCGGCGGAGGCGGCGAGCTTCGGCGACCTGCTCGAGGGCGCCGAGGCGGTGGCGCGAGGGCTCCGCGCCCGTGGCGTCGAGCCCGGGCAGACGGTGGCGCTGATGTTGCCCACGAGCCGCGACTTCTTCTCGAGCTTCGCCGGCATCCTGCTGGCGGGTGCCGTGCCGGTGCCGATCTATCCGCCGGTGAGGATCGATCAGATCGAGGAGTATGCCGACCGGCAGACGGGCATCCTGCGCAACGCCCAGGCGGTGGCGCTGGTCACCGTGCGCCAGGCCAGGGCGCTGGCGAGCTTGCTGCTTCCGAAAGTGCCGAGCCTCGAGACAATCGTGCGCGCGGACCGGCTGGCGGAGGAAGGACGGCGAGCGACGAACGCGCCGGGCGCCGCGGCCGGCGCTCCGACCGCGGACAACCTGGCACTGATCCAGTACACCTCGGGGAGCACCGGCGATCCCAAGGGGGTCTCCCTCACCCACGCCAACTTGATCGCCAACATCCGCTCGATCGGCGAGGTCGTAGAAGTGAGCGAGGAAGACGTGGTGGTCAGCTGGCTGCCGCTCTATCACGACATGGGGCTCATCGGTTGCTGGCTGTTCGCCTTGTGCTACGGGCTCCCGATCGTCGCCTTCTCGCCACTCGCATTCCTGCGCCGGCCCAAGCGCTGGCTGCGGGCCCTCAGCGACTACCATGGTACCCTGTCGCCGGCACCCAATTTCGCCTACGAGCTGTGCCTGCGTCGGATCCGGGACCGGGACCTCGAAGACATCGATCTGAGCAGCTGGCGCTGGGCGCTCAACGGCGCCGAGCCGATCAAGCCGCGCACGATCGACCGCTTCAGCGAGCGCTTTCGTCCCTACGGTTTCAGACCGGAGGCGCTGAAGCCAGTCTACGGGCTGGCCGAGAACGCCGTCGCCCTGACCTTCCCCACGGCGGACGGGGCGCCGCGTATCGACCGCGTGGAGCGCGAGCCGTTCCAGCGACAACGGCGTGCCGTGCCGGCTGAGGGGGAGAACGGCGCCAGCCCGGAGGCGCTGGCCTTCGTCTCGGTCGGGCGCCCCATCCCGGGCAACGAGATCCGCCTGGTGGACGATGGCGGCGAGAGCGTGCCCGAGCGGGTCGAAGGCCAGATCGAGTTCCGGGGACCGTCGGCGACGCCGGGCTACTTCCGCAACCCCGAGGCGACCGCCGAGATCCGCACCGCCGACGGCTGGACGCGCACCGGCGACCGGGGCTACCTCGCCGATGGCGATCTGTTCATCAGCGGGCGGTCGAAAGACATGATCATCAAAGCTGGGCGCAACATCCACCCCGCCGAGGTGGAGGCCGTCGCCGAGGACGTCGAGGACATCCGCCGCGGCTGCGTCGCCGCTTTCGGCGTTCCCAGTTCCCGCACCGGCAGCGAGGACCTGGTGGTGGTGGCCGAGACCCGCAAGAAAGATCCTGAGATCCGGCAACGTCTGGCATCGGAGGTACGGCGCCGGGTGAGCTCGGCGATCAAGGTGGCGCCGGACGCCGTCGAGTTGGTGCCGCCGCGCACCGTCCCCAAGACGCCCAGCGGCAAGCTGCGACGGACTGAGTGCCGGGACCGCTTCCTGAACGGCGCGCTGACCCCGCGTCGACGCCCGGCCTGGGTGCAGATCACCCGGCTCGGAGGCGCGGCCCTGGGAACCTACCTCCTCACTCGGCTATGGCGAAGCCGGGCCGTCCCTAGGGCGGATCGACATGCCTAACTTTCGTGCACCCACCATGGACCTGCCGACCCAACGAATTCTGATCACTGGCGGAGCGGGTTTTCTGGGCTCGGTCGTGGTTCGCGAGCTGGACCGGCGCGGTGTACCGGAAGCCCGGATCTTCGTGCCGCGGAGCACGGACTACGACCTCGTGAAACTGGCCGACGTCGAACGCTTGTTCGACGACTTCCCGGCCAGCGTCGTCATCCACCTGGCGGCGCGGGTCGGCGGTATCGGCGCAAACCAGGCCAATCCGGGGCGGTTCTTCTACGACAACCTGCTGATGGGCGCCCAGCTCATGGAAGTGGCGCGCCTCCGGGCGGTGAAGAAGTTTGTCCTCGCCGGAACGATCTGCTCGTATCCCAAGCTCACGCCGGTGCCGTTTCGCGAACAGGATCTCTGGAACGGCTACCCCGAGGAGACCAACGCCCCCTATGGTGTGGCCAAGAAGGCACTCCTCGTGCAGGCCCAGGCCTACCGGCAGCAATACGGTTTCCTCGCCATCTGCCCTCTGCTGGTGAACCTCTACGGTCCGGGGGACAACTTCGACCCGGCGACGTCACACGTCATCCCGGCGATCATCAAGAAATGCGTCGACGCGCGGGAAACGGGTCGCGACACGGTGGAGCTGTGGGGCGACGGCAGCCCTTCGCGCGAGTTCCTGTACGTCGACGACGCCGCCGAGGGGGTGCTGCTGGCCACCGAGCGATACGACGACAGCGAGCCGGTCAATCTCGGCACCGGCCGCGAGGTCACCATCCGCGCCCTGGCGGAGATGATTCGCAAGCATACCGGCTTTACCGGCAGCTTCGTCTGGAACCGCTCCAGACCCAACGGACAGCCGCGGCGCTCGCTCGACATCACGCGCGCCGCCGAGCGCTTCGGATTCCAGGCGACCACCAGGCTCGAGCAGGGCCTCGAGCGAACGATTCGCTGGTACGAGGAGCACCGCGGACGCCGGACGGGCCCGGCCAGCGGATCGAGTCTACGAGCAGTCGGGCCCTGAGACCCGATTCCGCCGGTCTTCTAGCGCCCCGTCGTCACCACCACCCGCTGCCGCTCGTGGTCGGAGCCAATCGACGCCATCGCCCGATCGAAGGCCGGCCACGCCTCGTCGCCGATCGGATGGGCCTCGGCGAGCTGGCGCAGCAACCTGGACATCTCGTGATCCGAGCTGATCCCGCGCGCGGATTCGAGCAGCGACACCATGTTCTCGGCGCTCAGCTCGGACCGCGAGGTGGCGGCGCTCAAGACCCGGCGGAGCTCGGAATCCGAACCGATCGTTCGCAGACCATGGAAGAACGACTCCGGCAGGTCTCCCTGTGATGACTTTCGGTGAACCCCACCATGACAGCCGCCAGCTCGAAATCCGAGCCGATCCCCAGGGCCGCGGTCTCGAGGAGCGCATCGAGCTCCACGCCGCCCGGACCTGAGCGCCGCAACGCGGCCTTCAGCACCTTGCGCTGCTCGTGATCCGACGCCACAGTCCGTAGGGCACGGGTGAACCCGGCTGGCAAAGGCCGGTCTAAGGGATAGGCCTCGATCACCCCGATCAGCAGCCTGGCGAGCTCGAAATCGCTGCCGATTCCAGTGGTGGCGTCGAGCATCGACTCACTGATCTCCGGAAAGACCGGAGCCTGCAACAGTGGCGTCAAAGCCCGCCGTAGCTCGAAATCCGAGCCGATCGTCCGCGTGGCGGCAACGAAGGCGTCGGCAGTCGACTCGAGAGTCAGGCGCTCGGCCGGGATCATCCTCATCAACCGGCCCATCTCGTGATCCGAGCCGATCGCCCGCTCCATCCCGCGCAGGACGCGCTCGAGATCCGCCGCGGCCGGCTCAGCCTTCTGGAGCAGTTTCTCGAAGTAGATCCGCTGCACGCGGTCGCTGCCAATCTTGTCGATCTCGGCGAGCACGCCCGCGATCCCGCCGGCCGCCAGCAGGCGGCCGACCCGACCTTCCGCGTCGATGCCCGTGACGCGGTAGACCCGGGGCAGAACCCGCGCCAACCATTCGCGGGACTCCTCGCCGGGCGGGGTCGCCTCGCCGTCCACGAACCACGCGAGCTTCGGACGGCCGCCCGGGCCGGGCGTCGCCTCCAGGCGGCGGCGCACACCTTCCCGGCGCTCTTCGATCTCGAGAAACGCCCCCGGCCCGAGGTTGGCGATTCCGTCTTCCACCGGTGTCATTTCGATCTCGCCCCGGAAGTCGACCGCCAGACGCCAGCGACCGTCCCTGATCCGAATCTTCTGGATTTCCCCCCAGGCCGAGTCGGTCTCGGTGGTCCAGGTGTAGCCGGCGTGGCTCGACGCCGCTTCGTAGGCCGTGATCAGAATCACGCCCAGGAAACAGCCGATCGCGATCGGTAGTCCTTTGCTGCGCATCGCCAAATCCTCGTCGGGTCTGTTATCGAGGCACTGTCAGTTCGGAGCTTCCCCTTTCTTCCCTGACGGAATCGGCTCGGGAAAAGTTCGCTCTGATTCTGATTCGTAGTCGCGCATCAAGGGACGGCGGCGCCCCATCGCCTCTTCGGCGGCGACGACGAGCGCCTTCAGCCCCCGCCGCTTCGCGGCGCTCACCGTCGCGCCTTGATGCCGCGAAGCCAGCGCCGCCGCCTCGGCGGCCGGAACCAGATCCGCCTTGTTGAGTACCACCAGCCGGGGGATCTCGTCGAGATCGAGCTCCGCCAGGAGCCTCTCGACAGACCGTTTCTTCTCCTCCAGCCGCTCGTCGGCGACGTCGACCACGTGCAAAAGGAGGTCGGCGTCGGCCAGCTCCTCCAACGTGGCCCGAAAAGCGGTCAACAGATCCGCCGGCAGATCCGAGATGAAGCCCACGGTGTCGGTGATCACCACCTCGCCTTCGCGCGGGAAACGCAGCCGCCGGCTGGTGGGATCGAGCGTCATGAACAGCTGGTCCGCAGCCTCAACTTTGCTGCGCGTCAGCGCATTGAGCAGGGTGCTCTTGCCGGCGTTGGTATAGCCGATGATCGACAGGATCGGGATCCTCTCTTCGCGCCGGCGGCGGCGGCGCAGGTCGCGTTGCTTGGACAGCTTCTCGATCTGGCCCTCGAGCTTGCGGATCCGGTCGCGCAGCCGCCGACGGCCGATCTCCATCACCGTCTCACCGGGGCCGCGGCCGCCGATGCCGCCGGTCAGCCGCGACAGGCCGGCGTCCTTGTCGGTGAGGCGCGGCAGCGAGTAGCGCAACTGTGCCAGCTCGACCTGCAGTTTGCCGTCGCGGCTCTTCGCCCGCTGCGCGAAGATGTCGAGGATCAGTTGCGTCCGGTCGATCGCCTTGAGCCCCGTAGCGTCCTCGAAGGCGCGCGCCTGGGCGGGCTTGAGGTCGATATCGAAGATCGCCACGTCGGCGCCCCGGCGCATGCTCTCGAACACGATCTCGGTGAGCTTGCCCTTGCCGAAGACAGTCTTGGGATGCACCCGGCGCCGCTTCTGCCGCTTCTGGCCAGCGATCTCGACACCGGCCGCGGCGACCAGCTCGAGCATCTCGGCGAAGCGCTCGTCGTCCGGGGTGACGCCGAGCACCAGCGCCCGTTCCTTGCGCGTCTTGCCCGCCGCGCCACGGGTGAGGCGGGTGAGCTCGGCCTCGAGCGCGCGCACCTCGGCCTCGAAGTCGAGATCCAGCGTAAAGACGTCGCGCGCTTCGAAGCGGCGAAAGAAATCCGCCGTCTCGCCACTCTCGCCGGCCTTGCCGGCGGGTGACAACAGCGCTACCTCGATCCGGCCCGCGCCGCCCTCCGGCGCCACCTGGATCATCGCCACGGCGTCGAGGCGTAGCAGCGCGAGGTCGTTGAGATCGTCGGCGGACAGCGGCTCGCCACGCAAATGGGTGTGCACCAGGCGTAGGCCGCGGAAACGCCCCACGCCGCCGCGCAGTCTGCCGACATCCGGCAGGTGCAGTGTAGTGGCGTCACCGACCACGACGTTGCGGATCGCGCCGTCGCGGGAGACCACCACCCCCACCTGCCGTCCGAGCTGCCCCGACACCTCGGCCAGGTGCCTGGCGAGCTCCGGCGAGACCACCTCGCTGGGCGCCACCCGGCGTCGGTAGGTGCGCTCGAGAGCGCGTCTCATGGAGGTCTTGATGCCGCGGAGGTTTCCTTCGATGTGAGAGATAACTCGGCTCCTTTCAGAGGGTTCAGGGAGCTTGCGCCGCCGCGCCCGACGCGACGAAGAAGAACGGGCTCGACCACGCCGCGCCGCCATTCTCCTGCACCGCGCGCACATATAGATACTCGCCGGGCTCGAGATCGGGAAAGGCCGCGCCGAACGCGCACTCGCGCTCGCCGGCGCAGTCGACCGACTCCACCACCCGGCCGCTACGAACGACGTCGACCAGGCTGAGAGCGGCCGGCGCAATGACGCGCGCCACCAGGGTGTCGACGCCGATGCCGGGAACGGCCTCGCCCGTACCGCGCTCTGAACCGGATCCGACCGGAATCTCGGCACCCATACGGTGACCGCCGAAGCTCACCCTGAGCAAGATGCGCGGACCGCTAGTGGCGTAGACCCGGCGCGCCTTCAGGGCCTGGTAGACCCCTTCGCGGGTGAGATCCTCGGCAAGGATGGCGGCCAGACCGCCGCTGGGCGAAGCCAGATGTCCGAGCCCCGGGTGGCCGTCGTGGCCGTCGCTCGAGCCCAGGAAGCCGAGGCGATAGCCGCGGCCCAAGGCGTCGCGCACGAAATTTCCCGCCACCGGGCGATGGATCAGAAACGGCGAGTCGTCGGCCTCACTGGAGCCATGCACCGAGACGATCTCGGTCACCGGCTCGAGCTCCGGATCCGGCGCGATGCTCCAATCCGTCGATACCGGGCCACCCGCGGAGTGATGTGCGAGGGTCAGCGCGCGCCTGCCGCGCAGCCCGTGCCACAACTCGGCCGGCTCGTCGTAGGCAGGATCGACCGAGCTGAGCAGCGGGCCGTCGTCATCGAAAAACAACACGTGACGATGGCCGTGGATCCAGCTGGTCCACTCGTAACCGAGCAGGGTGACGAACCGGCCCGGTTGGTGGAAGCGGCGCGTCAGCTCGCCGATCTCGGACCATATCTCGGGCTGCTGATCGAGGAAGAGCAATCCCCAGTGGTCGTGGTCGGTCAAAGCCATCACGTCGAGCGCCGCGACGTCGCGGGCGTAGTGGAACTGATCTTCGGGCACCGCGGTGCCGTCCGAAGCGTTGGAGTGATTCTGCAGGTCGCCCCACAACACCCGTGAGCCCTGGGGGGAAACCTGAAGCGGGTTGCTCTCGGCCGTCAACCCGCCGGGGCCGGAGGCCATCACGCGCACCACGCCGGGCTCGTTCACCATTAGGTCCACTGTCTTGCGGCCGCGATCGGCCGGCCGCAAACGGACCGATTCCGGCGCGACGACGCCGGCCGGTGCCAGCAATCGAACCGTGCCGTCGACCGGCGCGCCGGCGTTACCCAGGCCGTCGAGAAACGCCAGCGTCAGGCGTACAGTGTCCCCCGGCCGCGCCGTCGACGGCCCGGTCGCCACCAACATGGACGGCGCCGCGGCCTCGACGTCGACGCTCGGAGAGTCGGCGAGCACCGCGCGCACGCCGTCACCGTCGCCGTCGACCGCGATCCAGAAGCGTGATCCGCGCTCGGCGAAGCGATCGGCTCGGGAGCCGACGATGCCGGCGCCATAGACGATCCGCACCCGCTCGCCAGCTGCCATCGCGCTACCGCCGACTGCAATGCCCAGCAGTTGCTGATCCAGAGTCCGGGACGTCAGCTCGACGCCGGCGGCGTCGGTCGTGACTTGCGTGTAGCCGGGCGCGTCGGGTCGCTCCACCTGTGGCGTCGACCAGCCCCAGAAAGGCGAGACCTGGAGGTAGATCATGCCGCCTTCGGCAATGCCGAGCTCCCCCGCCTGGTAAACGATCACCCAGGTCCCTGGAGTCGAGACGCGGGCCGGTGGCGGGGACGGATCGAGCCAGGCCCTGCCACCACCGTCCGCGGGGTGGCGCTCGAGAGCGAGGTCCTGGCGCAGCGACTCGAGCAGCTCGGGCTTCGGGCGCCGCAGCGGCTCTTCCGGCGAGGCGAGCTCGCCGCCGCCGGACACCAGCTGCTCACGACCCCGGCAGGAACCGAACACGGCGCCCGAGCACAGCAGGGCGAAGACGAGGCCGACGGCCCGAAACCGCCGGCGACTACAGCCTCGGGGCATCAATTCAGTAGCGGCGGTGGTACGTCGGACCGGAGCTCGATGCCCATGTCGAGCAGAGTCAGCAGCATCTCGTGGCGCTCCGAGACGTCCGGTGCCTCGAGCAGCGCCTGCTTCTCCGCCGGCATGAACGGCAGAGCCATGGCGATGCTGTTGAGCAGCGCCAGGCCAGAGAGCTCGCCCAGCCGATCGAGCTCGAGCGGTACCTTGTGCATCTCCGCAAAGTGTCGCAACGCCGCCATCAGCTGATCCGGCGAGACCTCCGCCTCGATGTCCGAGTCGTCGACGGTGAACCGCTCGTAGTCGGCAACGACCCGTCGATAACCGCGCGCCATTGGCAGCTCGCGCTGCACGGAAAACCGGCGAATGCCCCGCAGCAGCAGAATGAACCTGCCGTCCTGCAGGCGCTCCCAGCGTTCGATCAATCCAGCGCAGCCGACCTCGTACAGCTCGAGGTCATCGACCTCCTCGGTGACGGCACCGGCATCAGCAATGTCGCCGTCCTCCTCTTCGCTCTCGGGCATCCCCTTGAAGGGCTGGATGATGCCGATGGCGAGATCCTCCTCCAGCACGTCTTCCACCATGTTGCGATAGCGCTCTTCGAAGACGTGAAGCGGCAGGCGTCCACCGGGCAGCAGCAGAGCGCCGGTCAGCGGGAAAACGGGCAGGATCTCAGGGATGACGTCCATGTCTGTTCGATGGTCACGGGGCTGCTCGAGCGCCTCGGCAGCTTATCATCGCGCGATGTCGAACGGAGCCCGGTCGAGCTGCGAGAGGATCCGCGTGTTCTCGCGCCACTCCCTCGCCACCCGCACGGTGAGATCGAGGAACACTCGCTGCTCGAGGAAGTCTTCGAGATCGCGCCGCGCCGCGATGCCGATCGCCTTGATCTGACGCCCGCCCGCTCCCAGCAGGATCTTCTTCTGGCTCGTGCGTTCGGCGAGGATCGAGGCGTGGATGGCCACCAGGTCGCCGGCACGCTGCTCCCAGGCGTCGATCGTCACCGCGACGCTGAACGGAAGCTCGTCCCGGGTTCGCTCCAGCACCTTCTCGCGAATGCGCTCGGCGACCAGGAATCGCTCGGGGTGGATGGTCAGCAGCTCCGGATCGTAGAGCGGCTCGCCCTCCGGCAGCAGCCGCCAAAGGATCTCGAGCAGGCGATCGGTGCCGTCCGCCTGCTGAGCGCTGATCGGCACGATCTCTTCGAAGCCGTGCTCGGCATAGATCGCGATGCGCGGCAGCAGCCGCCGTTTGTCGATCAGGTCGATCTTGTTCAAGAGGACGATCTTGGGCGCCTCGGCATTCTCCAGCCACTCGAGCATGAAGGCGTCGCCACGGCCGTAGTGCTTGCTGACATCGACCAACAGGCACACAGCGTCCGCGTCGTTCAGGGCTTCCTGTGCCGCCTTCACCATGCGTCGATTCATCCGGTGCTTGGGGCGATGAACTCCCGGCGTGTCGTAGAAAACCATCTGGCCGCGCAGCTCACTGAGGATGCCCACCAGCCTGTTGCGGGTGGTCTGGGGCTTGTCCGAGACGATCGCCACTTTCTCCCGCAGGAGAAGGTTCATCAGCGTCGACTTGCCGGCGTTGGGCCGGCCGACGAGCGCCACGCAACCTGCCCGGTAGGGCTCTCCCGGCACGGCTCCCTCCCGGGGCTCCTCGACCCTCAAGCCTTCCGTGCCTCCTCGATCACCTCGCGGCCCACCGCGACAGTCATCACCCGGCGCTCGTCGGCCTCCTCGATGGCAAACGTCAGGCCGTGGGTATCGACCACCTCGCCGGCCTTGGGCACGTAGCCCAGCTCGCCACAGATCAGCCCCGAAACGGTCTCGTAGGGCAGGTCGTCGAAGTCAAGATCGAAGAGCTCACCGAGATCCTCGAGCGGGATCCGGCCGCGCACCCGCCAACGGTGATCGTCGAGCTTCACGCGGTGCCGGCGGGGCCGCTCGTGCTCGTCGGCAATCTCGCCGACGATCTCTTCCACCAGGTCTTCCACCGTCACCAGGCCCGCCACGCCGCCGTACTCATCGACCACGATGGCCATCTGCTGCTGGCGTTTCTGCATCTCTTCGAGTAGCTCACGCAAGGGCTTGGATTCCGGCACGTAGTGTGGCGGGTTGCTGAGTGCGGTGGCGTCCTTGTCCAGCCCGCCATGGATCGCCTCGAACAGATCCCGGATGTGGAGGATGCCGACGATCTGATCGATCGACTTACTGTAGACAGGAAGCCGAGCATGTTTCCAGTCGAAGAACGCCTTGGCGAGCTCTTCGAGACTGGCGTCGGCGGAGACGCTGCGCATCTCGACTCTCGGTGTCATGACGCTGCGGACCTGGGTGTCCCCGAAATCGACGATACTGCGCACCAGCTCCTCTTCCTCGGGCTCCAGGATGCCTTCGCGCAGACCGACGTCGATGAAGGCATCGATCTCTTCTTCCGAGGCCTCGTCCTCGTCTTCCTCCTCCTCGGAGGTGTCGGTGACGGGGATGAACCGGCTCAGCAGCCAGACGGCCGGGCGGCTTACCGCGTAGATCGGCCGCAGCACCATGGTCAGCGTCCTGAGCGAGTCTTCTGAATGCAGCTCGACCAGGCTGCTGTTGAGCCACTCGATGAGCAACAGCAGCACCGCAACCGTCAACGGCGCGATCCACCAGGCGTCGGCGACCCGCCAGGCGGCGAGAATCGCCCACAGAGAACCGGCCAGGATCAGGGGCATGAGTTTGGCGGTGAGGCTCACCAGAAGGCGAAAAGCTTCGAACGCGGCCGGCTCGTCGCCTAGTCTCCGCAGGCCTCCACCCGCTTCCTCGGCCCAGTGGCGCAGCCGGATCAGGCCGCTGCGTCCGAGCAGCGCGGAGAGGACCGACGCCAGCACCGTCAGCGGCAACGCCAGCGTGAAACACCAGCCGCTCAGGTATAGAGGAACCGTGGGCTCACTCATGGGCGAGATACCGGCGCCGCAAGCGCCTCTCCAGACGATTCATATCTCCGCCATCGGTCTCGTGGTCGTGCCCAAGACAGTGCAGCACGCCGTGCAGCAACAGGATTCGAAGCTCGGTCTCGACACTGTGCCCGAGGTGATCGGCCTGCCGGCGCGAGGTCGGAACCGAGATCACGACGTCGCCGAGATGAAGCCCCGATTCGAGATCGGCGACGTCGCCGTCCGCAGGGGCCGGCCGACTTGCCGAATCGAAATCCCCCGAGAAGCTCAGCACGTCGGTCGGCTCGTCGCGCCGGCGAAAGGCCGAGTTCAAGCGACGCATCTCGCGATCGCTGACGAAGCGCACGGCGAAGCTCTCGGCCCGCGGCGCCAGCTCGTCGATCAACGGTTCGAGCCAGGGCCGTAGCCGCCGCGCGCCCGCTTCCGGGTACCGACAGGGATTCTGGAGGTGGATCTCACACCGCCTCCAGGCCGAGCGACGCGAACTGGATGTGCGAAGCTGCCCGGCGCTCACCGTCTCAGCTGGCCCTCCACTCTTCGCTCGCGGGGTCGGGAATGCCGGCGGCCGGCTGAGGAGTCCCCGGCTCGGCCGCTGCCGGCGGGGGCGCCTCAGCCTGAGGTAGCTGGAGCTCGCCGGTCTTCGCCGGACGTCGCTTCCTCGGACGGTCCTCGCCGGTGGCTGGGCGATTGAAGTCGAAGCCGGGATAGTCCACCCGGCGATGGTAGATGTTGGTCAGCACCCGCAGGAAAGCCTCCTCCACCTTGTGCAGATCACCCAGGGTGAGATCGGTGTGGTCGAGCTGGCCGTCTTGAAGGCAATCGTCGAACAACGCCTGCAGAAGATTGCGAAGCTGCTGCCGGCCGGGGTTCACCAGGGTCCGACTGGCGGCTTCCACGGCGTCAGCAAGCATCAGAATGCCCATCTCCTTCGACTGCGGCTTGGGCCCGGGGTAGCGGAATTCCTCTTCTCGGATTGCCTCGGTGCAAGGGTCGCATCGCTCCTGGGCGCGATTGTAGAAGAACTTGATCAAGCGCGTGCCGTGATGCTGCTCGATGGCGTCGAGGATCGGCTGCGGCAGATTCAGCTTGTAGGCCAGCTCGAGACCCTCCTTGACGTGATTGATCAGGATCAGCGCGCTCATCGAGGGCTGGATCTTGTCGTGTGGGTTCTGGCCCGGCTGCTGGTTCTCGATGAAATACCGCGGCCGGAAGATCTTGCCAATGTCGTGGTAGAGAGCGCCGGTGTTGACCAGCACCGAGTCGCCGTCGATCGCTTCGCACCCCGACTTCGCCAGGTTGGCAACCGCCAGGGAGTGCTGGAACGTCCCCGGCGCCTCGAACGCCAGGCGCCGAAGGATCGGCAAGTTCGGATTCGCCAGCTCGATCAGCTTGATCGAGGTCGTGATCTGGAACAGCCCCTCGAAGATCGGCACCGCGAAACTGGCCACAGCCGCCGCTAGGAGGCCGCCCAAGAAACCGCAGACCAGATCGAAACCCAGCTGCTGAAGGCCGCCGGTGACCTCGCCGCTCATCGCCTTCAAGGTCAACAGAGCCGCAACGTTGACCAGACCGACGACCGCGCCGGCGCGGGTCATCGCGGAGCGCTGCTTGAACTGCCTATGGTCGAGCGCGAAGACAGCCGCCAGCGAGCTCGCCAGGGCGTAAACCATCATCATCCAGATGGCGTCAGTTCCAACAATGTGTCCCACCAGCAGCGCGAACACCAACGACAGCACCAGAGCCGCGTCGCGGCCGTAGAGCAACACCGCCAGCAGCGCCAGGGACGCAAGCGGGATGGCGAAGACGTAGCTCTCGATCGAGCTGAAGGGCTCGCGCTGGATCGCGTTGCCTATTGCCTCGGCAATGAAGTACGCGAGGCGAGCCCCGAGAAGGTGCAGCACCAGAAGGATAAGGCTCTCGCTCACCATGCGCTCGCGACTGCGGTCGCGCCGCTCTCCCTGCCCGCACATCAGCCACACCAGCAGCGTCGTCGCCGCCGCCATCAGGAAGGTTCCGAGCCCGGTGAGCAGCAGGCGCCGGAAGTCCCTGGTGCCCGCCATCTGCTCGATCGCCCGGGCGGTGCCGGCATCGATCTTGGCGCCCTTGCGGGCGATCACCTCGCCCTGGCGAAAAGTGCGCGACACCGTGCCGACTCCGGCGGCGGCCCCGTTCTTGAGATCCAGGGTGGCACTCGAGTTGAACGTCAGGTTGGGGGCGACGTTGGCCAGGACGACTTCGGCGAAGACCGCGCGCTCCTTCTTTCTGACGCCGCTCCAGCTCAAGAGGTCTAGCTCCACCACCCGGCGGACCTGTTCGGGGTAGTCCAGATAGTCGTAGAGATCGAGCTGGCTCTTGCGGAACCCCGAGGGCAACTCCTGCACGGTAATACCGAGCACCCGGTTCTCGAGCAGCAGATCCTTGTCGCTGACCACGCCCTGATGCAGCACGCGACTCAGGATGCTGGTCAGGCGGTCCTCGATCTCGGGGGAGAACTCCTTGGCCGCCAGCAGCTCGACCTGGCTCTCATCGATCTTGAACGTGCTCGCCTCGCCGAGCCGGGCGAAGAGATCAGCGCCCGGGCTCCCGTCTTCGTCCTCCGCTCCCAGGGCCGGCGACGCGGCGGGTTCGGGGCCCACGGCAGGCCGACCGTCAGCCTCGGGACTGTCCTCGGAGCTCTCAGGTGGCGGCGCCAGAGCCAGGCGCCCGGTCTCGAACAACACGGCCAGCTGCCGCCGCCGATCCGCCTCGATCGAGCGATCGAAATCGTAGACCGGCAGCACCTTCTCGCGCGCCTGTTCTTGGAGCTCCCGGGTCGCTTCCTCGTTGGGTACCGAGAGATCCTGATCCGCGATGTAGGTGCGCGCGGCGATGGTGCCGGGCTCGACCCGCTCCTCGAAGAAGATTCGGTCGGGCAGCAGGCACCAAGTCGAGATCAGCACGAAGAGAACGATCCACAGCGGGCTCTGCTCCAGCAGATTGCGCCACCACCGGCGGAGGCTGTGCTGCATCCGCGGCAGCCGCCCCTCGGGCGGACGCCGCATGACAGCGTGGCGCGTGCCTCGACGACCCGTGCTCTGGGTCTGGGACCTGGACTGCCCCATCAGGGGCTCCTCATTTCACGGCCGGCCGCTGGAGGGTCATCGGCATCGTCGGCATCCGATCGACCGGAAGGCGCGGACCGACGGGAGCTGCGATGTGCTCTCAAGCTTCGATTCCTCGACAGAGTGACAGCCTACTCTACACCCACGGCCGCCCGGGGACCAGCGACCTGCTTCTCCACCGGCTCCGCGAGGCGGTTCTCGTGGTTCTCGTAGGCGGCGACGATCCTCTGGACGATCGGATGCCGCACCACGTCCCGCTTGTCGAAGTGGACGAAGTGGATTCCGTCGACGCCCCGCAGAACGTCCTGTGCTTCCCGCAGGCCCGAGGCCTGGAAGGAGGGCAGGTCGACCTGCGTGATGTCGCCGTTGACCACCGCCTTGGAGCCGAAGCCGATGCGGGTCAGGAACATCTTCATCTGCTCGGAAGTCGTGTTCTGCGCTTCGTCGAGGATGACGAAGCTCTCGTTGAGCGTGCGTCCGCGCATGAAGGCGATCGGCGCGATCTCGATGATGCCGCGCTCCAGCAGCGTGCCCACCTGGTCGTAACCCAACAGGTCGTACAGCGAATCGTAGAGCGGGCGCAGGTAGGGATTGACTTTCTCCGCCAGGTCGCCCGGCAGGAAACCGAGCTTCTCGCCTGCCTCCACCGCCGGCCGCGCCAGCACGATGCGCCGGATCTTCTTCTCTTTGAGCGCCGCCGCCGCCATCGCCACCGCCAGAAAGGTCTTGCCGGTGCCCGCCGGCCCGATCGACACCACGATGTCGTGCTCGAGCATCGCCTTCATGTACAGGTACTGATTCAGACTGCGCGGCGAGATCAGGCGCCGGGCGGCACCCAGGATAGAATCGGTGGGCTGGAAGAACTCGGTCAGCGACAGATCGGGGGCCTGCTGGACGACGCGGATCGCGGTCCGGATGTCTTCGGTGCGGAACCGGAATCCACGGGCACCGAGCGTGGACAGCTCCCGCATCAGGCGCTCGACGATCTCCACCTGGTCTTGATCGCCCTCGATCGCGAGCTCATTGCCGCGCGCCGACAGCACGACGCCGAACGCGCGCTCGATCCTCTTCAGGTTCTGATCATGAGCGCCGAAAAGAGATTCCAGGCCCTCCTCGGCGAGGGTCAACCGGGACATGGCAAGTCTTTCGTCTGAGAGTGGAACGCTGCGTCGCGCAGCGGAGGCAGGAGGATCGATGAAGGTAGAGGAAGCAGAGGGCTTGGCTCCGGTGGAGTCCGCGAGGCGGATCCGACATCGGCAGTGTAGCACACCCGAAACCGCGCGCTCGGTCGCCACGCCTCGCGCGCTACGACTTGCCGCCGTAGTCGTAGAAACCGCGCCCGCTCTTGCGCCCCAGGCGCCCGGCCAGCACCATCTGCTTGAGCAGCGGCGGTGGGGCGAAGCGCTTCTCCCGGTACTCGTCAAACATGATGTTAGCGATGTAGAGGGTGGTGTCGAGGCCGACGAAATCGAGCAGGGTGAAGGGGCCCATCGGATAGCCGCAGCCTAGCTTCATCGCCGTGTCGATGTCCTCGATCGAGCCGATCCCTTCCTCGTAGCCGCGGATGGCGTCGAGCAGGTAGGGCACCAGCAGGCGGTTGACGATGAATCCCGAGTTGTCGCGGCACGCCACCGGCTCTTTGCCCAGCGACCTGACGAAGGCCGTCGCCCGCTCCACGGCCTCGTCCGAGGTCATCAGCGTTCGCACCACCTCGACCAGCTTCATCACCGGCACCGGGTTGAAGAAATGCAGACCCACGAAGCGATCCGGCCGGCTGGTGGACATGGCGATCTGGGTGATAGTCAGCGACGAGGTGTTGCTGGCGAAAAGTGCCGACTTCTTGACCGTCTCGTCGAGCGCCTCGAAAGTCTGGCGCTTGGCCTCGACGTTCTCGACGATCGCCTCGATCACAAGGTCGCATTCCGCCAGGTCGTCGAGCTGAATGACGCCCGAGATCCGGTTCAGGATCTCCTCGCCCTCACTCTCGGCCAGCCTACCCTTCGATACCGCCCTGCCAAGCGACTTCTCGATCCGCCCGCGGCCCTTTTCCAACAGCTCTTCTGAAACCTCACGGACAACCGTGGCGA
Organism: bacterium; assembly: GCA_024226315.1. GTDB lineage: Bacteria > Acidobacteriota > Thermoanaerobaculia > Multivoradales > J023 > JAAELT01. The sequence continues at coordinate 49,447 of JAAELT010000458.1, read as the reverse complement.
AACCGGCCCGGGCCGAGACCTCGGCGATCCCAGCTCCCATCAGGCCGCAGCCGAGCACTCCGACTTTCTTGATCTTCATCAGCTCTCCTTCAATGAAGTGTCGCAACTCCCGGATCGTATCAATTCCCCGCGCTGGCCGGCTCCCGGATCGTCACCTCGCGCTCGCCTCCAGCCAGGCGCTCCAGGCGCACCCGTACCGCGCCGGGCCAGGCGCCGGCGCCCAGACGCTCGGCCCACTCGACGGCCTTGATTCCAGGGCCGGTCAGCAGCTCGTCGAGACCCAGGGACTCGATCTCGTCGCCCTCCAGCCGGTAGAGGTCGACATGCACCAGCCGCCCGGCGGTGCCCTCGTGCTCGTGGATCAGGTTGTAGGTCGGCGACTGGACTTCGCGACCGTCGATCCCCAGGGCGCGGGCGATGCCACGCACCAGCACGGTCTTGCCACTCCCCAGGTCGCCCTCGAGCAGCACCACGACGTCGCCACCGCGGCGCCTGGCCAACTCCTCGCCGAGACGCTCGGTCTCGACCTCGCTACGGGTGATTGCGCGTCGCATCGAACGCCCGCGGCAGTGCCTCGATCTGGTCACCGGCCCGCAGCGCCTCGGGCGCGATGTCCTCGATCGCTAGGTCGGCGGCCAGGCCGTGCAGGTAGACCGCCAACTGGGCGGCGGTCAGGACCTCGTATTCCTGGGCCAGCAGCGAGGCCACCAGCCCGGTGAGCACGTCGCCGCTGCCGCCGCTCGCCATGCCCGGGTTGCCGGTGGGATTGACCCACACGCCCGCTTCCGCGTCAGCGATCAAGGTGCGGTGCCCCTTGAGGACCACCACCGCCCCCGAACGCTGCGCCGCGGCGCGCGCCGCGCCGACGCGGTCGGCCTGGACCTCGGCCGTCGAGATCCCCAGCAAACGCCCCATTTCCCCGGGATGCGGGGTCAGGACCGTCGGCGCAGTGCGGCCCTGCAGGTCGGACAGCTGGCCGGCCAGGGCGTTCAACGCATCCGCGTCGAGCACCAGCGGTAGGTCCAGCTCCGTCACCAGGGTTCGGACTGCTTCGATGGTGCCCGTGGCCAGCCCGAGGCCGGGGCCGATCGCCACCGCGCGCTTGCCGGCCGCAGCGGCCGTCACCACCTCGACAGCGCCGACGCCCAGAGCACCGTCCGCATCCGCGGGCAGCCCCACCGTCATCGACTCGAGCGAGCCGCCGTCGACGGTTTGCAGGATCGACTCCGGTACCGCCGCCGTCACCAACCCGGCGCCGCCTCGGACCGCCGCGCGGGCGGCCAGGATCACCGCGCCGGCCTTGCCGGGCGAGCCGCCGACCAACAGAGCGTGTCCGAAATCGCCCTTGTGGGACGCCGGCACGCGCCGCATCAGGCCGGCGGACAGCTCCCCGCCGGTCAGCAGATGGAGATCGCCGGGCGCCTCGTCGACCAGGAACGGCGGGATGCCCAGGTCCGTGACCACCACCTCTCCCACAGCCTCGGCCGCCGGGGCGAAGACATGGGCCCACTTCGGCGCGGCGAAGGTCACCGTGACCGCCGCCAGCGAGTGGGATCCCGGGGCCTCCGCCCGGCTGGCGTCGAGGCCACTCGGCAGATCGACCGCCAGCAGCTTCTCGCGCATACTGGCAAGACCCGCGACCAGCTCACCGAAGTGGTCGGCCAGCGGCCGCGTCAGGCCGGTACCGAAGAGGGCGTCGACGATCAGGTCGCTGTCCGCGCAGGCCGCCAGCACCGGACCGAGGTCGTCGTCCGCCTCGACCTCTTCGACCGGCAACCCAGCACGCTCGAGGATCTCGAGCTGCACCGCGGCATCACCCCGGGGACGCGAGCCACGGATTACCAGATATGTATGCAGCCGGTAGCCCCTGGCGTCGAGGTGGCGGGCCAGCGCCAGGCCGTCGCCGCCATTGTTGCCCGGCCCGCACAGGATCACCACCGACCCGGCAGCAGGAAAGCTCTCGGCGATCGTGTCGGCGACCCCGATCGAGGCGTTCTCCATCAGCACCAGACTCGGAATGCCGAGCTCCTCGATCGCCCAACGATCGACTTCCTTCATCTCGTCGGCGTTTAGAATTCTCATTGTCTGCTCCCGTTCAGCCAGCCCCAGCTCTCGAGTAGTGACCGCGTCCGCGGGCACATGCCCCGGTCCGCGGTCAGGCGCTCGGCCAGACGGCGCAGGTCGGCGGCGACGTCGACGTCGTGCCCCTCGGGTAGGAGCGCCACCTCGAATCCCAGGCGCCGGCACCGTTCCAGGCTCTCGGCGAGAACCTCGCCGGTACTCCAGGGAATCCCCTCGAAGAGCTCAGATTCGATGCTCGTTCTCTTCAGGCCGACCAGATAATAGCCGCCGTCGGCGGTGGGTCCGAAGACCGCGTCGGCGTCCGCCTCGAGACGCTCGAAAGCATGCTCGACCGCGACGCGCCCCAGCTCCGGATGATCGCTGCCGACCGCCGCCACCGTGGCGTAGCGCCGAGCGGCGGCGGCCAGACCGCCGTGGAGGCGGTCACCGAGATCGCCCTCGTGCTGCCTCACGTGTTCGGCTTCGCCGCTCACCAGATCCGCCGGAAACCCCTCATCGCCCTCGAGCGCCCAGCTCACCTGAAGGTGAAAACGGCCACCCTGGAGCCGTTCGCTGAGGTCGCCGAGGAACGCCGAGTGGATCTCGGCCGCCTGCCGGGGGCTCAGCTCGCCGATCAACCGTGTCTTGACGCCGCCGGGCCGCGCCGGCTTGGTGTAGAGCAGCAAACAGCGCCGCGACCGGAAATCTGTCGTCATTATCGTTTATCCATGTACAGATTCATGTTATTCTATACACCGAAAGCCAGTGTTTTCTTAATGTGCTTTGAAATCGTTCACCGGCATAGTTCTCGAAGACGCGGCGTTCACCCTGTATCTTGGCGCTCTACGGTGCAAACCGTGAGTGACGCCGCCCGAGAACTATGAATACCACGCGTCAAAGCAACCAGACGAAGCAAGGGAGAGAGAAATGGCACGATGGGAATACAAGATCATCAACATACGGAGCGAGAACTACCGCCTCGATCCGGCGTTCACCCCAGAGCTCAACACCCTCGGCCAGGTGGGCTGGGAGCTGGTGGGACTCACGTCGGTCAATTTCAAGAGCGGGGCCACGGACAATCTCGCCATGGTCTTCAAGCGCCAAATGGCCTGATGCCGCTCAGCCCCTTCTCCGGGCGACCAGCCAGGTCGCCAGGGCGACTCCGGAGGCGAAGGCCACCATCGGCAACACCCAGGTCTTCGCCTTCGGTGCCCATCCGATCTCGCGGTCGACAGCGCGGCGCAGGTCGCCGACGCGTGATTCAAGCTCCAACCGTCGGCTCTCCAGGCGTTCCATCGCCTGCGTCGGCTGGTTCCGCGTGGGATTCGTCATCGACACCTCCTGGAGTGTTCTCGTCACTCAAGATCCTCTGGTTCCACCAGGCCACGTGGTCCGTGTAGCGATCCTGCACCATCGCGACCGGGTTCTCGAATCGATGGACCATGACGTATCGGGCGACCGCCGCCAGGCCGAGCCCGATGGCGGCGACGAAGCCGCCGACCGCCAGCGCGGCGCCCCACAGCGGCCAGTCGAGGCCACTGTGTAGCCCCGCGACCGCGGCCAGAACCAGCAGCGCCGGCACACAGATCAGGATCAGGAAACCGGCCGCGACCACCAGGCCCAGACTGATCCCCAACCCGCGCCCCGAATCCTTCAGCCGCTCCCCGATGACGTCGAGCTCGGCGCGCACGACGTCGGTCAACGCCGCGCCGACGGAGCGAAACGTCTGACGCCAGCTGTCGCGATCCCCTGCCATCTCCGCCGACTCCTCTAGCGGCCGCGCCGGGCGCCGCCGATCTGCACGCCGCGGGTGGCGAATCCCATCACCGCGCCGATCTCGTCGCGCACGCCCACCGCCACCACCTGGCGGCCGCGTCGCATGATGAGATTCATGCTGTACTCGTAGAACTGCTGTCTGGCCCGCTCGAATTCGCCCACCGGAATGTCGATCGGCACCGGCACGTCCTGGATCGGCGCCAAGCCGCCCTCGGAGTCCTTGGCACCGATGAACAGCCGGATCCGGCCGCGCTGCATCTCGTCCTGCGGCAGGAAGCTGAGCTTGCCGATCGGGATCCGAACTTTCACCGGCACCAGGAACTGACCGCTGGAGTGGTCCCGCTCCTGCCCGATCGAGATCTCCACCCCCAGCGGGTTGGACTGATAGCCGTAGTGGAGCGCCGCCAGGGTGCCCTCGGACATGCGGGTCGATACCGGCTTGTCGCGGTAGCCGTCGCGGGTGCGGATCACCAGCCCCTTGCGGCCCTTCACCTTGACGTCGATGCGGTGGTAACGGCCCGACTCGTTCGCGGCCGGGCTGAAGCCCAACGAGTAGTAGGTGTCGAAATCGTCGGCCACGCGGTCGAGCAGCGGTGCGAAGTTGTTGGTGTTGACCAGCACCATGCCGCCGGTCTCGCTCGCCATCATGCGCAGAGAGCTCTGGATGTTGGTGAAGTGGACCTGGTCGATCCTGGAGCCGCCGCCGATCGAGCTGTTGGAGGCGTCGAGATAAGTGTAGGTCCGCAGCCCCGCGGCCTCCAGGGTGTAGAACGTCACCCGGTGGGTGTTGGCGCGCGAGGTCAGCTCGGTAAACGACCGGGAGAGATCGTAGCGCAAGCCGTCCATCAGGATGTTGTCGCTGGTGTCGGTGAATCGGTCGTTCATGGCGTGAAAGATATCGTCGCCGGCCCGCATCGGCAGGCCGTCGCTGACGTAGAGGATCGCCTTGCGCCCCGGAAGGCCGGCCAGGGTGTCCACAAGCTCCTTCAGGGCGTCCAGGGTAAAACGCATGTCACTGTACTGCGACTCCGCGTACTGGGTCGCGCGGCCCCGGATTTCGTTGATCCCGTCCGCCTCGTAGATGTCGCGCAGGATGTCGCGCCGGTCGGAATCGGCGTGCACCCCCATGCCCGACATCTCCTCGACCTCGTAGAGTGCCGTCGAGATGATCTCGGGGTCGCGGGTGAAATGGGCCCGAACGTGCAGCGACCGCTCGTAGGTCACCAGCATCACCTCGTCGCCCGGCCGCAGGCGGTTGCGAATGAAGGTCCGGACGTAGCGCAGCGCGCGGTTGCGGGTGAACGGCCGCAGGTTCAGGTTGTCGACGTAGATCACCAGGTGCAGGCGCTGGTCCTCGGGCAGGTTGCGCCGCCGGCTGTCGGCCCTCAGGCGGGGGTCGAGCTCCTCGGCAGGAATGGCGGATGGCGCCTCGGCGCCGAGGATCGCATCGCCGCCTTCGACAGCGTAGAAGTTGGTGATCGCGATCGGCTTCCTGCCGGCATAGAGCTCGAAGTCGTCTTTCTCGAGGCCGGTGATGCGATTGCCCTTCTTGTCGGTGACGTAGACCTCGAGGTTGACGACGTTGACGTCTACCGTCTCGATGACCAGGCCCTGCGGGGCACTTTCATCGCCTTCTTCGTGGCTCATCGAGCCCTGCGCGACGCTCGACACCGCATCCGGCGGCGCCGTGTCCTGTGGCGCCGGCTCCTGCGCCGCCGGGTCCTGCGTGGCCGGGGCCGCTTCCTGCGGCTCCTGTGCCAGTGACGGCACCGCCCACGGCAGGCACAGGATCAGGGCAAGAATGGCAGTGTGTCTCATGGCAGCCTCCGGGCTGGGTCGGGGGAAGGCGTGGCGGGCGCCGTCTCGGATTATACGGGAACGCCGGCCGCGCGGCGGCGCAACAGGTGGGCGACGATCTTCGGGGCATGCTCACGTGAGTTCTCGATGAAGATGCGCCCGGTGTCACGCCCCGCTTGCAGGGTGCCAGCGACGTACAGGCCAGGAACGTTCGACTCGCAGGTCGCCGGGTCAAAGCTCGGAACCAGGGTCCGCTCTTCGATCCGAATGCCACAGCGGCGCTCGAAGCCCGCGTCTGGCAGGTAGCCGATCAGCACGTAGGCGGCGTCCGCGGCGACCTCCTCGACCCCCGATGGCCCGGCCACCACGACGCTGCCGTCGGCGCGGAACTCCCGCACCTCGGTCTCGAGCTTCGCTGCGATCGAGCCCTCGGCGATGCGGTTGGCAACGTCAGGCTGCACCCAGTACTTGACTGTCGGCTTGAGTCGGTCCCGGCGCACGATCATGGTCACCCGGACGTTGTTGCGCCACAGATCGAGCGCCGTCTCGCAGGCCGAGTTTCCGCCGCCCACCACCACCACGTGCTGGCCGAAGTGGCTGTATGGCTCGAGGTAGCGGCCATGAACCCACGGCAGATCCTCCCCCGGCGCACCGAGACGCAAGGGCAGGTCGAAATAACCGGTCGCCAGCGCCACCGCTTTCGCACGGCGCCGGCGGACCGTGACGTCGGTCACGGCGTCCGCTGTCGGCCGCGTCTCGACCGTGAACGCTTCGCCCTCTCGCCTCACCTCGAGCACGTCTTCATGGAGAGCCAGCGGCAGCTGGTGCTGACGGGCCACCCCCTGGTAGTAGGCCAGCGCGTCGCGCCGGGTGGGCTTGTCGTCGGGAATGCCGAAGGGAATGCCGGCAATCTCCAGCTTGTCACGGGTGGTAAAAAACAGCATGGAAGTCGGAAACTGGACGATCGCGCCGCACAGCGGACCGCGATCGACCAACAGCACGTCGAGCCCGGCCTGCCGGGCCTCCGCGCCGATGGCGATGCCGGTCGGTCCGGCGCCGACCACCAGCAGATCCAGAATGGTCTCGTCGCTCATTGTTCTCTCATCCCGGGGCAACGGTTCGCATGGCGTGAAAGTGATTCACCGGTCCGTGACCGCTACCGAGGGGAAAGGCCGCTTCGATCGCACCCCGCAGGTAGTCGATGGCGCCACCGACCGCGGCCGCCAGCTCTTCTCCCGACGCCAGGCGCGCGGCGATCGCCGAGGAGAGGGTACAGCCGGTGCCGTGGGTCGAGGTCGAGACGAGGCGCGGATGGGCGAAGCGGCGGACGACATCACTGGCGACCAGCAAGTCCACCACCTCGTCGCCCTCGCCGTGCCCACCTTTGATCAACACGGCGCGGCCTCGCGTCCCGATCCGCCGGGCCGCCGCCAACCGCTGATCTTCGCTGCCCACCGGCAGGCCGCTCAGGCGCGCCGCCTCGGGCAGGTTCGGGGTCACCAGGGACGCCAGAGGCAGCAGCTCCTCTTGGAGCGCCTTCACCGCGTCGTCGCGCAGCAGCGCATCACCGCTCTTGGCCACCATGACCGGATCGAGAACCACGTGGCGCGGCCGGTGACGCTCCAGGCAACCCGCCACCGCGCGCACGAGCCGGGCGGAGGAGAGCATGCCGATCTTGACCGCATCGACGCCGATGTCGTCGAACACCGCGTCGATCTGCGCCGTCACCACCTCGGGTGCCAGCTCCGCCACCGCCGTCACCTCGCGGGTATTCTGGGCGGTGACGGCCGTGATCGCCGACATGCCATGGGCGCCGTGGGCGGCAAAGGTCTTGAGGTCCGCCTGGACGCCCGCACCGCCCCCAGAGTCCGAGCCGGCGATGGTCAACAAGCGCGGCGGCACCGCGCTCAAGCGCCGCCTCCGGCGCCGCGCGAGCGGTTGCGCAGAGTGGCGATCAGCGCCAGCACAACGATCGAGGCGCTGATCACCTGGGCCAGGGTGAAGTCGCCGAAGTAGCGATCGTCCTTGGCGCGCACGAGCTCGACCAGAAATCGTTCACAACCCAGCAGCACGACCACGGTACAGAAGAGGTTGCCCGGCCTCACGCCGCGCTTCAACAGCCACAGTGAGATTCCCCAGATGACCAGCGCCGCCGCGGTCTCGTAGAGCTGGGTCGGGTGCACGGCCACGAAGCCGTCGACGTCGATCAGCTCGGGCGGGGTCTCGACGCCGAAGGAGTACCGCAGGTTCTCGGCCGTCGTCGGCGGCAGGCCGACCTCGAACTTCACCGCCCAGGGCAGGTCGCTCGGGATGCCGTAGTCGTCGCCGACCAGGAAGCAGCCGATTCGCCCCACCGCGTAGCCCAGCGCCAGGCCGGGAGCGGTGGCGTCGAAGGCCCTGGCGAAGGGCAGCTTCAGGTAGCGGATCGCCCACAGCAGAGCCAGGAAGCCGCCGATGAAGGCGCCGTACCAGACGATGCCGGCGCGCGAGTAGAGATCGTGCCAGTCGCCGATCACGGCCGCGTAGTAGACCTTGCCGCCGAGGATGCCGCACACCCCGACCACGAAGATCAGGGTACTGGCGTCCTCGCCCGCGGCGTCGCCGATGCCCAGGCGGCGCATGGAGCGGCGCAGTTGCCAGAAGGCGGCGAAGAGGGCCAGGACCAGCATCGGCCCGAAGGGGCTGATGGCAAAGTCCCCGATATGAAAAAGTTCTTCGATCATGGGAGGCGAATCTGAAATATAAGGTGTTCGAACGCGAGGGCGGCTGGGGAGCCGGCCGGCAGATCCTAGCATCTCCGCAACGCTCTGGCGTTATGCTTGGCTCATGATTCGGGCAAATACCTCGGGCGTACACCTGTGCCTCGCGCTGCTGTTCGCGGTGGGCGCCGACGCGGCCTGGGCCCAGCCCTGCGAGATGGCCGTCGCCCAGGGCTTCCTCGAGCTTCACCGGGCGCGCTTCCCCGCCGCCCTGACACAATTCGACCAGGCGCTCGGGGGCTCCGAGGAATGTGTGATCGAGGCCCATCTCGGCAAAGCCTCGACCTACAACGCCTCGAACGACCACAAACAGGCGCGGGTCGAGGCCGAGGTGGTGCTGCGGGCCACCGACGACCCGGAGCTGCTGGCCGAGGCGCACTACCAGGTCGGCGTCGCCCTGCACAAACGCGGCAGCCGGATGAATAAGAAGAAAGCCGAGGCCGAGGCCGCCTTCCAGCGCGCCGTCGAGGTCTCCGGCGGCGAGCACCGGGGAGCCATCCGCGCCCTCTGGCGTCTCTACCAGGAAACCCGTCGCGAAGACGATCTGACGGCCCTCAAGGAGCGCTTCCCCGAGGTCAAGGTGCTCACCCGCGGCGAGCGCCTGCGCGCCGGCAAGCCACCGCCGAAAAAGGCCGAGGAGGCCGAGCCGAAAAAGCCCGACTGCCTCACCGACGTCACCACCGGCTGGGACCAGGAGCTGCCCCAGTTCCTAGGCGAAGACGACCCCGAGGCCCGCGGTTTCGTCGCGCCACGGCTGACAGCCGGCGGCCAGCCCGGCTACACCGACGAAGCCCGCGAGGCCGGCATCCAAGGCAGCGTCGAGGTCGAGGCCCTGCTCGACGTCAAGGGCAACGTCACCCAGGTCAGGGTCCTGAAACGCCTGCACCCAGACCTCGACGAAGCCGCCATCATCGCCGCCTGCGGCTTCGCCTTCGAGCCCGCCCGCACCCCCGAGGGCGAGCCCACCGCCGCCTATGTGCTCGGGGTGTTCGAGTTCCGGCTGCCGGCTCCAGAGTGATCCGCGATCGTTCACGGACACGTCTCGAATGCCAGCGTGTCGGTGATCGCCGGCGAGGCGTTGCCGAGCGGGTTGAAGTACTCCCGGCTCTTCCCGCTGTCGACATCGGTGACCCTCAGGGTGTATTCGACGTCGGTGGTAGCAGCGGCGAAGACCCAGTAGTGATCGTTGATCGCGCAGCCGTCGAGCACCTTGATCAGCATCTCCCAGTTGTCGCCGCTGAAGAAATTCAGGATGCCGGAGGCGCGCGTGGCGATCGGGACGACGCGGCCGACGCCGGTGTTGCCAGAGAAGTCCGACCACTCGACTTCGACCCGAAAGCGCGCGTCGTTCAAACACAGATCGACCCCGTTCGCGCATAGGATCTTCGACTCGACGGCGGACCGGGACGGCTCGTCGACGCCGGAGATGGGGGGCTCCAGCTCCTCCGGAGCCACCGGATCGGCGGTCGGAGAAGCGATCGCCGAGCTCACGGAGCAGGTGGCGAAGGCGTCAGCGTCGGTGATCGCCGGTGACGCGGTGCCCAGGGAGTTGGAGTATTCGCGGATGGCTCCGACCGCCGTGTCGGTGACTCGCAGCGTGTACTCGACGTCGGTGGTGCCCGCGGCGAAGACCCAGAAACGGTCGTTGAGGGCGCAGCCGTCCAGCACCTTGACCAGCAGCTCCCAGTTGTCGGCGCTGAAGAACCACAACAGCCCGGACTCGTCCGAGCCCGCCGACACCGCCCGACCGGAGCCGGTGTTGCCTTGATAGTCCCGCCAATCGACGTCGACACGGAAGCGGTCGCGGTTCAAGCACAAGCCCCGTGAATCCCGGGAGCAGGCCTCCGGCGCGGGCCTCCAGATCTGATCGGCACCGCCGTCACACTCCAGCAGCTGGGCCGGCGTACCGTCGCCGGTCGAAGCGCCTCCGACGCTCAAGCACAGATCGGTCCCGGCGAGGTTCAGGGACGAGGGGCTCGAAGGACCCGCGGTCACCAACTGCCAGAGATCGGCCGGGCCCCCGCATTCGCCGATCACGACGTTCCCGCCGGAGGCGATGGCGCCACCCGGGAGCAGGCACTTGCCTCCGGGGCCGATAACTCTCTGGGGAACGGGGGTCAGGTCCAGCCGCCAGCGTTGACTCTCGTCGCCGGTACAGGGAAGGAGAGCGGCCACCATACCGTCGGCCGGATCGGCGCTTCCGACATCGAGGCATCGGCCGTCGCGACCGACCAGGGCGAAACGTTGGGCGTCTGCGTCCGGCGCCGTGAAGCGCCGGCCATGGACGTCAAAGCCCTGCGCCAGGCTCTCCCACACCACGGTGAGGCTACCCCCGGCCATCGACGAGACAGAGTGGCCCTCCAACAGCTGCACATCTGTCTCAGTAGGGAGCTGGAGCGCCCCTCCGAGGGTCGAACCGTCGGCGGCATAGCGTTGGCCCTTGATGCCTACGGGCGAGCGGCTGCTGTGCCAGAACACCACGAAGCCGCCGTCGGTCAAGGTCGATACGGACGCGGTGCTCTGGCTGACAGGCCCGTGGTAGGTACCGACCTGGAGCTCTCCCCCGATGAACGCACCGTCGGCAGCGAAGCGCTGCCCCTGGATGTACAGGGGTCCGCAGGCGAAGAAGTGGACGCACGTCTCGGTCTCCCAGACCACCACGAAGCCGCCGTCGGCCAGGCCCGACACCGACGGGTTCTGCTGGCTGAGCTCCCTGTAGGTGTTGACCTGGAAGACTCCTCCCGAGACCGTGCCGTCGGCGCCGTAGCGCTGGCCCTGGATGCCGTAACCCGAGCGGTCCACGTCGCTCGCACCGCTGCTCTGCCACACCACGACGAAACCCCCGTCGGACAGACCCGCCACGGAGGCTCCGAAGCCAAACCCGTTGGAGACGTCGAACACCTCTCCCACCGCCGTGCTGTCGGCTGCGTAGCGCCGGCCCCGGATGCCACTGGAGCTCAGGCCGGTCCAGGCCACGACGAAGCCGCCGTCGGCCAGGCCCGACAGCGACGGTCTGGTGTGGGTAGCCGCCGAGGTCACGATCTGAAACTCCTCTCCCACCGCCGTGCCGGTCGCGGTGAAGAGCCGACCTCGAATGTCTGAGAGCTGAAGGCCGCGACGGCGGCTGCGCCACACGACGGCGAAGCCGCCGCCGGTCAAGGCCGTCACCGCGGGACTCCACAGGTCCCCGGTCAAAAGGGTGTTGACCTGGAGCTCCTCTCCCAGGGCGGTGCCGTCGGCCGCGAAGAGCTGACCGTTGATGCTGCCGCTCGGATCCTCGGTGGAACCAGGCGGTAGCCGAGGCCCACTGCGCCACACCACGACGAGGTCGCCCTCGGTCAGGGCCGCTACCGAAGGGCTGTCCTGGCTACCCTCGCTGGTGGCATTGACTCGAAACTCCTCACCGACCGGAACGACGCCCTGGCCGTAAGCCGCCGGCAGGTGAGCAAGGAGACTCGTCAGCGCCACGAGAAGCGGCAGACGAGCTCCGCCCCGTCGCGAGAGCATCATGATCTCCCTTCATCATCCATGTCAATGAAGCATACACCACTTGGGCGGAACGGTAGGAAAAACTGCCAGAATGCCAGGCGACGACCAGCCGAAGCACGGATCTTCAGGCCCGTGCGAGCTTACTCCAGCGGGTAGAACGCTTCCAGGATCGCCCCGGTCTGGGCCTGCCACATGCCCCAGCCGACGCCGTCGTCGACTTCGAGGATTCGCGGCTCGTAACCCTTCTCGCGCAGCTTGGCGGTGAGCTCTTTCGCGTCGCGGCGGGCGTCGAAGTCGCGGCGGGGGTCGCGGTAGTCGTAGCCGCTCCAGTGGAAGAGCAGCTCCAGGTCGCGCTTGTCGCCTTCGTCGATCAGCGCCAGCAGGTCGTCGTGCAGATCGCCCTTGTAGAACGACTGCGCGGCCGCCTTGTCGAACAGGCCGGGGCGCTTGAAGGCGGCGTAGACGGCTGCGAAGCCGGCGCTGCCGACGCCGACGATGCCGCGCTCCTTGGTCGTGCGGAAGCTGCCGTCGAGGGTCGGGATCAGCTCCTCTTCGAGCGCCTGGGCGTACTCGGCGGCCAGCGAGCCGCCGTACTCGCGCCAGTCGGCGCGCGGCACGAAGGCCACGATCACCGGCGCCACGCTCTTGCCGATCAGGTTGTCGAGGCTGCGGTCGACGCCGCCGTGGAGGAGCGCCTGATCGCCGTGATTCACCACCAGCAGCGGGTAGCGCTCCTCGCCCTCGCCGTAGCCCGGCGGCAGGTAGACCTGCACCTCGCGCTCGTTGTCGAGCACCTCGCTCTTCCACTGCAACTTCTCGATCCGCCCCCGGGCCCCCTCGGGCTCGCCCAGGTGCTCAGGGCTCTCCCAACCGGCGGTGGTCACGACCGACTGCTCCCGCCCCTCGGGGCCCATCTTGCGGGGGTTGAGGGAATCGACAATGCGCTCGTCGAAGACCGTGTACTGGTAGACGAAGTGGGACTTCGCCGGCAGGGTGACGGTCTGGAAGTAGAAGTCGGTGCCCTCGATGTGGTGCATCGGGTGCTCCCGGGCGTCGCGGAAGAGGTTGCCGGCGAGCGCCAGGTCCTCGACCTCGCCACGGAAGACGAAGTGCACGTGCTCGCCCTCGACGATCGGGAACTGCTCGTGCTTGGCCATCAAGGCGTCGATGCGCTCCTTCTTGTTCTCGGCCGCCGCGATCTCGCCCACCGCGCGCCCGAGCTCGCCCTTCAGATCCCAGCTGGCCGACGCTTCGGCGGCCGATACCGCGCTCGATGTTGACGCTGGCGCCCGGTCGGAGATGCCGATCGCCGCGATGTCCTCGAGGTTGCGCACGTAGATCTTGCCGCCGGCGAAGCTCGGGCGGGTGTAGTAGCCGCGCTCCAGCGCCTGTATCCGAGCCTTCTCGCGGTAACCCTCGGGCGACGCCTCGGCGACCACCACCTCGCCGCTGCGCGCCTGGATCACCAGGTGGCCGTCGACCAGCACCAGGTTGCCGCGCCCCGGTGGCCGCGACTTCCACACCGTCTCGCCGGTGGCGGCGTCGACGCAGGTCAGGAAGTTGCCGCTATAGCCGTAGAGATGCCCCTCGTAGGGCACCGGGATGGCGTAGTTGCCGCGCAGCGCCTTCGAGCGCCACACTTCGGCGGCGCCGTAGCCGCCATCTGCCTTGGCGATGCGGAACAGCACCGACTCGGGCCAGTAGGTCAGCAGCACGCCGTCCTTGCCCACCGGCACCGGCTGGGAGAAGCCGTTGTTCTCGCCCTCGTCGTGCTGGTGCTGCCACAGAATCTTTCCGGTCTTGGGCTCCAGGCCGAGCAGGTTCCTGTTGGTCACCGCCAACACCTGCTCACGGCCGCCGATCTCGAGCACCATCGGCGATTGGTAGCCGACGGCGTCGTCGCCGGTCGACCAGCGCAGCTCGCCGCTGGCCCGGTCGAAGCCGGAGATCGACTTGCCGTTCTCGCCACCGGTCTCGACCACCAGCACGTCGCCGGCCACCGTCGGTGTGGTGGTGAAGCCGTACTCGGGTTTGATGGCGCCGAAGTCCTCGACCACGTGGTGCGCCCAGGCCTGCTCGCCCGAGTCCAGCCGCAGCGCGAAAAGGCGCCCCCAGGCACCCAGCCCGTAGACCATGTCGCCGGCGATCGTCGGCGTGGCGAGCGGTCCGTCGTCGGAGCCGTCGTGTCCTTTGTAGGTCTTGCCGATGCGGTAGCGCCAATGCTCCTCGCCCGAGCCGGTATCGAGCGCCACCAGGAAGTCCGACTCGCCGTCGGAGAAGCCGGTGACCAGCGAGTCGCCGACCACCGAGATGCCGGCATAGGCCGACCCCAGGGGCCGCGTCCATGCCGTCTCGAGGCCGAAACCGCCTTGGTCGAAGACGCCGTTGCCGAGCGACGTCATGTTGCGGTCGGGGCCGCTCCAGTGCGGCCAGTCACGTTGGGTTCCGGGCTCGGGGTCGGCCACGATCGTTCCAGCCATCGCCAGGCACAGCAGGCAGCTCAGCAAGGCACTCAGGGATCTCTTCACGTTTTGCCTCCTGGGGCTCGTTTCGAGGAACGGGTCGCCCGCCGGCACCGGGCCGGGCAGGGCGGGATCGAGGCCGCTGCGGTTACTACGGCTGGCGAGAGGCGCGGTTCGACTCCACCGCCGGGGAAACGCCAGCGGCCGGCGTCTTTTACAGCTTGTTTACAGCGGGAGTGGTTCAGCGCACCGAGGCGGCTCCAGACCGGTCCTTGACGTCGTAGGCCGTCAGCACCTCGCCGTGGCGGACGTCGAGCTTCTCCTCCGTCCACTTCTCGACCACCGACATGCCGTCGGCCGCCAGCTCGTACAGCTTGCCGCCCTGGTCGTAGCCGTGAAAGATGTAGATCGAATTGCCGTCGAACACCGGGCTCACCGCGTGGATGTCGTAGCTCACCTCCGAAGTCTGGCGCCACAGCACCTTGCCGGTCGCCACCGATTCGTCGAATCTGCCGTCGCCGTCCGGGCCGCGGAATCTCGGGCTGTCGGCGGCTGAAGCGATCTATTGTGGCGAGCGCCGCGGCGAGTGCGAGATACAGGATCTTCCGGGTCATGAGGATCGTCTTCCGTCGATTGTCTTGGTGGACTCGAAGCGACCGGCTCCGAGAAGGCGGATGGTAGCAGACGGCTCTAAACATCCCCCCGCTACTCGCACCTAAGCGCCTGACAGTCGACCTTCAACGATCCGAACGTTGCAGGTACTCCGCCCCGCCGCGACTCGACCCCGCGGCGGGGCTTTTTTCATCCAGGCCCGCCCGGCTCCGCTTGCTTCCGCTCGGCATTCGTGGTGGGATCGCTACCAGTGTTTCAGGCCCTCCAGTCAGACCGCCTGGCCTCGCTCGACGCCTTTCGGGGCTTCACCATCGCGGGCATGATCCTGGTCAACAACCCGGGCAGCTGGAGCCATGTCTACCCTCCCCTGCTGCACGCCGACTGGCACGGCTGCACCCCCACCGACCTGATCTTCCCCTTCTTCCTGTTCATCGTCGGCGTCGCCCTCTCGTTCTCCTTCGCCCGGCACCTCGAGGGCACGGGCCGCCGGGCGCTGCATCTCAAGATCCTGCGCCGCGCCCTGATCATCTTCGCGCTGGGTATGCTGCCGAAATTCCTGCCGCCGCCCGCCGATTTCTCCGAGCTGCGGATCGCCGGTGTGCTGCAACGCATCGCCGTGGTCTATCTGGCGACGTCGCTGATCGTGCTCCATTTTTCCCGCCGGGCGCAGATCTGGATCACCGCCGCACTGCTGTTGGGCTACTGGGCAGCGATGGCCCTGATTCCGGTGCCGGGCTCGGGCGTAGGAGTGCTCACTCCCGAGGGCAACCTCGCGGCCTGGATCGACAGCTACCTGCTGCCCGGCAGCATGTACCGCGTCACCTGGGATCCCGAGGGCCTGTTCAGTACTGTCCCGGCAGTCGCCACCGCCCTGCTCGGCGTCTTCACCGGCAACTGGCTCCGGTCCGGCCGCGACCGCTCCGAGATCGCCGCCGGCATGTTCACGGCCGGCTGGCTCGCCATCCTCGCCGGCCTCGCCTGGGACCTGGTCTTCCCCCTCAACAAGAACCTGTGGACCAGCTCCTACGTGCTCTACACCGCCGGCGCCGCGCTCGAGGCCCTGGCCTTCTGCTACTGGCTGATCGACGTCCGCGGCCACCGCAAATGGGCCCAGCCCGCCATCGTCTACGGTCTCAACGCCATCACCGTCTTCGTCGCCTCCGGCCTGCTGACCAAGCTGCTCTACCGGGCGAAGCTGGCCGACGGCGGCGGCCCGATCAGCACCTGGAGCTGGATCTACCAGAACGTCTTCCTGCCGTGGACGACGCCCGAGGGCGCTTCGCTGGTAATGGCGCTCTCCTATGTCGTCTTCTGGTGGCTCTTGATGGCGATCCTGTATCGGCGCGGAATCTTCATCAAAGTATGAGCCTTGCGCGAACAGCGACCCAACATGCTAGTCTGTGTCCATATTCACAAGCTCGGCGCTGCCGATCCCCAATCGGCGCTGCCGATCCCCTATGCGGTCAGGACGGCCCATCGAGGCCTCTGACAAGAATTCAGGAGACGTGACCGAGATGAACAAGAAAGAGATGGCTGAGAAGCTGGCGAAGAAGTGCGACCTGTCCGGAGCGAAAGCGGCCGAGATCATCAAGACGATCTTCGACACTGATCCGGGACACGGCATCATCGCGATCGAGCTCGACGCGGGCCGCAAGCTCCAGATCCCGGGCTTCGGCACCTTCTTCACCAAGCACCGCGCCTCCAGGAAGGGCCGCAACCCGGCCACGGGCGAGGAGATCACGATCGCGGCCAAGACGTATCCCGGCTTCAAGCCTGGAAAGGGCCTCAAGGATCGCGTCGCCAAGTAACGCGACGATCCTCTCTGAGGCCAGAGGGCTGACCGCCGAGATCCCCCTCCTGGAAAGGGCCATACTCCACGGCCGGATAACGATTCGGCCGTGATTATGGTCCCCCATCAACGGCAAAGAGGGCTCTCCGACTGGCCCGGGTGAAGACGCCGTCGCGGAAGCGGTTAACGCCGTCGTCGAAGGTGCCGAGCCAGAGCGTCCCGGCCTCCAACGGATCCTGGTAGACGATCCGCACCCGATCGCTCGACAGGCCGTCGGCGGTGGTGAACAGGCGGAGCTTGCCGCCGTCGTAGCGGGCCAGGCCGTCCCCGGCATACGCGGCGCCCGCGGCTGCAATCCAGCCGACGAACGCCGCGAGACAGCGAGCCCGGGAGAGACAAAATGCCATGGTGCGGCACATCCTAATGTAAGCGGGATCGGTGGAAAAATCCCCACATCCTGGAGCGCGCCGGCGGTGATAGAAACAACCCGGCATGACGACCACCAGGCAACGCCGCGTCCTGATCGTCGCGGCAGCCGTCCTCCAATTGGTTCTGTTCTCGCTGCTGCTCGCCTGGCGCGCCGGCACATGGCACGACCGGGGCTGGACGGGGCTCGCCTTCGCCCCCGGTCTGGACCTGCTGGGCGACGAGGCGGCGGTGCCCGAGATGGTGCGCGCGGCCGAAGGGGCAGTGCTGGTGGTGGCGCCGGGCTCCCCGGCCTGGCGCGCGGGACTGGTGATGGGCGACCTGGTGCTGTCGGTGGACGGCGTCGACCCGGGAGAGATCGCGGATCTCTGGCTCCTCGACGAGCGCAAGAGGGCCGGCGAGCAGATCGTCTACGAGGTACAGACCGACGCCGGCAGGCGCCGGGTCGCCCTGGCGCTGGTCTCGCCGCTCGAAGCCGGCTCGACCCTGCTGGGTATGGCCTCGAGCTTCCTGACCGGCCTCGCCTTCCTGGGCCTCGGCCTGTGGACGTGCTGGGCGCGTCCGGCCTCGCGCGGTGCGCTGGTGTTCTTCATGATGTGCTCGGCGGGCGCGGCCCTGCTGTGCCTCTCGGGTGCCGGCGAGCTCGACCTGGTCGACCGCCGCGGCATCGTGCCACTCGGCCTCAGCCTCGATATGTGGGGCCTGTTCGCCGTTTACCTGTTGGGGTCGCAGGTGCTGACCAACCTGCTGCTCCACCTGTCGCTGATCTTCCCGCGGCCACGGCCGACCCTCACCGAGTGGCCGGCCGTCGTGCGCTGGCTGCACACCGCACCGTTCCTGCCGTTCGTAGCGCTGCCGGTGATCGCCGCCGGCCAGCTGCCGCGCGGCACCCTGCTGTGGGCGAAGGAGGTCTCCCTGGCCGCCGTCGCCGCCCTGCTGGTCGGGCGACTGCTTCGCGATGCTCGAGATTCGGGGCTCCGCGGAACGCTGCGCGGCCACCCCTTCACCGTTCAGCTCCTGCTCCTCGCCCTGACCGCGATGGCGGCACCGGCGGCGAGACTGCTGCCGCGCGAGCTGCTCGGCGTGGCGGCGGCGTTCGTTTTCCTGGGTCTTCTGCTCTTCCTGGTCGCGGTCGTCACCGTGTACTCGGTCTGGACGTGCATCGCATTCGTGCGCGGCTATCGCGAGTCTGGAAGGACGGACCAGCAGCGCCTCCGCTGGCCGCTGTGGGGCGCCGTGGGGTCGGCCGTGGGGGTGACGGTGCTGACCACCGCGGGAGCGATTCTGGGCTTCGAGCTCGGCGACCCGAACGCCGCCCTGTGGGCGAGCATGCTGAGCAAGGTCCTCTACGTGCCGATCCCGCTGACTTTCGTGCTCGGCATCCTCGAGATCCGGCTGCACGAGGTCGACGTCCTTTCGCGGCGGGCAGCCATCTGGGCGACGGCGGCCGCCGTCGCCGTCGGGATCGGCTACCTGCTGGCCGGCACCGGCTGAACCGCTGGAGTCCGCTGGCGAAGCAGCTCGACGACCCGCTTGCGCCCAGAGCCTTCAGCGACCTCCAGGGGCGTTTGTCCGCGGCCGTTTCTCGGGCTCGGCGCGGCGCCAGCGGCGAGCAGCAGGCGGACGTTCTCCAGCCTCCCCCAGGCAGCGGCGTAGTGCAGAGGGGTATTGCCCAGGGCATCGACACGTTCGACGGCGGGAGCCCGCTCGAGGACCAGTCGCAGCAACTCCGCGCCTCTGCTCTCGGCGCTCAGGTGCACCGCCGTGGCCCCCTCGGCGTCGGCGCAATCGGCGTCGGCACCATGCGCCAGCAAGACTCGGGCCGCTTCTCGATGGGTCTTCATCACCGCGTGGTGCAGCGGAGTCCTGCCATCGTCGTCCGCCAGGTTCACCCGCAAACCCTGCCTCAGCAGCGACGAGAGGATCTCGACGCTCCCCCCGTGAGCGGCTTGATGCAGCAGCGTCTGGCCCTGGGCGTTGGCCTCGCGCGGGGCCCCGGGATGCCACAACAGGCGGAAGGCGTCGGCGTTGCCGTAGTAGGCGGCGTAGCCGGCCGGGCGGTTGCCGTTCACGTCCGTATCCGGCTTGGCTGCCGCGGCCAGCAGCTCGACGATCGCCGGCTCGCCTCGTCGGGCGGCGAGGTGGAGAGGGGTGACGCCGTCGCCGGCGGCCGCGTCGACTCCGGCGCCCGCGGCCACCAGCAGCTCGACCATCTCGACCGAAGCCTGGTCGATCGCCAGCCGTAGGGCGGGCCCCGGGCTCTCGTCGCGCCCTCCGGCGTGATGCAGCAGCTCGCGCATCACCGGCACGTTGTCGAGCCGGGCGCACTTCATGAACGGCGTCTCGCCCCGCGCGTCGCGCCACGAGACCGTGTCGGGCGGCAGCAGCGCCGGGGTCAGGCTCGGGTCGTCCTGGTAGCAACTCCAGTGCAGCGGCAGAAAGCCGGCGGCGTCGCGAGCCCCTGTGCCGGCTCCGCGTTCGACCAGGTGACGGGCCATCGCACCGTGTCCGAGCCGCACGGCGAGGTGCAGGAGCGGCGGCCTGCCCTCCGGCACCGGCACGTCAGCGCCGCTTGCGCCGAGCCGGGCGACGGCGTCCAGGTCGCCGCGCGAGACGGCGTCGAACCACCGGGAGTACACACCTTCCCCCGGGACGCTCAGTGGCCGGATGTGATCCGCGAACAGCGTCAGCGCGTCGAAGATCGGGTCGCCTGCCTCCGAACCCAGGTAGACCATGAACGGCTCGTATCGCTGCAGCTCGAGACGGGACGAGAGCTTCCAGTACAGGATTCCCGCGAGCGGCAGGCGATCCTGCCGCCAGGCGGAGAACAGTCCGCGCACCGCGAGGGCCCGCTCCGCCGGGTCGAAGGGCTGGGCCGACCATAGCAGCACCCAGTCGCCATCCTCGTGCCACATCGGGAGGAACCCGCCCGAGCTCCAGGGGGCGACGGTGACGCCCCGCCGCCGGGTGTAGCCGAGCTCGGTGAAGACCACCGGCTGGACCAGGTCGTGCTCACTCCTGAAGGCTTCGATCTCGTCGAACACCCGGCGCCAGGACGCCGCCAGCTCGGCCTCGCCGAGCGGAGTGTCGAGCGACTCGCGCAGCTTGAAGTAGGCATTGACGCCGATCAGATCCAGGCGGTCCCAGAAGGCGACCTCGTGGTAGTTGTCGAAGTTCGCGGCCAGGGTCAGCAAGCCGCCGTAGGAGCCTCGGACCTCCTCGATCAGGCCCTGCCAGTGGCGCGTCAGAAGGGCGCGGCGCCGGTTGATCCGAACGACTCTTTTCGCGACAGACTCGAGCGCTTGCGCCGACGCATCGTCCTCCCCGACGAAGGTGAAAACCCGCGCCCAGCTCCGCTCCTGCCGGTTGCGCTGCCTCAGGAAGTCGTCCAGCGAGTCGAAGCCCTCGGCACCGATGGCGGCTTTGTCGTCATCGCCGAACAGGTGCAGATTGCGGCCCACCAGCTGCCGCAGCTCCTGCTGCTTGGCCTCGTCCAGGTAGTAGTCGGGCAGCTCCGGGATCTCGCTCACTGGCAATGTCGCCAGCAGCGCGTTCATCTCGCTGGCGAGGCCCAGCACCTCGACGCCCTCGGCCTCGGCGATGCGCGCCCACTTCGCGATGAAGGCGCCGTAGCGCTCGAACCACGCCGCCAGCTCGTCCTCGGTCTCGGGAAAGACCAGACCGTGCCACAGGAAGCGGTTC
The DNA here is from genome assembly GCA_024226315.1 of bacterium. Lineage (GTDB taxonomy): Bacteria > Acidobacteriota > Thermoanaerobaculia > Multivoradales > J023 > JAAELT01. The sequence goes on along the minus strand of JAAELT010000458.1, from coordinate 28,574 downwards.
GCCGGATCGTTGTGATCGAGCGCCACCCGCAGGATGAGCACCACCTGCAGGCCGTTCTCGCGCGCCGTGCGGATCTCGGCCAGCACCGCCGGTTCCTCATCAGCGAACCACAGGTCCGGACTGTTCCAGGCGCCCTGATGAGCGTAGACCGTCACCTCCACCGCGTTCATGCCCGCCCGGTGCAATGCCGAGGACCAGCGCTGATGATCGTTCTCGTTGAGCTGGATACCACCGAGCAGGAACGGACGGCGCTCGTCGGCGGCCGACTCGTCCGCCAGCAACGGCAGCCCGGCGGGCACGATACCAGCAAGCACAGAACCGACCGCGAGGAGGGCTTTCAGGATCTTCATGATCATCTTGGGAGGGTCGCTCGGCCGCGGCAAATGTACCACCGCCAATACTCGGGGCCGATCGCTAAGATATACGTTGCTGATTCACGGGTGAGATCCATGTCATTCATCGTCATTCTGCTTCTCATCGTGGCTGCCGTCTTCGGTCCACAGATCTGGGCCAAGCACGTGCTGGCCAAGCACGATCGACCGCGCGATGATCTGGCCGGCAGCGGGAGCGAGCTGGCCCGCCACCTGGTCGACGGCCTGGAGCTCGAAGGCGTCAAGGTGGAGCCCACCGACAGCGGAGACCACTACGATCCGGTGGCCAAAGCCGTACGGCTGAACAAGGAGCGCTGGGGCAGGAAGTCCCTGACCTCGCTGGTGGTCGCCTGCCACGAAGTGGGGCACGCGATCCAGGACGCCACCGGCTACCAGCCCTTCCGTGCCCGCACGCGCATGGTGCGCGGCGGCCAGGTGGTGCAGAAGATCGGCGCCGGCCTGATGATAGCGATCCCGATCGTCGCGCTGCTGGCCCGCTCGCCGCGCCTGGGGGTGCTGATGTTCGTGCTCGGCCTGGCGACGCTCGGCACCTCGTTCGTCATCCACCTGGTGACTCTGCCGGTGGAGTGGGACGCCAGCTTCCGCCGGGCGCTGCCGATCCTGGCCGCCAACGACTACATCTCCCAGCAGGACCAGGGCGCCGCGCGCCAGATCCTCACCGCCTGCGCCTTAACCTACGTCGCCGGCTCACTGGCCAGTCTGCTCAATCTCTGGCGCTGGCTCGCCATCCTGCGCCGCTGACTCTTGCCTCTGCCGCGATCGTCCTGATGGCCTGCGGGCGGTGCTCAGGCTCCTTCCTGCCCGCACCGCCCGCTCGCTCAAGATCGCGTTGCGCTCCGTCCTCGGCCATCAGGACGACCGCTCGGGGCGGGCCTGCTGTAGGATCCCGCCAAACCACGAGCCCGTCCGGCTAGAGAGGGTCCGCCATGCCGCGCAAGATCGTTGTCCTGATCAGTCTCTGCCTCGCCTGGCTGGCCGCCGGCTCTACCGCTGACGAGCAGGGCGACGGCGACGCCCTGATCGCCGCGGCCCAGCGCCAGGAGATCGACGAGGTCCGGCGGCTGCTGGCCGCTGGCGTAGACGTCGATTCCGAGTCGCGCTACGGCGCCACGGCGCTGTTCTTCGCCAGCGACAAGGGCAATGTGGAGTTGGTGAAGCTGCTGCTCGAGAAGGGCGCCGATGTCGACGTCTCCGACACCTTCTACAAGGCCACTCCCCTCACCTGGTCGCTGTTCAGCGCCCCCGAGTCACCGCCTCATCGCGAGATCGTGATGCTGCTGCTGGAGCACGGCCCGGCCAACGCCGACGCGGCGCTGAACGCCGGCGCCCGCGCCGGCGACAAGGAGATGGTCGAGAAGGCGCTGGCGAAAGGCAAGATCGAGCCGGCCGCGGTACGTGCCGCTTTGCAGCTCGCCGAGGGCGGTGGCCACCAGGAAGTCGCGGCGTTCCTGCGGGGCAAGGCCCCGGAGCCATCCGAATCGGAGACGTTCGAAGTGTCGCCGGAGAAACTCGCCAGCTACGCCGGCGAGTACAAGAACAACGATATCGCTCTGGGTATCAAGGTGTTCATCGACGGCGAGGAGCTGAAGCTCCAGGGTACGGGGCAGCCGGCGGTGACCCTCGACGCCACGGGCGAGGACGCCTTCACCGCCCGCGACGTGCCGGGCATCGACGTCAGCTTCCAGGGGCGCGGCGGCCTGATCGAGGGGTTCCAGCTCCGGCAGGGTGGCCAGGAGCTCTACATTCCCCGCGTCCCCTCCGGCGACGCCGTGGCCGAGAAGCCGGCCAAGCTGCCGCCCCTGCCCGAGGCCGAGCGCAGCGAGCCGATCCAGTGGCCCCGCTTCCGCGGCACCGCCGCCTCGGGCATCGGCGACGGCCAGGGCGCGCCGTCGAGCTGGGACGGCGAGAGCGGCGAGGGCGTGCGCTGGAAGACCAAGATCCCCGGCCTCGCGCACTCGAGCCCGGTGGTGTGGGACGGCCGCGTGTTCCTCACCAGCGCCGTGCCCGAGAGCGGCGACGAGAGCCTGCGCACCGGGCTGTACGGCGACGTCGACTCGGTGGACGACGACTCGGTCCACACCTGGACGGTACTGGCTCTGGACAAGACCACCGGCGAGATCCTGTGGCAGAAGACCGCCACCGAGGGCCGGCCGAGGTCCAAGCGGCACCTGAAGGCCACGCAGGCCAACCCCACCCCGGCCACCGACGGCGAGTACCTGGTGGCACACTTCGGCTCCGAGGGGCTGTTCTGCTACAACACCGACGGCGAGAAGCTGTGGCACCAGGACTGGGGCACGCTGGCCAGCGGCTGGTTCTTCGACTCCACCTACGAATGGGGTTTCTCGAGCTCGCCCATCCTCCACGACGGCAAGGTGATCACACAGGTCGACGTCGACAAGGGATCGTTCATCGCCGCCTACGACCTGGCCACCGGCCGCGAGGCGTGGAAGACAAAGCGCGACGAGATCCCGACCTGGGGCACGCCGGTGGTGCTGCCGCCGGCGGCCGGCAAAGGCGCCCACGAGATCGTCACCAACGGCACCACCATTCGCGGCTACCACGCCGGCACCGGCGGAGAGCTCTGGCGCCTGACCCCGAACTCGGAGGTCACCGTCGGCTCGCCGGTGGTCTCCGGCGGCGTCGCCTTCGTCACCGGCGGCTACCCGCCGGTGCGCCCGATCTACGCCGTGCGCCCCGGCGGCCGTGGCGACCTCACCTTGCCCGAGGGCGCGGAGTCGAGCGAGCACCTGGCGTGGAGCACGACACGCGGCGGCACCTACATCCCGACCCCGATCGTCTACCGCGGCATCCTCTACATGCTGCACAACAACGGCCGTATGACCGCTCACCACGCCGCCACCGGCGAGCAGATCTACCGCACCCGAGTCCAGACCGGCAGCTTCAGCAGCTCGCCGGTGGCCGCCGACGGACGGCTGTACTTCACCTCCGAAGAGGGCACGACCACGGTGGTACGTGCCGGCGAGACCTACCAGGTGCTGGGCACCAACGAGCTGAGCGAGGTGGTGATGACCACGGCCGCGATCTCCGACGGCCTGATGTTGCTGCGCGGGGCGAGCCACCTCTACGGTTTGGCGGAGGTGGTCGTCGAAGAGTCATCTCACTGAGGGCCGCCCGGGAGCCATCCTCAGGCTTCGTGGGGCCTTAGAAGCCCCGGGCCAGGCCGCGGAGCTCTTCTTCAGTCCAGGACATAGAGGGCTCGATCCTTATTCTCGGGGACGGCGGCGATGGTGGCGGCCACCGGCAGGTGATCGGAGCCACCGGCGCGCGGCACTACCGCGTCGGTGGCCGTGAGGTCGGGCGAGATCCAGATGTAGTCGATGCGCTTCTCCGGCTGGCTCGAGGGATACGTGGTCCCGGGGCTGACGCCGCCCAGCTCGAGCACGTCCCGCAGTCCCGCACGGCGCAGGGCCATCATCTCGGGCTCGTCGGGGCGGGCGTTCAGGTCTCCCAGAAGCGCTGTACGCCCGCGGCCCCGCCAGTATTCGAGGATCGCCCGCGACTGCAGCTCGCGCACCGCGCCGCCGTCGCCCGGGTGGTGGTAGTGGGTGGCCAACACCTCGATATCTTCTCCGGCCCCGAGGTCGATGCGCGCCGCCAGGAACCCGCGGCGGATGAGCAGATCCTCGGTGGGCAGGTCATGGGCCTCGTGACCCGACAGCGGCAGCCGGCTGAGAATCGCGTTGCCCCACAGCGGACCGGAGGTGGGCGCGAACACGTACGGCATTTCGAGGCGGCGGGACAGCCAGCCCAGAGCGTCGACCGAGCCGGCGATGACCCAACCGCGGGAGACTTCCTGCAGCGCCACGACGTCGGGCCGCTCGGCCTCGATGGTGGCGGCGATCGCTTCCATCCCCAGGTGCCCGCGCGGGTCGATGCCGCAGTGCAGGTTGTAGGTCATGAGTCTGAGTGGTAGCGCCCCGGCTTCGCCCGGACGGACCTCCGGCACGGTCGCAAGCCTGGCCACCGGCAGGGCGAGCAGCGCGACGAGCGCCCACCACCCCCGGTCGACGGCCGGCGCCAGCTGAACAGATTCGGAGCGGAAAGCGGCCAGCGCCGCCAGACCCAGGACGAGGGCAGCGAGCCGCGGCAGGACGTCGTTCGAGAAAGGCAGCCGGAGATCGATACCGGCGTAGAAGAGGAACACCAGGGCGGCGAACGCCACCATGCCGACGCCGTGAGCGGCGGTGAGCCGCCCCAGCCCCGGCACGGCCGGCGCGGCTCCGATCGCCAGCACGATCCTCGTCAGCAGCACCGCGCTCGCCACCTGTGCCGCGAGCAGCAGGAGCGCCGCCGACGAGCCGCCAGGGGTGGGGTACCACAGCGCCACGAGGAGCATCGCCGCCAGGGTCGCCACGACCGCCCGAGGCACCGTGCGGCGGGCGGTGGCGACCACCGCGCCGACCGCCGCTAGCTTCCCGGCCAGCAGCAACAACCCCGCCCATTCCGCGTTCCAGCCGGACAGCGCCGCCAGCCGCGCGACGTTGCCGAGAATCAGCACTTCGAGGAAGAAGAACGGCCCGATCGCGACCCAGGCCCAGGCGAGCGGAAACGCCACATCGCCGACCTCCCCGGGCTGGGTCGACCCGCGAGCGAGCAGCCACCAGAGAAGCACGACCAGCACCAGGATCAGGACCGCGGACGCGGCATCCGAGCGCCAGCTCACGTCCCAGGTGCCGTAAGCGGCGTGGATTGCGACGTCCACGGCCAGGCCGACGAGGCAGCCGAAGGCGAACGGCAGCCCCGCCGTCGAGCCCCGGGCCGTCGAGCCGCGGTTCGCCAGCAGAGCCGGCAGCGCCACGAAGAAGCAGGCCGCCGCAGCCACGGCGAGAAAGACGTCGATCAAAGGATCCCCCGTCCACAGCTGGTAGGCCAGGCGCAGCAGACCCAGGCCGCCGACGGCGAGCCAGACCAACCGTCGCGCCCCGAGCAGCCGACGCAGCGGCGCCACGAGGAACGCGGTGGCGAACACGGCGAAGACCAGCAGGGCGATCTCGACCGATCCCCAGCCGAACCGGTCACGGAAGATCCAGGCCAGGAGCGGCAGCAGCGTGCGCAACGTCTGCACGCCGAACAGCACCGTGAGCGCCACCACGGAGGCGCTCGCGGCCCGCATCACCGCTCGATCACTCCCGACCGCCCGCTCACTCCCACTCGATCGTTCCCGGCGGCTTGCTGGTGACGTCGTAAACCACCCGGTTGACGCCCTCGACCTCGTTGACGATCCGGTTCGCCACCCGCCCCAGCAGCTCGTAGGGCAGCTGGCTCCAGTCGGCGGTCATGAAGTCCTCGGTATCGACCGAGCGCAGCGCCACCACCTGCTCGTAGGTCCGCAGGTCCCCCATCACGCCGACGCTCTTGACCGGCAGCAGCACCGCCAGAGCCTGGCTCACCCGTGGATACCAGCCGGAAGCCTTGAGCTCGTCGATGAAGATGGCGTCGGCACGCTGCAGCATGGCCACGCGCTCCTCGGTGACCTCGCCGAGGATGCGCACCGCCAGGCCCGGGCCCGGGAAGGGATGACGGTGGATCAGATCCTCCGGGATGCCCAGCTCGCTGCCCAGACGGCGCACCTCGTCCTTGAACAGGAAGCGCAGCGGCTCGACCAGCTCGAAGCCCAGGCGCTCGGGCAGACCGCCGACGTTGTGGTGGGTCTTGATGGTTTTCGACGGTCCTTTGACCGAGACCGACTCGATGACGTCGGGATAGAGGGTGCCCTGGGCCAGGAACTTCACTCCTTCGAGCTCGTGAGCGGCGCGGTCGAAGACGTCGATGAACACACGGCCGATCGCTCGGCGCTTGTCCTCGGGGTCGGTCTTCCCCGCCAGCGCATCGAGGAAGTCGCGCCGCGCGTCGATCGCCATGATCGGCAGGCCCAGGCCGTCGCGCAGGTTGTGGACCACCTGCTCCTTCTCGCCTTTGCGCAGCACGCCGTTGTCGACGAAGATCGCGGTGAGCTGATCGCCCACGGCCCGCTTCACCAGCGCCGACATGACCGTCGAGTCGACGCCGCCGGACAGCGCGCAAATGATCCGCTCGTCGCCGACCTGGCGCCGGATCGACTCCACCGCCTCTTCCAGGAACGAGGCCATGCGCCAGTCGCCTTCGAGGCCGCAGATGCCGAGCAGGAAGTTACGCAGGATGTCGGCGCCCGACGGGGTGTGCGAGACCTCGGGGTGGAACTGGATGCCGTAGATCTTCCGCTCCGGGTTCTCGAGCGCCACCACCGGCGCGTTGGCGGTGGCGGCGTTGACGGTGAAACCCGGCGGTGGCGACGTGATGTGGTCGCCGTGGCTCATCCACACCGTCTCGTGGTCGCCGAGGCCCTCGAACAGGGCGCCGTGTCCGCCCGTTCCGTCGCCGCCGATCGTAATCTCGGCCCGGCCGTACTCGCGCTCGCTGGCCGGTTCCACGCCACCGCCAAGATGATGGGCCATGAGCTGCAGGCCGTAGCAGATGCCCAGGATCGGAATGCCGAGATCGAAGATGCCGCGGTCGAGCTGTGGCGCCTGGTCGTCGAAGACGCTATCGGGACCGCCGGAGAGGATCACCCCCGCCGGCCGCCGCTCGCGGATCGCCTCCGCGCTCAGATCGAAGGGCTGGATTTCGCAGTAGACGCAAGTCTCGCGCAGCCGCCGCGCGATCAGCTGAGTGTACTGGCTGCCGAAGTCGAGGATCAGAATGGTCTGGTGTGTCATCGGGCCGGGAACCTATCAAAGCTCGGCTTCGGCGCGCAGCTCGCGCGTCATCAGCTCGCGCACCACTCGCCGCACCGACTTGCCGTGGTAGAGCACCTTGACCATCTGCTCGGTGATCGGCATCTCGACGCCTCGGCGCTCGGCCAGCCGGGCGATCGCCAGGGAGTTGCGTACTCCCTCGGCCACCATGTGCGTGCCGCCCGAGATCTCCTCCAGGGTCTCGCCGCTGGCGAGCCGCACGCCCAGCGTACGGTTGCGCGACAGCGGGCCGGTGCAGGTGAGCACCAGGTCACCCATGCCCGCCAGCCCGGCCAGGGTGCGCGAGCGGCCGCCGTAGGCGAGCCCGAGGCGGGTGATCTCGTGCAGGCCGCGGGTCATCAGCGCCGCCACCGTGTTGTGGCCGAGCTCGAGCCCGACCACCACTCCGGCGGCGATGGCGATCACGTTCTTCGACGCCGCGCCGAGCTCGACGCCGACCACGTCGGTGCTCGAATAGAGTCGAAAGGTCCCGGTCGAGAGCGTCTCGCGAAGCTCGGTCGCGAGCTCCTCGTCCTCCGACGCGATGACCGCCACCGTCGGTGCTCCCGCCGCCAGCTCGGCCGCAAAGTTGGGCCCCGAAAGCACCGCGTAGCGCACCTCGCGATCGGCCGCCACGGCCTCTTCGAACGTCACCTCGCTCATGCGCGCCAGGGTGTCGGTCTCGATGCCCTTGGCCGCCGAGATCACCACCCGCGGGCCACCGCCCTCGGGCAGGCGGCGGAGGAAGTCACGCACCACCTGCCGGAAACCGTGGGACGGCACCACCACCAGCACCGCCTCCGCGGTGACGGTGTCGGTGAGCTCGGCGGTGAGGGTCACCGAGGCTGGGATCTCGATGTCGGGCAGAAACTCGGCGTTGCGGCGCTCGCGGCGCAGCTCCTCGGCGAGCCCGGGGCGCCGAGCCCACAGTGTCACCTCGTGGCCGGCGCCGGCGAAATGCACCGCCAGTGCAGTACCCCACGACCCGGCTCCGAGGACGGCGAGCTTCATGCCACCTTCTCCCGCGGCCGGGAATCACCCAGCCGATGCTCGGTGCCGGCGAGTATCCGCCGCATATTGACGCCGTGCTTGCCGACGATCAGCAGTGCGATGGCCACGGCACTGGCCATCAGCCACACGGGCGGTGGCGGCGTCCATTCGGTGCGACCGCCGAGCCAGATCCAGAGGGGAAAGCCGGTGACCGCCGCGATCGAGCCGAGGGCGACGTAGCGGGTCGCCGCGACCACGACGACGAAGACCGCCAGGGCCGGAAGCGCCGGCCAGGGAGCCAGGCTGCCCAACGCGCCGGTCACCGTCGCCACTCCTTTGCCACCGCGAAAGCCGTGAAAAACAGGGAAGACATGGCCGACCACCGTAGCCACCGCCGTCAGGCCGACCACCGGGCCGGGGGCGCCGAGCGCCCGCGCGGTCAGCACCGGCACCACGCCCTTGGCGACGTCGAGGAGCAGCACGGCAGCCGCCGGCCCCCGGCCCACCAGGCGCAGGACGTTGGTGGCACCGGCGTTGCCGCTGCCTTGCTCACGCACGTCGAAGCCGCGCATCGAACGCACGATCAGAAGGCTGAACGAAATCGAGCCCAGCAGGTAGGCCGCCAGGACGAGCAGCGCCCAGCTCACCCGGCAACCCCCAGTGTCACGTCACAGCCCCGAGTGTCACGTCACAGCCCCGAGTGTCACGTCACAGCCCCGAGTGGGTAGGTCTCGACCGTCTCGTAGCGAGCACCCGCGGGATGCAGCACGCTCGAGATCAGGCTGCCATGCTCGACCATGAACGAGCGAGCCGGCGGCGGCCCGAGGCCCTCGATCAACCGCCCCACGGCCGAGGCCGGCCACGGCGGTTTGCAGCGCGCCAGGGTGAGATGGGGATGGTACGGCCGCGCCTCCCGCTCGTGGCCCACAGCCCGCTCCGCCGCTCGCGCCACTCGCGCTTGCAGGCCGGCGAGATCGCCTTCGGCCTCGACGCCGGCCCACACCACCCGCCGGCGTCCGCGAGGCGGGAACGCGCCGAACCCGCCGATGCGGATCTCCATCGATTCGCCTTCGTCGAACGCCGCGCCCATCTCGCGATGGAGATCCGGCAGCGACTCCGGGGCGGTCTCGCCCAGGAAGACCAGCGTCAGGTGCATCGCCTTCGGCCTGACCCAACGGGCCTTGGGCAGCCCGCCGCGCGCCGCGCGGCAGCGCTCGGCGAGCTCGCTCCGGATCTCCGGCGGTATTTCGAGAGCCACGAAGAGCCTCATTGTCAGTCCGCGACCAGGTCTCGGCGCACCAGATCACGACGCACCAGCTCGAGCGCCAGCTGCGAGGTCTGCTGACGTACCCGTTCCCGGTCGCCTGGAAACCGCACCTTGCGGTGCTCCACGTCCTGCTCGCCCGGCCCCGCCACGGCGACGTGCACCGTGCCCACCGGTTTCTCCTCGCTGCCGCCGCCCGGGCCCGCGACGCCGGTGATCGCGATGCCGTAGTCGGAACCGTAGCGCGAGCGCACCCCCGCGGCCATCGCCCTTGCCACCGGCTCGGAGACCGCGCCGTGGGCCTGGATCAGCTCCGCCGACACGCCCAGCAGCCGGGTCTTGAGCTCGTTGGTGTAGGACACGACCCCGCCCAGGAAGTAGACGCTCGAGCCGGGCACGCGGGTGAGGCGCTCGGCCACCAGGCCGCCGGTGCACGACTCGGCCGTGGTCACGGTGCGGCCGGCTTCGCTCAGCAGGGCGCCGACGACACTCTCGAGCGTGGCGTTCTGGTCGGTTGTGTAGGCCGCGCCGCCGGCAAGCTCGACGATCGCGCGGCTCATCTCTTCGAGCTCGGCTCGTCGCTCTGCTTCGCTGCCGCGGGCGGCGAGCCACACCTTGACTTCCCCCGGCGAGGCCAGCACCGAGATCCGCTCGCGGCCAAAGCGCTCGTAGGCCGGGGCGATCCTTTCCTCGACGGTCGACTCCGGCAAGCTAGCAATCTTGACCACCTGCCGCTCGAGCCCACGGTCGCCACCGCCGGACTGCTCTTGCAGCCAGGGCTCGAGGTGGGTCTCGATCATCTTCTCGAGCTCCCGGGGGACGCCCGGAAACAGGAACACGCTGGCACCGCCGACGGCGAGACGCTGGCCCGGCGCCGTACCGCGGGAGTTGGAGAGCACCACTGCGCCGTCGATCACCTCGGCCTGCCGGCGGTTGACGCCGGGCATGTCGCGGCCGAAGCTCGCGAACAATCGTCGCATGTGCTCCACCAGCTCCTCATCGACCTGCACGCCACGGTCGAAAGCACGGGAGACGGCGGCGCGGGTGACGTCGTCCGCCGTTGGGCCGAGGCCGCCGGTGACCAGCACCAGCTCGACCTCGTCGACACTGCGGGCGAGCGTCCGCGCCAGCTCCGCCTCGTCGTCGCCGATCACAGACTTGGCCGTCAGCTCGACGCCGTATGGCTCGAGCGAGGCGGTCAGACGCAGGGAGTTGGTGTCGAGCCGCCGGGTCCCCAGCAGCTCGGAACCGACGGCGATGATCACGGCCCTCATGGGGCGCGATCATAGCCGAGCGGCCCCTGGCTCGGGTCGAAAAACCTGATATGATGCGATTGCACCATGAGGCTCGTCGCCCGGACCTCTACCCACCGCAGGAATTCGCCATGAACTCAACTCGCTCCTTCCGCCCTGCCCTCCCGGCGCGCTCGCTCGGGATCGGCCTGGCGCTGATCATGATCGTCTCCCCGCTCGCCGCCGGCGGCAACGCCCTCAAGACTGCCCGCGGCGACATCCTGCTGCCGGGCCCCGACGGCAAGGTCCTGGTGGAGAGCCCCGGCGGCGGCCGCCTGGAGCTGCCGCTGCCGAAGTCCGCCCGGGTGAGCGACCTGCGCTCCTCGGCCACCGGCTGGTTCGCCGCCGCGGTGGTGCGCGAAGACGGCGTCGCGTCGCTGCGGCTGTTCGAGAGCAAGGCCGGCGCGCTCGAGACCCTCGCCGCCCCCGTCCAGAAAGCGGCGTCGGAGCTCGGGCAACCGGTCTTCGTCGCCGACGCCGATGGCGTCAAGGCCCTGCTCTGGTTCGCCGGCGAGGCCCACAACCAGCACGAGGTCCGCGTCGCCGAGTGGCTCGACGGGTACTGGGGGGAGACCAAGACCATCTCCCCGCCCGGCAAGGGGACCCAGATCGCACTCTCCACCGCCGTGCTCGGCGACGGCTCGTGGCTCGCCGTCTGGGCGGCCTTCGACGGCCAGGACGACGAGATCCTGTGGAGTCGTCACGTCGACGGTGCCTGGTCGAAGCCGCGGCAGATCGCCCAGAACAACGCGGTGCCCGACATCACACCGGCGCTCTACCCCACCGCTGGCGGCGCGCTGGCGGTGTGGAGCCGGTACGACGGCAACGACTACCGGGTGAACCTATCGCGCTTCGACGGCAAACGTTGGTCGGCGCCGGTGATCGTCGGCGGCCGCGGCTCGACGGCACCGTCGTTCAGCGACGCCGGCAAGCCCTACCTGATCTACCGCCGGGCCGATCCCGCGGCCTGGGGGGTGATGGAGCTCGACGGCGCCGGCAAGGTGCTGCGTGAGGCCGCGCTGGAGCTGGCCGATCCGCGGCGTCCGTTGTTGTTCGAAGCCTCGGAGAGCACCGTCACTCTGGGGTGGGCGACGGTCGAGACCAAAAGCCTTGTCGCGCCGCTGACCTGGACCGAGCGTTAGCCCCGACCTTAGCGTGACCGTCAGCTGCCCGAACCGGCCGCCGACGTCACCGGTCGCGCCGCGAAGATCTCCAGGCGCAGGCTGTCGCCGACCGTCGTCAGCTCCGGCCTGCGGGCACCGATCTCCCGACACTCTCGCAGCAGGGTGAGGAAGCCCTCCCCCCGTGCCTCCATATAGGCGCGCTGGGTGAGCGGGCTGGTGTAGTCGCGCAGGAAGCCGGCCAGCATCTGGTTGCGGCGGACCGGTTGGCAACCGGCGTAGAGATCTTCGGGCGTCAGGGTGTTGGGAAGGCGGCCAGGGCTGGCGACGACGATGCGGTCGGGGAAGAGGAAGACCCTCACCTGCGAGCCGGCGATCGAGTAGTCGCGGTGCACCAGGGCGTTGACCACCGCCTCCTGCAGGGCGCGCAACGAATAGGACGGCAGATCGCGGCGGCCGTGTCCGTCTTTGCGCGCCGCCGTGGGCACCCAGGGCGAGCTCCCGAGGTAATCCACTGTCCGCACGATCTGCTCGATCAGGGTGCCGCGGAAAGTCTTGGCGTCCACCTGCCGATCGGCGTCGGGCTCGGGCGCGTCATAGACCGCGATGTCGACGTAGGCGCCGGGCAGGAATCGGTCGGGCTCCTCGGCAAAGAGCAGAAGACCCAGAACCGTGGGATGCTCCGCTCCGCTCTCGTCCTGCGCCGTGATGCGCAGGTTCCGCAGGAGTTGCTGCCGGGCGACGTGAGCTTCGCTCAACGGATGACCGTAGCGCTGCGCATAATACTTGGCGAACGTCGCTTCCTCCAGGACCTCGGGCGAGGCGTTGAACACTGGCCGCTCCTCGAAGGGACTCATCTGCCCACGTCTCTCGAAGGCCCGGGCCTGCTGCTCGAGCGTCATCTCGTGACATTGGTCGGCGATCCGCCAATAGGGCCTGCGGCCGCACGGCGCGTGAACGTTGTAGAGCGCCTTCTTGATCTCCAGCTTGAGGCACAGACGGCGGACGCCGTTGCGGTCGGGCAGCCAGACCCGATCGAAGAGCAGCAGGTGTCCCAGCGGCGGTTCGACGTTGTTCTGGGCGACGTTGACGAGGAGCTGCTGGAGGTCGTCCATCCGGTCCTGGTCGACGCCGATCCGCTCACCGTCGTCGCGCACGCCGAAAACCAGCACGCCACCCTCGGAGTTGGCGAAACAGCAGAGGTCCTTGGCCACCCCGGCGCTGGCGCGGCCCTGCACTGGCCGCCCTCCGCGCAGCAGGCGCAGCTGGCGTCCCTCGTAAGCGACTTCCTTGAAGTCGAGGAAGGAGTCCTCTCCGGCCTCGATCTCCCTCAAGAGCTCTTCCGCGGTGCCGTACATCAGCCCCATGATATCCGCTGGATCGACGCCGCGGGCCCTCCGGCGACTCGCGGGTTACAATCCCCCGCCGACTCCCCAACCGATCCAAGGAGCCTCCCCGATCCGCGGTCTGATGATGGACACCCCACGGGCCGAACGGTAGTCACGGACCTGGGCTGCCGAAAGGGATTCAGTCGCTGCCGGGGGCGCTCACAGCAGCCCCTCGGCCCGTAGCTCGTCCAGTTGATCCCGGAAGTGCTGCTTCAAGCCAGCGACCGATTCGTACTCCGTGTAGAAATGTCCGAGTTCTCCAAGCTTCTTCTGGAAGTCCCATAGGGACATCAGATCGTCGCGGTTGCTCGCGCTGGTCGAGACGGTCGCCTTCCGGAAATACGTGTAGATCAGCGGTTTGCCGGTCTCCTGATAGGTCTGGCGGGCGACGTCAAATTCTTCCTCCGTGTATTTGCCAGTCTTCGTCTCGAACAGGCTGACGAACACATCGCATTTGCGGATAGCCTGGTTGTATTCATCCTGCAGAAACACCGTGCGACGCAGCTCCCGCGGTTGCTGAAAGTGCAGGAACACGCCCAGGTCATGCAGGTAATGGCTTAGGTGCAGTGCCTTGTCGCGGCCCAGTTCCAGGTGACGGCCGTAGACCGAGAAGTACTCGTCCAGAGGGATGTATGGCTGGGACTGCGCCAAGGCCTCCAAGTCCTTGCGAATCGCGACCCACTTGGCCGGCACGTCTTCGCCAATGTGCGGCAGCCGCTGGGCGAAGTATTCCACCGCTTGGCTCAGGCTTTCCGCTGCGTCCATATGTTCCAGATTGCCTCGATGGATCTCCTGCACGTTGGCAAACCGAGTTTTGATACCCACCTCGTCGATCTGCTTGCTCCGCCCGCCCTTCTCGTTCTGAAAGATCAGCAGCGGGCTGCCTTCGCTGAGCGTTTCGATCACCTCCAGCCAGAACTTGAACCCCTCGTCATGGATCGATCGGTGATCGCTGCGTGTGTCGTCGACCAGCACGTACAACGAGCGCTTTGTCAGAAAGAACTGATGCGTAGCGTGATAGATCTGCTGGCCGCCGAAGTCCCACGTGTTGAGCCGGAAGGAACGTCCGTCGGATATCGGGAATTCATGGCGATGGATGTCGATGCCGCGGGTGGTTTCGTCTTCGCTGGGCAGGTCCATTTCGGGCAGGAACATGCGGCGGAGGAGGCTGGTCTTTCCGGCCCCGCCCTCGCCGACAATCAGCAGTTTGGCTTCAAACAGCCGATCCACGCCCTGGGCTTCGATTTCCCGGAAGAAGTTGAGCACCGCCTCCGGCCCCTGCTGCGCCACTGCTTCCGGCGGATGAGTCAACGGGCAGCCCTCCACATAGATGCCCGGTCCGTGTTCCGGCACACTTCCAGACCATCTGACCGGCAGGCCGGCAAGGACAAGCGATTTCAGCGGCGACAGGTCCGCCACCCCGGTCTTCTCGATATTCAGCGTCGAGAGCGCCAGATGCACCGGGGGACCGATCGTCGTGATCCGCAAGTTAGATCTCAAATTGAGAGTGCCGAGCCTCGACAGGTGTTTACCGATTGCCGCGACGCCTTCGTCACCGACATCGTTTGCGCTCAGATCGAGCCAGGTGAGCTGGGCGAGGTGCTCCGCGATCGCCAGGGCGCCGACATCGCCCACCTGGTTGAATTGCAGATCGAGCGAGGTCAGCTGGCCGAGGTGCTCGGCGATCGCACGGGCGCCGGCCTCGCCTACTCGGTTCCTGCTCAATCGGAGCCAGGTGAGATCTCCGAGATGCTCCGCGATCGTTTGCACGCCGACATCGCTCACTTCGTTGCTGTAAAGATTGAGCGACGTGAGCTGGCTGAGGTGCTCGGCGATCGCCCGGACGCCAGCATCGCTCACCGTGTTGGTGCCCAGCCAGAGCAAGGTGAGCTGGCTGAGGTGCTCAGCGATCGCCCCGGCGCCAGCATCGCCTACTTCTGAGCCGCTTAGACTGAGCGAGGTGAGCTGGCCCAGGTGCTCGGCGATCGCACGGGCGCCGGCCTCGCCAACCTTGGTGGCGTCCAAAGCGAGCGAGGTCAGCTGGCCAAGGTGCTCGGCGATCGCACGGGCGCCGGCCTCGCCAACCTTGGTGGCGCTCAAAGCAAGCGAGGTCAGCTGGCCAAGGTGCTCGGCGATCGCCTGAGCGCCGGCTTCGCCCACCTCGTTGTTGCTCAGATCGAGCGAGGTCAGCTGGCCAAGGTGCTCGGCGATCGCCGCGGCTGCCTCGGTCTGCAGGCCGAGCGACCGCAGTACAAGCAACTGCAGACGGTCGAGTCGAAACAATTCATGCGGCAACTCAATAAGATCGCCGGTCAGCTGGTATACCGCATGACCCTGAAGCTCTTTGGGCCAGCCCTCTGATCTCGACGACCAGGCGAAATGTCGCCCGACCAGTGCAAATTCTGTCGTCTGCGCGTGATCTAGCTGCTTCAGGAGGTCCGGTAGCTCGTCCGGAGCAATGCGCTGAAGCTTCGATTCTCCCGTCATGGCACGACCTCCCGCGGTGTCCGACAGCAATACAGGGAGACCATTCATGGCCGTCGGTTTCCCTGCGGTCTCCTCCTCTGCTTGTTCAACCTCCTTATTATGCGCCACCCGCGGTCCCAACACTCGCGACGGCTTCCTCCAAACGCCGGAAGGGCCGATCCGCTGCTGCGACGACTCTCCCCAACTGCAGGGACCCCCGGTCAACTGTTGATCCTCCTTCCCGACACTGCAGGCGAGGACGATCCACTGTTGATCCTGCGTTCCTGCAATGCAGGCGAGGCCGATCAACTGTTGATCCTGGGTTCTGAAGAACGCCGAACCCCCGAACAACTGTTGTTTCGGCCTTCCCATATGCAACCGAACCCGGAATCAACACATGATCGGGCATTGCTACGCGTAACCGAACCTGGAATCAAGTGTTGATCCCAGGAACCGATCCGTAACCACTTCGGGAATCAACACATGATCGGCCTTTCGGCCGAAAACCAACAAGGCAAACCACTGTTGCGGCTCCTCCCTTCCCGTAACCTCGCTGGGAAACCACATATTTGAGCCTTGTTTTATAGTGAACCGACATCCTCGCGCGAGAGAGGCGCTTGTGCCGCGCGCGGCGGGTCAAGAGGTTACAATCCGCCGACGCCCCAACCGATCCAAGGAGCCTCCCCGATGCGCGGTCTGATGATGGACACCCCGCTCTTGATCTCGTCGCTGATCGAGTACGCCGCCCTCTACCACGCAGGCACCGAGATCGTGTCGCGCACCGTGGAGGGCCCGATCCACCGCACCACCTACCTCGACGCCCGCAACCGCTCCAAGCAACTCGCGGGCGTGCTGCAGCGGCTCGGCGTCGAGCCCGGCGACCGGGTCGGCACGCTGGCCTGGAACGGCTATCGCCACTTCGAGATCTACTACGCCGTATCGGGCATGGGCGCGGTCTGCCACACCATCAACCCGCGCCTGTTCGCCGAGCAGCTCGTCTACATCATCAACCACGCCGAGGACGCCTACCTGTTCGTCGACCTCACCTTCGTGCCGCTGCTCGAATCGATCCAGGAGCAGATCCCGGGCGTGCGCGGCTACGTGGTGATGACCGACGCCGAGCACATGCCCGAGACCAGCCTGCCGAACGCGCTGTGCTACGAGGAGCTGATGGCGCGTGAGTCCGCGGACTTCGACTGGCCGGCGCTCGACGAGAACACCGCCTCGAGCCTATGTTACACCTCGGGCACCACCGGCCATCCCAAGGGCGCGCTGTTCTCCCACCGCTCGACGGTGCTCCACTCCTACTCCGCCTGCTCGCTCGACACCCTGGGAGTCTGCAGCCGCACGATCGTGCTGCCGGTGGTGCCGATGTTCCACGCCAACGCCTGGGGCCTGCCCTACGCCGCGGCGCTCGCCGGCGCCAAGCTGGTGATGCCCGGCGCCCGGCTCGACGGTGAGGGCATTCACCAGCTGGTCGAGGCCGAGGAGGTTGACCTGCTGGCCGGCGTGCCGACGGTGTGGCTGATGCTGCTCGGCTACCTGGAACAGAACGGCAAGACCATCGACTCGGTGGAGAAGGTGGTGATCGGCGGCGCCGCCGCGCCGCGCTCGATGATCGAGGCCTTCCAGCAGCGCCATGGCGCCACCGTGATCCACGCCTGGGGCATGACCGAAACCAGCCCGATCGGCACCATCGGCACCCTGAAACGTCAGCACGACGGTCTGCCGGAGGAGGAGCGCGTCACCCTGCAGCTCAAGCAGGGGCGCGGCGTCTACGGCATCGAGCTGCGGATCGTCGACGACGAAGGCAACGAGCTGCCGCGTGACGGCGTCGCCTTCGGCGAGCTGCAGGTGCGCGGCCCCTGGGTGGTGCGCTCCTACTTCCGGCACGACGGCGAGATCTTGGGCGACGAAGGCTGGTTCTCCACCGGCGACGTCGCCACCCTGTCGCCCGACGGCTTCATGCAGATCACCGACCGCTCGAAGGACGTCATCAAGTCGGGCGGCGAGTGGATCTCGTCGATCGACCTCGAGAACGAGGTGGTCAGTCATCCGTCGGTGGCCGAGGCGGCGGTGATCGGCATCGCCCATCCGAAGTGGGACGAGCGGCCGCTGCTGGTGGTGGTACCGGCCGAGGGCGCCGCGCCGGAGCGCGACGAGATCCTAAGCCACCTGGAGGGTCGGATCGTCAAGTGGTGGATGCCCGACGACGTGGTCTTCGTCGACGAGCTGCCGCACACCGCGACGGGGAAAATCTCCAAGCTGACCCTGCGCGAACAATTCAGCGACTACCAGCTGCCGACCGCGTGACGTCGGATCGAGCATGGTGAGCGACGGCAACGCTCCGATCGAGCGGATCAGCCTGCGCGAGATCGTCCTGCCGCTGCGTGAGCCGTTCGCGACCTCGCACGGCACCATGGTCGATCGCCGCCTGCTGCTGCTTCACCTGCGCGACGGCGACGGCTGCAAAGCCTTCTCCGAGTGCGTGGCCCTGCCCGACCCGGGCTACTCGCACGAGACGACAGGCACCGCGGCCGAGGCGATCCGCGAGGAGATCGCGCCGCGGGTGCTGGGGCGCCGCTTCGACGGCGCGGATGACCTCCACGAGCTGCTCTCCCCGGCGTTTCCCGACCAGCCCATGGCGCGCGCCGCCGTCGAGATGGGGGCATGGGGACTCGCGGCCGAGCGTCGGGGCATCAGCCTGGCGCGGCTCCTGGGCGGCGAGCGCGCACGGATCGAGGCCGGCGTCGCCCTCGGCATCCAGCCGGATATCGAGACGCTGGTCGCCAAGGTCCGCGGTGCCGTCGACGCGGGCTACCGCCGGATCAAGTTCAAGATCCGACCCGGCGACGACCTCGAGCCCCTGACGGCGGCACGCGAAACCGTGGGCGACGGCTTCCAGATTTCGGCCGACGCCAACAGCGCCTACACCCTCGACGACGCCGACGAGCTGGCCGCCCTGGATGATGTCGGCCTCACGATGATCGAGCAACCCCTCGGTCACGACGACCTGGAAGGCCACGCCGCGCTCCAGCGGCGCATCGCCACCCCGATCTGCCTCGACGAAACGATCACCGGCCGCGACCGCGCCGAGCAGATGCTGGCAGCGCGTGCCGGCCGTATCGTCAACCTCAAGCCCGGCCGAGTGGGCGGCCTCACCGAGGCGCTGGCGATCCACAGACTTTGCCACGACCGCAACGTGCCGCTGTGGTGCGGCGGTATGCTAGAAAGTGGCGTCGGCCGCGCCTACAACGTCGCCCTGGCGTCGCTGCCCGGCTTCACCCTCCCCGGAGACCTCAGCCCGTCGGCCCGCTACTGGCACCGCGACGTCGCAGCGCCCGAATGGACCATGGACGAGCAGGGTACGGTCGCCGTACCGTTCGACACACCTGGAATCGGCGTCGAGGTCGACCGCGACCGGATCGACGATCTGACCGTCAGCCGGCAGATCCTGACCTGAAGGAAAAGCATGACCGACCTGATCGAGCAGCAAATCTCACACTCCGAGCTCGTCCACGCCCAGACCGCGCCGGACGAGATCCAGATCTCGACACCCCAGCTCCTCGAAGGCAACGTGCTCCGCTTCAACATCCACTGGGTCGGAGCCTGGCACTCCGGGGGCGAGCGCCCGTTCTGGGACGCCGCCTGGGTCTTCGTCAAGGCCGCCTACCACGACGCGCTGCCGGAGAACCTCATCTGGCAGCAAGTGCAGGTCGCCACCGACAAAGGTGCTCATTCTCCGCCCGCGGGCTGCCTGTTGACCCCGGCCGAAGACGGCATGGGAGTCTTCGTCCGCCTGGCGCCGGCCGACAATCCGGAGACGATGCTCGTCGGCAAGGTCGACGGCGAGGTGCGCCTGAAAGTCGACCTGCCAGCGCGGCCCGTCCACTTTCAGATCCTCGCCCTGCGCATGGTGTATCAGCCGACCGGGCCGTTCTGGGCCGGCAACCCCGACCCGACCGTCTCCGGCGCCTTCCACGACGCCTGCCGCATCCAACGAAAGGAAGACAACCTCGCCTATCTCGTCGACTCCGAGAACGAGATCGAGGTCGTCGGCAAGGTCGGGCCTTGCGGAGACGGCGACAAGCGGCTGATCTACTCCCCCTACGGCGGCGATCGCGTCGGGCCGATCCCCGCGGCGTTTCCCAAGGGCTATCGCGGCTTCTACATCATGAGGAGCCACCTCACCCAGGGTCAGTACGCCGATTTCATCAACGCCCTGGTGGGCGCACTCAAGACCTTCCGCTATCCCTACTCCGATGGCGCCTACCGTTTCACCATCAAGCGCGGACGCCACGACAAGCGGATCCCGGTCAGGCCGCGCCGCCCGTGCAACTACATGTCGTGGGCCGACGGCACCGCCTACTGCGCCTGGGCTGGCCTGCGCCCGATGACCGAGCTCGAGCTCGAGAAGGCCTGTAGCTGGTATCCCAAGCCGCCGGTCTCGGGGATGTACGCCTGGGGCAACACCAACATCGCCATGGCCCAGATCATTCAGGGCTGGGGCGGCCAGGAGCTGGTGGTCGGCAATTGCAACGCCGCCAACCGCAACGTGATCTTCGAGGGCGGCGACGGCGGCCAGGGGCCGGTGCGCGACGACGGTTTCTCGCTGCACGGAGGCCACTCCGCGATCGCCCGCTTCACCGGTCTGGCGACGGGTGAGGAGTACGGCGGCACCGCCACCGGGGTTCTGGGGATGAGCGGCAACCTCTGGGACCTGTGCGTCAATGTCAGCTCACCGGAGGGGCGCCGTTTCGTCGGCAACCACGGCCAGGGCGCGCTCGACGCCGGATCCGCGCCCGCGGACCTGGGCTGGCCGAGAGACCACGGGGGTTACGGCTACAAGGGCGGCTCCTGGTACACCGAGACACCCATGTGCCGGGTGGCGGACCGCTCCTCCGCCACGGCGCTCGACGGCCGCTACACCTACCGCTCCCACGACACCGGCTTCCGGGCCGCGCGCTCGGCACCCCCCGGGGACTGAGCTTCCGGCGGCCGGGCCGTCAAGCGACCTGCGCCGCCGCCGAAAAGTCCAGTACCCGAGGCTTCACCAGGCGCGCGAAGTCCGCGTAGGCGAGCTTGACCAGCTCGGTGTGGCTGCCGGCGTTGAAGGCGATCTCCGTGTCCTCGGCGAGCTCCGGAGCGACGTAGACGTCCATGCCGTAGAGGTTGCCGAAAGGCGGCATGGCGCCGATCTCGCAGCCCGGGAACCGATCTTCGAACTCCTCTTCCGCGGCCAACTCCACCTTGTCCGCGCCGATGGCGTCCAGCAGCAGGTAGAGATCCACCTGGTACGAAGCCGGCAGCACGGTCATCGCCATGATGCCGTCCTTCTTGATCATCACCGTCTTGGCCAGCTCCTTGCCCTTGATGTGGGCCGAGGCGGCGATCTCCTGGGCGGTGTAGGCCCGCGAGTGGCTCACCGTCACATACTTGACGTGGTTGTCGTCCAGAAAGTCTTTCAATCTCTGTACCGGCATGGCGTTCTCCTCCGATCGGGGTAGACGGTTGCGGCCAGCAGCGGCGAAGCTGGAACCTCAGATCCAGTGTTCCAGAGTCCGCCCGCAACCGGCCACACCTGAACGGGCGGACGCCGCCCGCCCCCGCGGGCGGGTCGTCCGTCGGCAGGGCCTCAAGGATCGAAACTCGGCCGAACCTACTGGCGGCCCTTCTCCACCCAGGCATCCACCTGCTCGGCGTTGGGTGAGGGGAAGCGCTCCCAACGCTCGCGGATCGCGGAGAGGCGCTCGTTCCGTTCCGGATAGCGTTGGGTCAGAAGCTCCCGGACCTCCTGCTCCATGGAACGATGCTTGCGCCCTGCAGCTTCCTTGAGCCGGTCGACGACGTCTTCGGGCACGTTTCGTATCGTCAGCGTCGGCATACCAAGGCTACCTCCTGGCAGAATCCTAGAGCACTTCGAAGCCCTGTGCAAGCAGAATGCTAGCAAGTCGAGAATCGCGCCGCCCGTATCCGCGACTTCGCCCGCACCATCGGCCGAACGGCCGACGACGCGGCGCCTCGGGCCGCGCCGGGAACCTCCGGGCGCCCTCCGCTCTCCGAGAACCCGCACAGACCCGGAACGGTCGCCGTTCGCTCTCTCAGATTGTTCGCGGACCCCGAACGGACGCCGCGGACTCTGCCGGATTCCGCACGGACTCCGAACGGTCACCGCGGGCTCTCCGGGAATGTTCACGGACTCCGAACGGTCACCGCGGGCTCTCCCGGAACGTCCTCGGACTCCGAGCGGGCGCCGATCGCTCTTCCGGAACGTCCGCGGACTCCGAACGGTCGCCGATCGCTCTTCGGGCAGAATCTCGGAGACTCGACGGCCGGCGTTCGGTCTCCGGGCGATTTGCCGGACACAGATCGGGCGCCGGTCGCTCTTCAGACCGAAACGGCCACCGCCCACGGCGACTGACCCGGTCCACGGGGCAGCCTCGGCCCATCGCACCTCGGAGTCGTCAGAACCCAGAATTCAGGAATCAGGATTCGCCAGGGACAACACCACACGAAATCCGACGTCGTCGATGTAGTTGACGGCGATGTTCCTGAACCGCGAAG
Source organism: bacterium (assembly GCA_024226315.1). GTDB lineage: Bacteria > Acidobacteriota > Thermoanaerobaculia > Multivoradales > J023 > JAAELT01. Next base: position 6,363 of record JAAELT010000458.1, on the reverse strand, counting down.
CGCAGCGGGCGTGACGGCTCTCGTTGGCCCAGGACCCTCCGCGCAGGATCCGTGGAGCCGAGCCAGCCAGTGCTTCCCGGCCGTCGCCGGGATCGTAGGGATAGCCGAAGTCCGGCCTATCCATCCGATCGCGGCTCCACAGCGTGCGCGTCCATTCCCACACGTTGCCGGCCTGGTCCAGGGCTCCGAAGGGACCGGCTCCGGTCAGGAACAACCCCACGGAACTCGGCTCCCCGAGCTCCCGCTCCATAGTGGAGGCGCGATCGCTGCTGGGCTCCTCACCCCAAGGCCAGCGGCGGCCGTCCGCCCCGCGGGCGGCCTTCTCCCACTCGGCCTCGCTCGGCAGCCGGACGCCGTAGCCCGCCGGCGGGGATTCGCCGCCCTGGAGCATCGGTACTCCCCCGCTGCTCCGGGCCTCGAGCCAGGCCGCGAACGCCTGCGCCTCGTACCACGACACGCCGACAACCGGGCGGCTGGGGCGGGAAAAACGCGGGTGGTGCCAGTACCAGGGCCGGCGGCGGAGATCCGGCGTGCGCTGCGCCAGCCAGTCGCGATATCGCTCGCGAAACGCCTCATCACCGAACCCCGACAGATCCGGGGCCTCGTCCTCGCCTTTCAGCCAGGCGCGGCCGGCCTCGGTCCACCAGGCAGGGTCGTCGTAGCCCCCGGCCTCGACGAAGGTCCGATACTGGGCGTTGGTCACCGGGTAGCGGGCGACCCAGAAACGCTCGAGCCGTACCTCGTGCGCGAGCTTCTCCCAGTCGAAAGCGGCCGAGTCGTCATCGTCGCTGCCCATGGTGAACGTCCCAGCCGGCACCTCGTGCCACTCGATCGCCGGTACCTCGACCCCGGTGTGCACAACAGTGCCGGCGCCGGGGCGTGGATCGCCCAGCCGGCCGAGGACGTCGCCGGCCTCGAGCCGGGCCTTGGCCGGCACCTTCATGTCACCGAGGGTCTCGACCAGCCCCTCGACCACCATCTCTCGCGCCTTGCCGGCCACCCGGCTGCTCCCCATGTCGGCGAGGGCGGTGCCCGCGGCGACCACGGCCGATCCAGGTGGGCCGGGCCGCTCCTCTACCAGGCGCTCCAGCAGCTTGCCGGCGATGGTCGGCAGCTGCTGCACCAGGGCGACGTAGCCGACCAGCAACAACACGGGCTCGCGCCACACCGGATCGCCCACCCGCTCCGCCACCGCCTCGAACATCGCCTCGACGTCGCCTTCGGCGTCGTGGGCGATGCCCACCGCCGCCAGGTACTCCTCGAAAGTCAGGTGGATGAAGCCATAGCGCGACGGGCCGCGCTCGGTGAGCAGGCCGGCGTACTCGGCGACGTCGGAGAGGAACGTCCGCGCGGCCTTCCGCGGATCGGCCTCGCCCTCCTGCTCGAAGAACGACGCCAACTGCACCAGCAGCTCCTCCTCAGGCGCCAGGCCGAGCCCAGGGTCGCGCTCGTGCATCCACAGCGCCAACCGAGCCAGGATGCGTACGGTCTGCAGGCACGACGATCGGCGGCGGACGGTCGAGCAGCTCGTAGATCCTCTCGACCAGCTTGCGGTATTGGGCGGAGCCGCCGCCGTGGAGGTCGACCACCGATTCCTCGAGCAGATGCGGCCGGCGGCCCTCGGGGTGCGGCCCGACCCACACCGGCAGGATCTCGAGCTTGCCGTAGTTGTGCCGGGTTTTGTACGCCCAGTCGACCTCGGTCTTGATCCACTCGCGGTCAGCGGTGGCGTCGGAAAAGCAGATCACTACCACACGGGCCAGGTCGATCTGATCCATCACCTCGTCGGAAATGTCGGCGCCGCCGGGCATGTCGGCGGAATACTCGAACAGCTCGAGGCCCAGACCGCGGAGCTGGTCCACCAGCGCCATGACCGCCGCCTCGTCGGGTTTGCCCCAGCTCAGGAAGATCTCAGCCATCTCGGGCGCCTCAGCGCTCCGTCTCGATCACCCAGCAGCCGTCGAGGCCGCGGGCGCTCAGGCCGTCGCAGAGCGCCTGGGCCTGGGACTTGCCGGCGTAGGCGCCGAATTGGATGCGGTACCAGACGCCGCGGTCGCCGAGGTCGGCGTGGGCGACCTGGCCGGGGAGGGTGCCGAGCAGGTCGGCGTGGGCGGCACGGAGCTTCGCCAGCTCGCGCTCCGCGCCGCCACGGTCCTGCCGGGAGGCGACCTGGGCCCGATAGACCATGGCGCCGGCCGCTCGGACCGGGTCCGCGGCGGGAAAGGGCGCCACAACGGTGACGGTCTGGCGTTTCTCAGGGGCCTTCCCCGGAGACTCCGCTGCCACCGGCGCGCCCTCGGGGGCGACGGGCGGCGGCGACGCCGAGTCGGCAGATCCCTCCAGGCGGTCCATCAGCTCGCGGTGGACCTCGAGGGCGCTGGCACAGAAGCCGCCGCGCTGGTTTCCTGGACCGCACTCGTCGTCGAGGATGGACTTGGCCCGGCTCGCCTCGTCTCGCGCCTGGTTCAGGCGGCCCTGCTTCTGGTGCAGGCTGGCGAGGTTGACGAGAGTGACGGCAACCGACACATGGCGGTCGCCGAAGGCACTTTCCTGGACCGCCAGGGTGCGGCGGTAGAGATTCTCGGCCTCACCGAAGCGGCCCTGATCGACGTAGAACACCGCCAGGTTGTTATTTCTCACTGCCACGTTGGGGTGGTCGGGGCCGAGAGCCTGCGCGGCGATCTTCACCGAACGCTCGAAGTACTTTTCGGCCTCGGCCGGCTGCTTCAGCAAGCGGTGGACGATGGCGAGCTGATCGACCAGCTCGGAGATGGCCTGGTTGCCCTGCCCGGCTCTCTCCTGGATCTCGAGGCTGCGCTCATAAAGCGGCGCCGCCCGGTCGAGATGGCCCTGACGGTGGTAGACGCTCGCCAGCTCTTTCAGCACGAAGGCGACGTCCTGATGCTCGGGCCCGAGCGCAGCCTCACGCATTGAGAGAGCGCGGCGATAGAGTGGCTCGGCTTCGTCCAGGCGATCCTGTGCGGCGCACACCGCGCCCAGATTGTTGACCAGGGTGGCCAGCGATACCTGGTCCAGCCCGGTGGACTCGCCGACTTCGACGGCGCGGCGATACTGCTTCTCCGACTCCCCGACCCGCCCCTCGAGCTGACTCAGGAGGGCGAGGTCGCCGTAGGTGCGCGCCAGATCCTGGGTGGGCGCGACTCCGTCCGCCTCCTGAATGGCCAGGGCGCGCTCGAACAGCGACCGCGCCTCGGCGTGCTTTCCCCGCCCGAGGGTCAGTGCCGCCAGGGCTCGCAAGGTAGGCAGGTTGTCCGGCGAGGCCGCGGGCAGCCTCTTCTCGCCGATCGTCAGCGCGCGGCGGTAGAGCGGCTCCGCCTCCTCGGGCTGGCCGAGCGCGTGGTGCTGGTATGCCTGCTCCCGCAGGAGATAGATGAGGGCGGTGCTGTCTTCCCCGAGCTGCTGGCCGACCGCCGCGGTCAACCGCTGGTAGATCGGCAGGGCCTCGGCGTGCTGGCCGTCGCGAGCCAGGCTCCGGGCCTCGTCGAGCAACAGCTCGGCCCTGTTCTTCTCTGGCACGACGGCGTCCTGCGCCGAGGCCGTGTCCCGCGAGGAGATCGGACCGAACAGACACAGAACGACGAGGCCGAAACGAACGCTCCAACTCCCCATGGACGTATCTTATCCGTCCGGGCTCAGAAGACGTTGCCGAAACCGATGTAGACCTTGAAGTCGTCGTCGATCTCGCGCTTGTCGAGCGGCACCGCGAGGTCGAGGCGGATCGGACCGACCGGGGTCGACGCTCGGACGCCGAAACCCACGGACCAGACCAGCTCCGAGTCGATCAGGTCGATCGTCTCCCAGACGTTGCCGGCGTCGAGGAACACCAGCCCGGAAACGTCCTCGCCCCATACCGGAAAGTGCAGCTCTTCGTTGAGGACGAAGAACGCCTCGCCGCCGAGGCCGTTGCCCTCGGAGTCGAGTGGCCCGAGGCTGTTGGTGCGGTAGCCGCGCACCGAGTACTCGCCACCCGCCCGCAGACGCTCGATGATCGGGATCTCGGTGTCGTCGAACGACTCCTGCAGGCCGATCCGGACCGACTGTGCCCATGTGACGGCACTCGCGCTCTCGCGCTCCTTGCGCACTTCGGCAACGTCGTGGAAGAGCTTGAGCTGGCTGAAGACTCCCAGCACCGAAAAATCGCTGCCGAGATCCTCGTGCGTCCCCACCAGGTCGAGGCCGAAGAAGAGACCGTTCGGACGCCTGCCGGAGATCGCCGCCTGGTTGCGGTCACGCGAGCGGTTGTCGAAGGAGAGCTGCCAGCCCAGAGACGGCGCCACGATCCGCGAACCCGGCTCCGACTCCGGCTCGAGGCCACCGATGCTCACCTCAGGCCTGAAAACCAGGTCCTGGTAACGCAGGTAGAGCCGGTTCTTGATCCTCGGGCCGAGAGGCGAGGTCACCTGCACCCAGCCCTCGACACTGTCGACCAGCAGACCCTCGGTGGTCTCGTCCTTGCCCTCGACGAAAACCTCCAGGCTGGCCTTGGTGCCGAAAACCCTGGGGATGGCGTGAAACAGCCGCAGGCTGCGGTCCTGGGCGTTGGCGTAGATGGCACGCAGGCCCAGGGTGGTGCCGCGACCGACGAAGTTGGAGTCGATGGCGTCGGCCACCAGGCCGACGTCCTCGCCGCTCACGTAGCGCGCTCCCATGGCGAGCAGATAACGGGGCTTCTCGGCGACTTCGAAGACGACGGTGGTGTCCTGGACTGTCGCGTCCCGGTCCGTGGTGCCTCGCCCGGCCGAGACGCCTGACGCCGGCACGCTCTCGCTGGAGGTGCGGATGCTCTCGAAGAGCCCGGTTTGCGACAGGCGCCGGCGGGCTTCGCCGACCGCGTTCTCGCGGTAGTCGCCGCCCCTCTCGAGATCGGCGACGCGCTCGGCGAAGCGGAACCGGGTGCCTTTGAGCCCCTCGAAGCGCACCCCGGCGACGCGGTGCCGCTCGCCCGGCTCGACCTCGAACCGCAACAGCAACGCCAGGGGCCCCTCGCCCTCCTCGTCGGTCGAGCCGACCGGCTCGAGGGTGGTGCGCACGGCGGCCTCGCGATAGCCACGGTCCCGGAGGTCGTCTTCGATGGCATGGGACGCCAGGGTGACGAGGTCGCGCCGCGCCGGGCCGCCGGCGCGCACCGGCAACGACGCTTCCAGCCGCGCGACGTCTTCGGCCGGCAATCCGTGGATCTCGATCCGCGCCAGGAGCTGGCGCTCCCCAGGCTCGACATGGACGACCAGTCGCTCACCGTCCTCGGAAAGCTCGCGGCCGGTGATCGCCGCGCGCGGATAGCCCAGGCCCTTCAGGGACTGCACCAGGTAACGGTCGGCACCCGGCAGACCGACCGCGAGCTCGATCCGCGCCAGGCGGGATTCGAACTGGTCCGCGACGATCGCGGCAGCAGCGGCGCCCACGCCGACGAGCTCCGGCGCTCCGGGATCGGCCTGCTGCCCACCTTCGGACCACACTCTCACGAGCCGCCCTGGAGCCGGTTCGTCGCCGTCCACGGCCGTCACCGTCACCTCGACCGTCGGGTCGAGAAATCCCTCCTGGCGCAGCGCTGCGACCGACGCCGCCCGCATCTCTTCGAGAGAGGCCTTCTCGTCGGCAGTCCGGTAGCTCTGCTCGATCCCCCGCAGTGCCGTCCGCGGTAACTTCTCCCCCTCGAACTCGAAGCTCACTCGCGGCCCCGGATCCACCACCAGACCGAGCTTCGTTCGGCGCTCCAGCGGCTCGGTGGACGCCGTCACCCAGGCGCCGGGATAGCCCTGCCGGCGCAGCTCTTCGAGGGCGTCGACCTCGGCGTCGAAGGCGGCGTCCTCGGCAAGCAGATCTCCCTTGCGCAGGTCGAGCGAGCGCTCGATGCCGCGACGCGAGATGCCCTCCGGGGCCTCGATCACCAGCTTGCCCAGCCACTCGGTGCCCTCCCGCGCACGCTTGCCACCACCCAACTCCACGATCTGGACCAGGGTGGCGCCCTCGTCGTTGTCGTCGTTGGTGAAGACCTGGGCACCAACGCCAGGGGCAAAGTCGAAATCATGGAGATCGAGGATGTGGGTCTGGCCTTCGGCGTCACGGGGGTTGACCGAATAAATGAGGTCGGCCCTGGCGCCGAGGCGCTGGGTAGCGGTGAGACGCGCCTGGGTGTCGGTCTCGCCGAAGATCGGCAGCGGCGCCAGGCTGAGCTTGGTGCTCGTAAGGCCACGGGTCAGCGAGCCGGCGAGGCGATCGGTGTAGTGGGTCAGGAGGCCCTCGCCTACTTCGTGGGTGGCGCTCGCCTGCGCGTCTTCGCGGTGCTGGCCCCAGAAGCCCCCCGCTCCCGGCCCGCCCTCCCCGAGTGAGGTTTGCGGCAAG
>JAAELT010000457.1 GCA_024226315.1 bacterium | reverse complement strand
TATTTGCTCTCCTTAAAATTGTCCCCTTTCTTACTGTTATATTGCTTCTTTTCTCTCCTTAAAATTGTCCCCTTTCGTAACTTTATATTGCTTCTTTTCTTTCCTGAAAATTGTCCCCCTTTCGTACCTTTATATTGCTTCTTTTCTCTCCTAAAAATTGTCCCCATTCTTACCTATATATTGCTTCTTTTCTCCTTAAAATTGTCCCTCTTTTGTACCTTTAAAATACTTCTTTTCTCTTCTTAAAATTGTCCCCTTTTGTATTAAGTTCGGTTGGATCGTTTTTAATGTTATAAAGTTCCCAGTCCTTTTCGTGGAGCTGCACTAATTTCCAATCTCCCTGCCTTATCGCCTTGTTCCCGATAAATGACCAAAAATATATTCTTCCCTTATCTTGTTCTTTCCCATAAATCAGGGGAAGGAAACTTTGTCCATCGTATTGGCCTATTTCATTCCCATTAAATATTTTGGGATATTTTACCCCTGCTAATTCTATGCATGTGGGCATAAAATCGTTTATATGG
>JAAELT010000456.1 GCA_024226315.1 bacterium | reverse complement strand
TCAAGATGTCTGACGACGAGAAAGAACCCAAGGAAGATCAGGTCGAGGAGCCGGAGGAAGCAGAAGAAGACGACGATCTCGATCCGTCGATTCCATTTCCCACGGGACCAGATGAGTCGGTGCCGCCGCCGGATCACAACTAACCTGGCTCAGCCCGTCGCGACGAGCTCGGCGAAGTCGCGGCGGATACGCAGAGCATCGAACCAGGGCAGGCTGAACCAACGAAGGTTGAACCCGAGTTCGATTGCGCGCTCGGCGTTGACCACTGCCCCCGTGTGATCGCCGACCACTGCGTAGACGAGAGCGGCCTCGAAGGCGATCCAGCTATTCTCGGGTGCCTTCCGAAGGGCGAGCTGCGCCGCCGCCACGGCCTCGCGGTGTTTGCCGAGGTGTGCTTGCGCCTGGGCGAGCCGCATGAGCGATCTCGCGTCGGCGGGCTCTGTAGGCGTCAGCTCTGCCGCGCGCCGGTAGAGAGCTTCGGCTTCACCGATACGCCCCTGGAGCCAGCGCGCATCGGCGAGGTTGAGAACGTTGGCCGGGTCGTTTGGCGCCCCTTCGACGGCGCGTTCGAAAGCCGTCGCGCTGGCGTGGTAGTCGCCTTGGAGCATGTGAGCGAGTCCCAGTTCTGACAGTCTCGCAGCTGTCGGGTCGCGAGCCACCAGATCGGAAAGCAGCTCGGCGGCGTGTTTCGGGTCACCGTTCACGAGCTCGAGATTCGCCAGGAGAGAGGCCCCCAGGATGTTGTCGGGCTGCAGTTTCAAGAGCCTCTCGAGGCTCTCGCGGGCAGCGCCGAGTTCGCCTTGGCGAAATGCAAGGAGGGCGTGGTAGTAGAGGCGCCTCCAGGACGGTCGGCGCTTCAATGCCGCACTGGCGAGTTCCAGGGATTCAGCCTTCAGGCCGCGTTGCTCCAGCAGCTGAGCACGATAGTCCAGAATGCGAACGTCTCCAGGCACCAGAGTCTCCAGTGCGGTGAGCGTCTGCTCGGCGTCATCGAGCCTGCCGGAGTGGATCTCGATGTAGAGACGGGTGGCGAGCAAGCCGGGATCCCCCGGTGCGAGTGCCTGCGCATCGCCGATCAGATCGAGAGCGCGAGCCAGCAAGTTCTCGTCCTTCGTTTCGCGGTATCCGAAGAAGGCGATGCCCGCTTCGAAGCGGTAGGCTTCGGCGAAGCGTGGCGAGTGCTGGCGCAGGGCGTCCAGACGAACGAGCAGATGCGGTACCGAGCTGGTTGCGGGGCGATCGTCGAACGAGCGCTTGATCTCGACGAAGGCGGCGTAATCTTCCGGCTCTACCTCAAGCTCGCCGTGGCCCGGCCGTAGGCTCTTCTCGGGGTAGAGCTGCCGCAGGCCGACACCGGTCGCCTTGGCGGCGGTCAGCAACTCGTCGGCGGGCACATTGAGCGAGTGACTGCGCTCGACGTTGCCGTCGCTGCCGCGGACCCGCCGCAGGTCGATATAGCAGTCGCGGCCTCTGCAGGTGACGGCCGATTCCACAATGTCGTCCGCGCCCACCGCCTGGGCGACCAGGGTCGGCGGTCCCGTGACCGCGTCGACTTCTGAAGTGGACTTCGCCGCCAGCCCTTCGAACGCGGTCAGGGCGCGCGTCAGGGCGTCGCGGATGGTGTAGGCGAGGAGCTCGACGTCGTCGTCCTCGCCGCGAATCTCGGTCGCCAGCACCGCCACCGCGCTCGCCGGAGGCGGCGACGCCGGCTCCCTGGGGCGGACCGTCATCGCGCCCAGCCCGGCGAGGACGCCGACGACCACCAATATCAATGCCGCCAAGAGCAAGGTCGGGCGCTGTTTTACCACCTCGAAGGTGGAGGTGGAGTCGGGGCCGGCGACACGTACCGCCTTCTCGGTGTCCGCCGGCGGCGTCAGGGGTGCCGTGCCGAGGGCGCCGACCTCGCAGACCTCTGTCGGTTCGTCCATGCCCTTGAGCTGGTAGTGGCCGTGGCTCAGCCACTCGAGGCCGTTGGCGGCG
>JAAELT010000455.1 GCA_024226315.1 bacterium | reverse complement strand
CAAGATGGTCTCCCTAATCAAGGTCATAATATTCCTTGTAGTATAATGGTTTTATGTAGCAAATAATAGTATATTCAGTGTTTAGTTAGATGGTATCCTTGATCACCTCCTCTTGCATTTGTTGGTAGCGAAAGCATCACAGCTGATTATGCAATTTAACTTGTTAATGATAAACTAATTAATTAAAGAACAGGATTAATGATAGAAAAGTGATTCAGAGCTAATGTTCTATGATTAATGATATAAACAATCATGATGGAGTATCAATTACTGAATATATTGTAGTTATTATACCGTTCACTGAATCAACTCATTATTTAAATTTACTATGGTTGTTTGGTATTAAATAGTTATTATTAAGGCATTATGGATACTTTGTTAAATTAGATAGAAGGCTATTTCAACAATTAATACATGTGGTGAAGTGATTAAAATTAATTAACTTCGCAAAAGGGTTAGTAAAACATAACTTAAATAATCTTATCTTTAATATATCATTAATTTATTTTATGTTATAATTAGGAGTGTTACACTAGTGGTAATAGCCAATGATTATAGAATAGTTAAACTATACAACATAGAAACTGTAATATAAACTAACATAGTTGGCAGCAGTAATTAATATTAGATTCAATTAAGGAAACTTTAAACAAGATTGATTGAAATTCATTAAAAGATATTAAATTAAATGGTTTTAGACATAGCAAAAGTTGTTCCAGCAGCATCGGTAATTCATCTATGGTCATGTCTTCTATAATAGTGTAAAACAGTTATTGTATTTAATTTCTATATTTGTTCTATTAAAGGGTTTAAAAATGATTATATAAATAATGTTATTCAATTTGAAATCAATTCCCTTAAGGCTTATTAATGATTATTGTATTATTTGGAAAGAATGTATTAATATTGCAACCTTATTACACGAGGATATTATTTATGATTATATGTTTAATTTATGAGGAATAATGGTATTTATAGTGCTTACTTTAGGTATTTAATTGCAGAATTATTACGTTTTCTTTTATTTTATGGTGAAGTTAATGGGATTATTGTGGATTAATTAGGTCCTAATCTTTAGTTTTCAATGCAATTGATGTAATCTGATTAATTTATTGAAACATTGTTGTTCTATTGTGAACTTATTTTAAGGAAGTACATCTTATGGAAACAGTAGAAACTAATT
>JAAELT010000454.1 GCA_024226315.1 bacterium | reverse complement strand
CCATTTAAGCCATTTAATGAGATGAAAGATGCATTCACGAACCGTGCAATCTTTTTGAAAGATTTGAAACCTATGCTTCGGGCATTACCCTTTATCAAGTAAAAGCACTTGATAAAGGGTAATGCCCGAAACGTCGTTAAAATTTGTCTTTTTTCTTGGTACTGAATCCTATTTCTACAATTTTGCTGTTTTATAACTTGATAATAACTGTGAATATTGAAAACGATTGATTGAATACGCGAACGAAGCGAATAACGCGACGCACTAAAGCCTGATTTAAGCCTGATTTACACGAGACGAATAAATTCGTGCGAAGCGAATTTTTCGCTGCGAATGCGCGAGAAATATGCGCAGAACTAGAGTTTAGAAAATTCTCTGCGAATTCGCAGCGAATAATTCGCTTCGCAAAAAGTAGAAACCATTCCTACTTTTTCGCTGCGAAATTTTTCGAGTTGTAAAATGAACCAATGAGAGCGAAAGGCAACAAAAGAAGGCTGCTGGTATTGTTTTTGTAATGGCCTACTTCCTCATTCCTTTCCTCAAAAAACTTTATAATATCCAACAAAGTTTAAAATAATTCAGAATGATGGCGATAATTGTGTCTCCCCAACAATTAAAGTCCTTTACAAAGTGTTTTCAGGTAAATAATGATTTAAAATTGCAGCTAAATATTCACGATGATCGGTTTGAAAGAAAGTTAGTTGAAAAACGATGTCTGACCTGATGAATTGGCCGTACAAACCGGTGCAAACACAAATTTAAAGAAGAGACACCCCTTGCCAGGCTTTCTTGAATATATGTTTCTGACTCAGCATAATATCTGTGATTTTACCGTTTCTCCAACAAGGTTAACTTAAAAATTAGAAGTCTGTTTACCAGCAATCTACGAACAGGCTGCCATGTTTTCTGTTTCGTACCGAATTCGCACAAAAAATTCTGCCAGTGTAAATCAACCTTCGAATTCGTGGAGAAAAAATTCGCAGCGAAAAATTCGCTTCGCGCGAAAAATTCGTCTCGTGTAAATCAGGCTTTAGGCTTAAGTTTTTCGCCAACTGTTGCTGAAGTAATTCACAGCAGTTCTTTCACAGCATCCCACCCCCGCGAATAGAAAACAGCCTTAAGGAAGAGTTCTGTGCTCAT
>JAAELT010000453.1 GCA_024226315.1 bacterium | reverse complement strand
GTATTCCAGCAAGACGGCGTATTCCAGCAAGACCGCGGGCGTGGGCGGCGGCGCCCTGTTCGCCGATCGGTTCGAGCAGTCGGCGTATGACAATGACGATGGCGACCGGTCGTTCGCCAGTCCATGGCGCGGAGCCGCGGACCTCGGCGGCGGCGGCGTGCTGGGCGGTGACATCCGCATCGTCGACGGAACCCTCTGGATCTCCAACCAGTTCGACGTCGAGCCCTGGACCAATCAGCCGAGCCTCGCGCGCGAGCTGGATCTGAGTGGCTTCACGGCCGCCACCCTGTCTTTCGACTACGCCACCGGCGAGGGCGTCGACTTCGAAGACACCTTCCTGGTCGAGGTCTCGGGCAACGGCGGCCGAACCTATCATGTGCTCGAGGAGCTCATCGGCATCGTCGGCGCCGAGAGCGGGCACCGGGACTACGACATCAGCGGCCACCTGGGCGCGAGCACCCGCATCCGTTTCCGGGTAGGGCGTTTCCACGCCGGGCCGGGCGAAGGAATACGAATCGACAACCTCGAGGTGCGCGCCGCGACCGGGACCGGCACCCAGCCGGAGCCGGGGCACTGGCGGCTCGTTGTCGACATGTCGTCGCGCCTGAACAGGCGGGTGACTACCGATTTCGGCGAAGTCGGGCTGGCCGTCGAGGAGAACGGCGACGACGTCAACGCCTTCGGTGTTCGTGCCCACGACGGCGAGCCGGGTTCCGAAGGCTCCGAGCTCCACGTGTACACCGATTCGATGCTTCCGGTCGGAGTCCACGGTGGGCGCCGCGGTCAGGACTACACGCTCTTCCCATACGTCACGTCCGGATGCCGCGTGGCGCTCCACGATTTCGACTGGGACGCGGGCTCCGAGTCCAGCCTCGGCTCACTGAAGCTCACCTCCCGCGACGGTTCTCACGACACCAACAGCGGCTGGCTGTCGGCCAACGACGTGTGGAATCGCACCGTGGCGGCGGGCTGGAGCGTGCCGGGATCGGCCACGGGGTACGGTCTCTGGACCCTGGGTGCGCGTATCGAGGATCCGGGGCCGGGCAATTTCGGCGCCGTCCGCCTGGGTCCCGAGGATGACAGTGGCGCCGACTCCGCGCCTCCCTGGAGCTCGAGCTTCAGGATCTACCTGCCGGCGGACGGCGGCGCCGCGCCCACGAAGCCCTACCTCGGTCAATCCCTGGCCTTCGCCTCCGGCGCGTCCAATCCGCCGGCCTCCGGTAGCGGCGGCCGCTACGCGGTGAAGATTACGTTCGCCAATCCGGACAGAGCCGGCGGCGAAATCCGCTTCGAATCCGGCCAGGCCGTTACCGCCCTCGTGCCCGGAACCGACGTGCAGTTCGCCGGAATCTCCGAGGTCTCCGCAGGCACGGTCGAGAGCCATCCCGAGATCGGCGGTGCCGGCGAGATCCGCTGGTCCCCCAACACGGTGCCGCCCGCCGCCGAAGCCAGCCTGGTCTATCTGGTCGACGTCGCTTTCGGCGGCAGCGGACCGGTGGAGGTGACCGGCAAGCCGGGCGCCGGCGGCACCCGCGCGACGTTCCTCGATGCCACCGGCCACCCCCTGCGCCTCGGCGAGCTCTGCCAGCTCAGCGTACCGGCCGAGGAAGCCCTGCCGGTTCACGAGGCGAGCGATTCCATGATGGTTTCTCCAGCCCCTGTTCCCGAGGAGCCCGCCGTCAAGGAGCCCGTCATCGAAGACCCTGAGGAGCCCGTCACCGAGTCCACACCTCCTCCACCGCCGGCCCCCGAGACAACCATCGTAGACGAACCTGCCGTCGAGGAGCCCGCGGTCGAGGAGCCGACCATCGCGGAACCGGTCGCGGAGCCCGCGCCTCCACCGCCGCCGAAGACGCCTCCGCCGTTGCTCGTGGAGCCCGCCGTCCAGGAAGCACCGGCCGCCGTCATCGGAGAGGCGCCCTCGCCAGCCTCCGACTACCGTGTGGGTCCCGCCGACGAGCTGAAGATCGAGGTGTTCGAAGACTCGCGCCTCGGCGGCGACTTCACCGTGTCGTCCGATGGTCTGCTGATCTTTCCATTGCTCGGCGAGGTCGCGGTCGCCGACAAGACCGCCAGCCAGATCCAGAAGCTGCTCGCCGAGCTGCTGGAGAAGGACTATCTTTACAATCCCCACGTCAGCGTCACCGTCACCAAGTACCGTAGCCAGAGAGTCCAGATCCAGGGCATGGTACGCATGCCGGGCATCTACTATCTCGAGGGGCCGATGCGGATCTTCGACCTGCTGTCGCGGGCACAGGGCCTGCTGCAGGCGCCAGGTGAAATCCGCGCCGGCCAGGTGGCGCGCATCGTGCGCCCCGAGACCGGTGAGACGATCAACATCGACCTGCACGAGCTGCTAGTCATCGGCAGCGGCGAGCTCAACGTGCCGCTCCAGGACGGCGACGTCGTCTACGTACTGCGTACCGAGGAGATCCACGTCATCGGCGAGGTCAAGCGACCCGGCAGCTTCCCCTACGAGGACGGGATGACCGTGCTCAAGGCGCTGTCGTTGGCCGGCGGCGCGACCAAGAGAGGATCGGTCAAGGGCGCGGTGGTCCGGCGGATCCAGGACGGCGCTGAGGTCCAGATCAAAGTTTCGGTGGAAGATCTGTTGCAGCCTGACGATATCCTTGAGGTGCCGCTGAGCTTCTGGTAGGCCAGCCGGCAGACGAACGAGGAGATCGCAATGCCGCCAGCGAACCGGTTTTACAACCTGCGTGAGATACCGCGACCGGAGGGCTCGCCACAAGCAGCCGAGCGGCCGAGCGGCCGAGCCTACCCGCCGGCCGCCGAGGAGCGGCTGACGCTGCGCGACTATCTGGCCGTGCTCCGCCGGCGCCGCTGGACGCTGGTGGTCACGCTGTTGGCGGTGGTGGTTTCGGCGATCGTCCTGACGTTCCGCCAGGAGCCCCTCTACCGCGCCACACTGAGCCTGATCATGGAGCCGGACAATCCGGAGATCGGCAGCTTCGCCCGCGAGACCCCCGTGGCCCTCTACCAGGAATTCTACCAGACCCAGTACGAGGTGCTGCGCTCCAACGCCGTGCTCGCGAAGGCGTTCGACGCCTGTGGCCTGGAGAGCGATCCGGCGTTCTCGGGCAGCGCGGCGCCGCTCGATGTGCTGCGCTCGCGGCTCTTCGTCGATCCGGTACCGAACAGTCGCCTGGTCAGATTGAGCATCGATCACGGCGAGCGCGACACCGCCATCGAGATCGCCGACACTCTCGCGCGAGTCTTCATCGAGCATCACCAATCCGACCGGCGGACGGCGGCCTCCAACGCCTTCGTCTGGCTCTCGAAGCAGATCGACGCCCTGAAGACCAAGGTCGAGGATTCCGAGTGGGCGCTCCTGGACTACAAGGGGCAAGAGGACGTCGTCTCCATTCAGCGGCGCCAGGAGCTGCTCGAAGAGAGCCTGGCCCGGCTCAACGAGCGCCGTGACGACGACGCCCGTGAGACCGCGGAGCTGGCCACCGTGCTGCGCGAGGTGGCGCGCATCCGCCGCAATCCCGAGATGGTCGATTCCCTGCCGCAGCTGCTCGACAATCCACTGGCCCAGAAGTTGAAACAAGACCTCGGTCAGCTGACCGTGGAGCTGGCCGAGGTCTCGTTGCGCTTCAAGCCCAAGCATCCCGAGGTCATCAGCCTCGAATCCAGGATCGGGACGGTCAAGGAGCGCCTGGCCGCCGAGGTCGAGAGGATCTACCGCAGCGTCGAGATCGATCACCAGATCGCCCGAGCGAAGCTGGCGACGATCGATCGAGACCTCCAGACGATGAAGCAGCAGTCGGTGGACGTGGCCGAGCAGGCGATCGAGTTCCGGGTGCTCGAACGCGAGGCGGAGAGCAACCGAAAGGTCTACGACGTCTTGCTGGAGCGCCTGCACGAGGCGGACATCAGCGGCAGTATCAGCGGTCACAACATCCGCGTCCTCGACCAGGCGACCGCGCCGGCCTCGCCCTACAAGCCGCGCAAGAAGCTCAACCTGTTGATCGCCCTGCTCACCGGCCTGACCTTGGGAATCGGGCTGTGCTTCCTCCACGAGCACCTCGACAACACCCTCAAGACCGACCATGACGTGGTCGAGACCACGAACCTGCCGGCCCTGGGCCTGATCCCCCGCCAGAAAGGGCCGATCCAGCTCGACGACGACAACGAGGAGCTGTCGCGAGCCTACGCCAGCCTGGCCACCAGCCTGCGGCTCCACGCCCGCGACCACGTGCTGCAGAGCCTGCTGCTGACCAGCGCCGTGCGCGGCGAGGGCAAGACGGTGAGCACCGCGGCGCTGGGAACGGCGCTGGCCCGCGGCGGCTTCCGTACGCTTCTGATCGACACCGACATGTTCCAGACCGCGCTCGGCAAGCTGCTCGGGGTCGATCGCCGGGTCGGCCTGTCGCAGATCCTGCTCGACGATACGCCGTTCGAAGAGGCCGTCCAGAAGACCCGATTCGAGGGCCTGGACATCATCCCAGCCGGCCTGATCCCGCCAGATCCAGGCGGCCTGCTGGGCTCGCCGAAGTTGCTGGAGCTGATCGAGCAGGCGCGCCAGAGCTACGACTGGATCTTGCTCGACAGCCCGCCGGTGAGTGCCGCCCTCGACGTCGCCTTCTTGAATCGCGCGGTCGACGGCGTGCTGGTCATGGTCAAGGCGAGCAGCACCACCCGCCCGCAGGTGAGGAAAGTGCTGGGCAGCCTCGAGGCGACCGGCGGCAACCTGCTGGGCGTCGTGCTCACCTCGGCCGAGATTTCCGCCGACAGCCTCGACTACCACAGCTACCGCTACGGCTACACGGGAGGCGAGGCCTCGTCCGATCAGTGAAACCCCTCCTCGTCCCGGCGCTGATCGCCTTCGCGGCCCTGGCGCACGGCGCGGTCGAGCCGTGGGCTCTGACCGCGGTCCATGTGGCACTCATCGCCGCTCTCGTGGCCGTGAGTCTCACCTCGGCGGTGGGTTCGCGCGCCTGGACCGTCGCCCGCCTGCCGACCGACCTGCCGGTCCTGCTGTTCCTCCTCGCTGCCGCGGCGTCGACGGCCTTCTCGACCTGCCCGCGAGTGTCCGGGCAGGAGCTGACGCGGATGCTGGGGTGTGCCGCCTTGTTCTTCCTGGCGACGGCGAGCCTTCAGCGACGCCGGGACCTGCGCGCCACCGCCTGGGCGCTGGTCCTCTTCGGCGCCGGTTTCGCCACCCTGGGGCTGGCTTTCTACGGCTCGGACCTGCTGGGCTTTCGGACCTTCTCCGAGCGGTCCGACCGCCTGTCGCTGACCTTTGCCAATCCGAACCACTACGCCGCCCTGCTCTCCATGCTGGCCTGCCTCGCCATCGGCCTGGCGGCCGCCGTCCGCGGTCCCCGCCGCTGGCTGTTGATCCTCTGCGCCCTCTATCTCGAGATCGCGGTCTTCTTCACCGCTTCACGGGGCGGCGTGCTGGCGCTCTCCTCCGCACTGCTGGTACTGGTCGCCGCGCTCTTCTTCACCAGACACCGCAGGGTGCTCGTGCCGCTGGCCGGCTCCCTGGCTCTGGTGGCGCTGCTGGCATCCCTGCTCGGTCCGCGGCTGCCCCTGGAACGTCTGGCAACGTTGCGCGACCCGGTGAGCGCCGGCCAGGGCCGACTGGAGCTCTGGGCCTCGTCCCGGCAGCTGATCGAGGAGCGACCGTGGACGGGCTGGGGCCTCGGCACATTCCGTGACGCGGTGGCCCCACACCAACCACCGCGCCTTGCCGACCGGTTTCTCCAACACGCCCACAACGACTACCTGGAGCTCGCCGCGGAGGCGGGGCTGCCGGTGCTGATCCTGGCTCTGGCAGCACTCGGGGTCTTCGGCGTCGCCACGGTCCGCGCCCTGGCGCGCGCTGACCCGGAGAGGCGAGCTATCGGGCTCGGGGCCTTCGCTGGCTGCGTCGCGCTGCTGCTGCATTCGATCGGCGACTTCAACCTGCACATTCCGGCCGTCGCCTGGCTCTTCGTCACCCTGGCCGCGGTCAGCCTCGCCAGCGTGCGCTCCCGGCGCCGGCTCGCCCTGGGGTCCGGCGCTCGGCGTGCGGCGGCGGTCGTCTTCACCTGCCTGGCGGCGCTGGCGGCAACGGTGGCCGCTCTCTCGCCCTACCTGGCCGCGCGGCGGCTGGGCGAGGCCCGGTCGCTCGCCGGAGAACGGAGCTTCGAGAAAGCGAGCGAGCTACTGGAACCGGCGGCGCGCTGGCCGCTCGCCGACCCCGCGATCCGGGCCGAGGTGGGATCCCTGGATCTGACGGTGGCGCTCCAGATGCGCGATCCCGACCAGCGGAGACGGAAGATCGGGGGCGCCCTGGGAAGCCTCCGAGAAGCATGCCGCATGTGCTCGGTACGTGCCGAGTACTTCGTTCAGCGGGCCATCGCGGCGCGCCTTCTGGGCCGTTCCGAAGAGGCGACAGAGGCGTTCAGACACGCCGTGGAGCTGGCGCCGTTGCGGGCGACCACACACTTCCAGCTGGCGGGGTTCCTGCTCTCGCAAGGCGAGCAGGCCCAGGGGATGACAGCCTACAGCGAGGCGGTGAAGCTCGATCCTCGGCTGGTCGAGCCGGTCTTCGAGGCGCTGACCCGCGCCGGCTGGACAGTGGATCGGATCCGCGCCGGCTTCCCCGAGCGAGCGGACCTGCGCGTGCTGCTGGCCGCCGTTCTCGAGCGCCGGTCGGAAGGCGAGGCTGCCATCGCCGAATTGCGCGCCGCCTACGAGCTCGAGCCGACCGCGGCACGTGCCAGCCGGCACCTCGCAGCACTCTTCGGCCAGCAGCGGGAGGAGAGAGCGCTTCTCTTCGCCGCGGAGTACCGGGAACATTTCCCGGCCGACCGGGCATTGATCCGTCAGAGCATCTCGATCCATCGACGGCTCGGCGCGATCGAACAAGCGGAGGCTCTCTACCGGGAGCTGATCGAATCGGAGCCCGGCAACCCACGCACCTACACGGCACTCGCCGCCATGCTGTGCGCCGAGAAGCGTTACGCCGAGGCGATCGAGGTCTTCTCCGCGGGCGAGGCGCGGGCTCCGGCGAGCGGTGAGCTCCAGCTCCGCCTCGGGCTCTGTCAACGCGCCCGCGGGGAGCACCACGCGGCGCTCGAGGTACTGATGAAAGCCTCCGCGATGGAGCCGGGGGAGAAGCTCATTCGTTTTCATCTGGGTGAGCAGCTGCGGCTCCTGGGGTTGCGCGATCGAGCGGCGGCGGAGCTCGAAGCCTGTCTCGAGATCGATCCCGAATTCGGCCGGTGCCGCACGGCGCTGGCCCGGCTCGGAACGTGACGGAGCCCGCCGTGCGCCACATCTGCCACATCTCTACGACCTTCAACCAGCGCTCCGGCAGCGCCCGCCGCACGTCGGCGATCCTCGCCGCCTGCGTCCGCCGCGGATTTCGCGTCTCGCTCATCGTCGGAGAGGACCACGACAGCTCCCATGGAGACCCGCCCGGTGTCGCGTTCGAGTCGGTGCCGAGCCTGGCCAAGACGATCCGGCCCTGGCGGGACGCCGCGGCGCTGACCGCGATCACGCGATTGCTGCGCGAGCTGCGCCCCGATCTCGTCCACACCCACCTGGCAAAGGCCGGCATCGTCGGCCGCTGGGCCGCTCGCCGGGCCGGTGTGCCGAAGATCGTTCACACCGTGCATGGCCCGACGTTTCCGGGACACCTCTCAGCTCCGGCGCGATGGCTGTTCCGCGCGCTAGAGCGAGTGGCCGCCGGACACAGCCACGCCCTGGTCTTCGTCGGCGAGGATCTGCGGCGGAGATACCTCGACGCGGACATCGGCTCGGCGACGGACACACGGGTGATACGGACCGGTAGACCCGCTCATCAGCTCGATTTCGAGCCAACGGACGCCCGCGATCCGGATCTGCGCCTGGAGCTGTGCGACGGCGAGCGGTGCGAGCTGCTGCTCGTCCAGATCGGACGGTTGGTACCGAGCAAACGGCCCGCTCACGGCATCGCCGCTCTGGACGATCTTCGCCGGCGCGGCGTCGACGCCCGCCTGGCGCTGGTCGGCGAAGCGCTGGTCGACTCCGAGAAGGGCTACGGCAGCCGGCTCCGACGACGCTTCGAAAGCCATGGATTCGTACACTTCACCGGCTTCCGCGACGACGTTCTGGAGATCATGAGCTGTGCCGACGTGGTGCTCCTCACCTCGACACACGAAGGTTTACCAAACGTCGCGGTGGAGGCCGCCCTCGCCTGCACGCCGGTGGCCGGCTACGACGTCCTGGGGCTGGGTGAGGTCGTCGAGCACGGCCGCACCGGCTGGATCGTACACACCGAAGAGCCCCCGGCGTTGGCCGACGCGGTGCTCGAGCTGCGCCAGGAAATGGATGCGGTACGCGCCCGACTCCGAGCCCGGCGTCTCGCCGTCGCCAGTGCCCACGATCAGCGCCGCATGACGAGCGAAACCCTGGCCCTCTACGACGAGCTGCTGTCGTGAACGTCGGCTTGATCGCCTCGCGCCGGAGAGTCTCGCGGGCTATCGCGGAGAACGGCCGGGTGGTGTTTCTGCTGTCCACGGACGCCGGCGCCGGGCTCGTGGAAGAGCTCCGCCCGATCCTCGGCTGCGATTTCGACGTTCACCGGCGAGGCCAGCACAGCGATGGGATCGATCTTCTGATCGAGGAGCGCTCCCCTGGTGAGGGCCAGAGCTCACCGCTACCGGCGGGTGTCCGCGTGCTGACTCTCACCGAAGTCTACGCCGCCTGCACCGGCCGCATGCCGCTTTCGCTCGTGCAACCGGAGGATCTCGAGAATCGGCTGCGAGGCAAAACGGCGAGGTGGCGTGTGCTGGACTCGGCGGTGGGCGCCGCGCTGCTGGTCCTGAGCCTCCCACTCCAGCTCCTGGTCGGCGTGGCGGTGGCTGTCGAGGCCGGTTTCCCGGTGCTCTTCTCTCAGCAGCGGCTCGGGCGCGGAAAACGCCCCTTCACTCTGCTCAAGTTCCGCACGATGACACGCGACGCCGAGGCCGAAGGGCCGCGTTGGTCGACTCGGGACGACCCTCGCGTGACCCGTCTGGGCCGGCTCCTGCGTCGCTGTCACCTCGACGAGCTGCCCCAGCTGTGGAACCTGGCGCGCGGCGATCTCGGTCTGATCGGACCGCGGCCGATCCGTGAGACCTTCGCCCGACGCCTCACCGCCCACGAACCACTGTACGAAGCGCGGTTCCTCCATCCGCCCGGCGTCACCGGCTGGTCGCAGGTCCTCGGCCCCTACGGCGCGACGATCGACGAGCACCTGGTCAAGCTCGAAATGGACCTGCTCTACCTGGCCTATGGCAACCGCCTCGACGACCTCTTCATCCTCGCCAAGACAGTCCAGGTGATGCTGACCGGCAAAGGCGTCTGAGAAAGTGGAGAGCTTTGGGGATATCGCAAGAGAACCAGGATACACTATCTGAGATAAACTCTGAGACGATGTCAAAACCCGAACAACAGAGCTGGAAGAGGCGGACCGCCGTGTCGATTGTGATCGCGTTGGCGACCGCGTCTTTCTTCGTCCTGGTCTACCTGATCGAAGACGTCACGCAACTCCATTTGCTGAAGAATACGGAAACCAGCCTGATCGATCTGCGCTTCCGTCTGCGCGGCCCGCGCGAGCCGGCCGGCGACGTCGCGATCGTGGCGATCGACAGCAAGAGTGTGGAGCAGATCGGCCGCTTCCCCTGGCCGCGTACCGTCCACGCCGAGCTCATCGACCAACTGCGCGAATGGGGTACCTCGGCGGTCGTCTTCGACGTGCTGTTCACCGAACGGCAGGGCGAGCGCGAGGCGAAGCGCCTCGACCGCATCGAGCAGGCCCTGCCCGAGGGAGCCGAGGCCGCTCTCCTCGAGCTGGCGGCGGCCAAGGAAGAGGTGCTGGTCGACCAGCGGATCTCGGCCGCGATGGAGCGCACGTTCGACGACGACGCGGCGTTGACCGTGATGGCCTACGACTTCATTCTGCCCGAGGACGTGAGGCAGGTCCGCCAGCTGGGCAAGGTGCTCTCGGCCGACGAAGAGCAGACCATTCTCGACATCGGCAGCTACCTGAGCCGCGACCAGAACGTGCCGTACCTGCGCTGGGAGCCGACGAAGCTGGCGCTCGGCATCCGCCCGGTGATCACCGAGCTGGCGGACTGGTCGGTTGCGCTCGGCTACGTCAATCCGATCTTCGACGGTGACGGCGCCTTGCGGCGGGAACGGATCTTCGTGATCTACTGCCCGGGGGTGAAAGACGCCTGGGAGGCCGGGCGCGACCCCACCGACGTCCTGCTCGATCCCGAGCAGCGGGTCCAGGCGATGATGCCGCTGGCGGTCGCCGGCGTCGCCTCTCACCTGCGGCTGACCGTCGATCAGCTGGTCCTGGACCTGGAAGCCAACGAGCTGCGCTTTCCGTCCAGCGCCGAGCCGGACGCCGAGGAACGCGTCGTCGAGCTCAACGCCGACGACGGCACGATGATGATCGATTTCTACGGCGCCGGCCGCAAGATCCCCACCTACTCGTTCGTCGACGCCTTGAACGGCCAGCTCCTCGACGACGACGGCAAGGAGGTCGGCCCGGAGGCGCTCGCGGGCAAACTGGTCTTCGTCGGCATGAGCGATCCAGGGCTCACCGATTTCTTCACCACCCCGTTCACCGCCAGGCTGCCGGGGGTCGAGAAGCACGCCTCGACCGCCGCCAACCTGCTCGAAGGCCGCCAGCTGCGACGCCACGGCGACGCCGACCTGGCGGTGGTGCTGACGGCGCTGGCCGTGGCGCTGATCGCCGGCATCCTGGTGGGTAATCTGGGGGTGATCACCGGCCTGCTCAGCACGGGCGCGATCTTCCTCGGCTGGATCGTGGTGAGCTACCGCGATTTCGCCTCCGACGGACTGGTCTGGAACTGGAGCGTGCCGCTCGCCACCCTGCTGGTCAGCGGCGGCCTGATCACGGCCTACCGGCAGATCGGCGAGGCGCGGGCCCGGCGCCAGATGGAACAACGCAGCGAGTTCCTGCAGCAGACCTTCGGCCGTTATCTGAGCGACGAGGTGGTCGCGATGCTGGTCGATTCCCCCGAGGGTTTGACGCTCGGTGGAGAGAAGCGCGAGCTGACCATCCTGATGTCCGATCTCCGGGGTTTCACCGCCCTGTGCGAACGCTCCAGCCCCGAGGTCGTCATCCGCATGCTCAACGTCTATCTCGGCAAGATGGCGGATCTGGTGCTCAAGTACCAGGGCACGGTGGACGAGTTCATCGGCGACGCGGTGCTGGCGCTGTTCGGCGCACCGATGGCGCGCGAGGGCGACGCCCAGCGAGCCGTCGCCTGCGCGATCGAGATGCAGCAGGAACTGCTCGAGGTCAACGCGTTCTTCCGCTCGGAGGGTTTCTCGGAAGTCGAGATGGGCGTCGCCTTGAACACCGGCGACGTCATCGTCGGCAACATCGGCTCCGAGCGCCGCAGCAAGTACGGCGTCGTCGGCAGCAACGTCAACCTGACGGCGCGCATCGAGTCCTACACCGTCGGTGGCCAGGTGTTGATCTCCGGTGCGACCCTGGAGCAGGCCGGCGACATCGTTCAGGTCGGCGACCGGGTCGACGTCGCGGCCAAAGGACTCAGCGAACCCGTACCGGCCTTCCAGGTGCTCGGCATAGGCGCTCCATTCGACCTCAAGATCCCCGAGATCAAGGAGGAGTTCCTGGATCTCTCCGAGGCCATCGACGTTCGCTGGGCCGCGCTGTCCGGCAAGAAGCTGAGCGACGAAGACCTGGCCGGCAAGTTCCCGCGCATCTCGAATCTCGGAGCTGACCTGGAATGCGGTGAGGATCTGGAGGCGCTGACCAATCTCAAACTGACGGTCTACGACAAGGAGGGCCAGCAGCTCGAGGGCGACCTCTACGCCAAGGTCGTCAAGCGCGAGACGCCGCCGGGCATCTGCCCGCTGCGCTTCACCTCGACGCCGCCGAAGGTCAAGAAGTATCTCAAGAAGATCCGCGCCTCGTCGCAGCAAAGCACGGCCCGTCCGGAGCAACGCCGAGCCGGGACGATGCCCCTGCAGGTGCCCGACATGAAGAAGGAGATCGCCAAGCGGCAGAAAGAGATCGAGAAAGAAGCCGGCGGAGAGGCACAATGAGACGGGGGCGCGAGCCTGAGAGAGGGCGGTGAGATTGAGACAGGGTCGTGAAACTCGCTGAGATCAGTGCCGAGCGACTCGACGCCGAGTCGTGCCGAGACGAAACGACGCTCCAGGCGTTCGTGCAGGACCGGATCAGCGTCAACGCCTGGCCTATCTTCTCCAGGCCGCTCCGAAATCTGATCCGCCGCCGCGGCCTGGATCTCACGGAATCGCGAGACCTCCAGCTTTCGCTCGACACCTTCATGAGTCTGGCCCGCGAGGTTCATCACAGGTCTCGCAGGGTGGAGCGCACTCTGCGCATCGACAACGCCTTCCATCACACCCTGCACAACTTCGACGTGGCGCTGCGCCTTCTGCTGCTCGAATGGGAAGAGGCGTTTCCGGTGCCGGAGGACATACGTTGCGCGGCCTATCGAAAGTACGATTCCTTCGACGCCGTCGAGACCGTGCTGGCGGAGCTCCTGGAGAGGATGCTGAGCCTCGAGTTTCCAGCTGATCTGCTGGCGCGCGACGTGCTCGCGGCCTTCGGCCACGATTACGGCCATGCGGGCGGCACTGATCGCATGGACGGCACCGGGGAGCTGCTGCCGCTGACCCACGAAGACGTGGCCGAGAAGCACATCGCCAAGCTGGGGATCGAGATCGGCCTGCCGCCGGCCGTCATCCTCGAGGCCCTGGCCGGCATCCGCGCCACTACACTGCACGTCCGCGCGGGCCGGGACAAGATCCAGGCGGCGAACGATTTCGAGCGCAGGATGATGCTGGCTGACGTCGCCGGCTGCGTGAAGCGACCAGATCTGTGGATGACCCACGTGGCGATTCCGGTCCTGGATGAGAGGATCCTGCCGTGGCAGCGACGCGTGAAAGAGCTGCCGAGAGAGATCGCTCGGCTCAGGCAACGGCTCGACAGCCGGGCAGAGGACGACCCTGACCACCAGCTGGCGGTCGAGCAACTCGCCGATTTGGAAGCGGAGGATCAGGCGGTCATCAAGACGGTCAGCGAAGCTTTCAGCAGCGAGCTCCGCTTCCTCACCTTCATCCGGGCCCACCGCCTGGCGCCGGTGCCGGCGGGCTGCCGGCTCTGGGCCGACCGGGTCGACCGCCGGATCGAGCTGGTGGAGCACCTGCTCGCGCGCGAAGATCTGCTCGAGCCGCTCGACGGACAGGGGTTTCCCCTGGTCGTCGAGATGACGGTTCTGCTGGCCAATTCCGACAGTCTCGAGGGCGCGCTCGCGGGCGACGCCGTGCACCCCAACCTGCGGCAGCTGTTCGCCGAGTTCATCCCGGCCGACGCCGCGGTCTGCTCTTAGCGGCCCACCACCCCGACCAACTCGCGCGCCGCCGGGCGACTGCCGTCCCAACGGATGTCGGGAGCCAGCAAGTCGCGCCGGCTCTCGATGCGCTCCCGGAACGGCGTCAGGTCTCGCAGCACGGTCTCGATCTCGTCGTCGAGCTCCCGCGTCGGCTCGTACCCCAGAGCCTTCAGGTTGTCGCAGTCCGGCCGGTAGTGGTGCTGCTCGGCCTCGGTACGGGGGTTCTCGAGCGGCTCGATCTCGACCGTGAGACCCAGGCGATCACCGGCGACTCGCTGCACACGCCGCGCCAGCTCGCGGATCTCGAACACTTCCTGGAATTGATTGAAGACCCGGTACTCGCCTTCAGGCGGCGGGTTCTCGAGCGCGATCGCCAGACACTGCATCGAATCCGACAGAGGGATGATGCCGCGTTTCTGACCGCCCGACCCGAACGGCGTCAGCGGCATGCCGATCACGGCCATGGCGCAGAAGCGGTTGATCACCGTGCCGAAACACTGATCGAAGTCGAAACGCGTCCGCAGAGCCTCGTCGTCGCTCAGGCCGTCGGCCCGGGTACCGAACACAATGCCCTGCATCACGTCGGTCGAGCGCAGGCCCCAGATGCGGCAGGCCATCATGATGTTGTGGGTGTCGTGGACCTTGGTCTGGTGGTACCAGCTGCCCGCCTGACGCGGGAACGGCAGGCGGTCGCGCCGACCGCGGTACTTGATCTCGAAGAAACCCTCGGGGATGTCCACATCGGGAGTGCCGTACTCCCCCATCGTGCCGAGTTTCACCAGGTGGGCCTCCGGGCAATGGTCGCGTAGCGCGTGCAGTAGGTTGAGAGTACCCACAAGGTTGTTGGTGTGGGTGTAGACGCAGTGCTCGACGTCGATCATGCTGAAGGGGGCCGAGGGCATCTGGCCGAGGTGCACGATGGCGTCGGGCCGAAAGCTCCGCAAGCAGCCAGCGGCGAAGGCGTAGTCGGTGAGGTCGCCTTCTGAGAACTCGGGCTCGTGGCCAAAGCGCGACCGGAAGGCACGCAGCCGCTCTGGCATGTCGGCCACCGGAATCGCCGAATGTGAGCCGCGCTCCGCCACCCAACCGCGCCGGGCGAAGTTGTCGCAACCGCCCAGGTGGTGGCCCCGCGCCGCCAGCGATTGCGCCAACGGCCACCCCAGGTAGCCGTCGATTCCAGCAACAAGAATCCTCATTCCTTCTCCTACCTCACGGGAGGTGGCAGCTCGCGACCGATCGCCGTCACCAGCGCTGCCGCGTACTCCCTCGCCACCACCGCCGGAGCCCGGGTCTCCTCCACGTGTCTCCGAGCTTCGAGGCCCACGGCACGGGCCTCGTCCGGGTGCCCGAGTATCTCACGGACCGCGGCCTGGAACGAGCCCTCGTCGACTGTTCGGAAGCCGAAAGAGGCGGATTCCGGTACCTGGCGAGCGAAGATCACCTCCCGTGGCACGACACAGGGAAGAGCGCACGCCATGGCTTCGTTGACAGCGTTGGCCTCGCCCTCCTTGGTTCCGGCCTGCAAAAAGAAATCGGCGGCGCCCAGAAACGGCATCACGTCCGCCACCAGACCGACTAGGCGCACCCGTGCGCCGATCCCCGACGACGCTCCGATCTCGTCGATCCGCCGCTCTACCCGCCGCGCGTCGGCGACTCGGGCGCTCGAAGCGCCCAAGGACTCCAGGTCCCCGGCCCGGGGGCCGACGTGGAGCAGATGGAGCCTCGGATCCTCGTGCATGATGGGCGCCATCGCAGCCGTCATCCACGCCTGCTCCTTGCGTTTGGACAGACCGCCGACGGTGACGCCAATACGCGCCTCGGTGGGCAGATCCAACTGCCGCCGGAGCGTCCGGCGCCGCTCGGTGCCCGTGGGCGAGAAGCGTTCCAGGTCGACCGCGTTGCGGACCGTAGCGACGCGGCGCGCGGGGACGCCCGCCTCCTCGAAGGCGGCCTCCATCTCCCGGTTCATCGCCAGCAGGCCGTGCGCGGCCAGCAGCTGGCGCCGCTTGAAGTCGCCCCAGCGCGTCGCCGCCAAGGACGCCGGGTCGTCGACGCCGAAGCACGCCGGCTGCGCCACGATCCGCACCCCCGGGAAGAGCCGCCGGCAGAGCATGGCGCACACCGCGCGGCGCAGGCCGAAGCCGCGGAAGCGCACGACCTCGGGCCGCGGACGCTCGGCCGCGAGCCGTGCCACCAGCTCGAGCGGATAGCGCAGCTTGCCGAGGCGGCCCACCGGTCTGGCCAGGCGCAGCACGTCCACGCCGTCGACCTCGCTGCGGCGCTCCTGGCCCGGGAAGCGGTGGCTGACCAGCGTCGGGCGGAGCCCGTGCTCACCTAGCTCTCGGGCGAGCAGCAGGTCGTTCCTCGCCGCGCCGGAGAACCCGGGCGGCAAGTCCCCGGTCACCAGCCAGGCCGAGAGTCTGTCGTTCCCGATCGGGTCCTCCGTGCTTGCTCCGCGCCGATGAATCGTGCAGGCTCGTATTCTAATGGCCGAGAATCTCCCCGAGCCACCGCGTTCGCTTCGCGTGCTCTACGCCCGCGGCAAGCGCGCCAAGTGGTGGCCTCTGCTCGAAGCGTCGGAGTACCTGACGGCCGATGCCGTACGGCTCTACGATCCGGACCGCAGACCGTCGATCGCGCCGGGCCGCCTGGTCCGAGCCATGAGGCGTTTCCGTCCGGACCTGATACTGGCCGAGTACTCGGGCATCCGCCACCTGCCGCTCCTGCCTGTCTGCTCACTCTACCGTCTGCCGCTAGTGGTCGCCGTCAAGGGTGATCCGTGGCTGGAAGCGGCCGAGCGCGGCGCCAACCGTCTCGCCAGACGATTAAACCTGTGGTCGAGCTCGCTGCTCCTGCGCCACGCCGATCTCCTGCTGCCCCTGACCGAGGCTCTGGAGCGCTCGGTCAAGCGCCATCTCGGCGACCGGCCCTGCCGCGTCGTCCCCATCCCGTACCAGGAGCCGGCAATCCCCGAGCCGCCCGGGATCGACAGCCCCTACCTGCTCACCGTCACCAACTTCCGCTTCCGCGCCAAAGTCGAACCGCTGATGCGGACGGCCTCGGTGCTGGCGCCGCTGCTCGAAGAGCTCGACCTCGAGTGGCTGATCCTCGGCGACGGCACCCACCTGCCCGCCTGCCGCGAGCGCCTGCGGCGATTCAGCCACCGCATTCGCTTCCTCGGCTTCAGCGACGCCGCCTCTTACTACCGAGACGCCCGCCTCTTCCTCTACCCCAGCGGCCTCGACGGCCTGCCAAACGTCGTGCTCGAAGCCGCCCTGCACCGCCTGCCGATCCTGGTCGACCGCGTCTCCCCCGCCGCCGAGTTGATCACAGACGGCGAGACAGGGCAGATCCTCGATCCCGACGACCCCGCCGGCACCGTCGAGACGGTGCGCGAGCTGCTAGCCGACAATGAACGCCGCGCACGGCTCGGAGCCGCCGCGGCGTCCTGGGTCAGGCGGCGATTCGCGCCGTCGCGAGTCGCCGCCGAGCTCGAGGCGGCTCTGGCCGCGGTACCGCTCAGCCGATCTCGGGATGGACGGTGAACCAGTCGAAGCTCTGCCCTCCCACGAGATCGCGGAGTTGGCGAAGTTGATGAAGAGTAGCTCGGTTCGTGCAACGCGCTAGGCAAGACCGGGCGACCGGCGCCCCGTCCACGGCCTACATCACGAAATCCAGCACCTTCACCATGGCGGCTCCCAGATCTCCTCCAGCTCCAGCACAAAGCCCGGTAGCTCCGGATCGCCGGAGACCGAGACCGGGTCCTCCAGGATCTTCACCTCCCGATCCGGCCGATAGACGGCGACCTGCCGCGTCGTGGGGTCGATCAGCCAGCCCAGCGCGGCGCCGCTGTCGAGATACTCCAGCATCTTGTTCTGGATCGGCGCCAAGGAATCCGAGGTCGAGCGCAGCTCGATGACGAAGGTCGGGCACAGCGGCAGGAACTTCGGACGGCGTGCCGGCGCCACCTCGCGGAGGCGCTCACGCTCGACCCAGGCGGCGTCCGGTGAGCGCATCGCGCCACTGGGCAAGATGAAGCCCCCCGAAGAGTCGAAGACCCGGCCCCGTCCGTCGCGCTTCGCCCAGAGACCGAGCTGCAGGGTGATCTCAGCGTTGCGGTCGGACGTCTCACCGCCTGCGGGTGACATCACGATCAGGTCTCCTCCAGAGGATCGTTCGATCCGCAGGTCACGATTCACTGCACAGAACTCGAAGAGCTGGTCGTCCGAGAGCCGTACGACGGGCTCGAGGTGCAGCGTGAGCGGCAGCGGAGGCGGGTAGGTGGTCATCGCTTCAAGTGTACCACCCCCGGAGAGCTCTTCCGCCGGCACCCAGCCGGCGCCCCGGCCGCTGCGCCACGCCGCCGCGCCTGGTCGACCGCGGCTCCCCCGCCGCCGAGGCTTGTCAGTACAATAAAGGTCATGCCGATCTCGAAACCGATTCGCCGCATCTCGATCTCGACCGCGGTCCTCCTTGTAGCCTCGATGGCGGCCGCCCAGGAAGCCGATCCCGCCTTCACGCCGTTCGAGCCTTTCGGCAAGCTCCAGGCAACGCTCGATGACCAGATTATCGATGGCGCCGAGGTGTTCTTCGCCGAACGACCCGGCGCCTATCTGCTGCGGGCGGCGGACCTCGACCAACCGCTGTTGATCGACGTCTCGACCCAGCGGGTGGAGCGCCTGAGGTCGACGAAAGTGCGCGACAACGGCAACGGCACCGTCAATCTGCTGATCGACGCGGTGTCCAAGACAGCGGGATCGTTTCAGGTGGGCACCCAGCAGCTGACCTCGACCCTCGATGACGGCCGCCGGCTGAGCCTGCATCCATTGCCCGATCTCCTCGGTGAGCAGACCGCGGATTTGATTCGAGCCCACGATTTCTCCTACGGCTACCGCGCCCGGCAGTACCCTCCGTCGGAGAAGGCGCTGAAGATGCTTCGCCAGGAGACCCGCGAGGTTACGGTGAGAGTCTACTTCGGCTCCTGGTGCGCGACCTGCGCCCGCTTCCTCCCCTGGTTGATGCAGGTCGAGGATGGGCTCGAAGGCAGCAAGATCCGGTTTCAGTACTACGGCCTGGCGCGCGGTCTGGACGATCCGGAAGCCAAGGAGAAAGGCATCGACTCGGTGCCCGTCGCCGTCGTCTCGGTGGGCGGCGAGGAGCTCGGTCGCCGCAGCTCACAGGGCTTGGGGATTCCCGAAAATGCTCTGCTGGAGATTCTCGCCGGCGACTGAGCGGAGGTCCGCGTGGTATCCTCCTCGTGCCGCCACTCGCCGCAGAAAAGGAGTCCCTGATGCGAGCTCTCATCGCCGCCCTTGTTCTCGGCGCCATGCTCCCCAGCATTGCCACGGCCCGGACGGAGAAGTTCTTCGTCGACATCCCCGACAACGCCCTCGCCCTCACCACCGGGCCCGGGAACTTCCTCGCCGGGCTTCCGGCGGGCATCGGCCTGCTCGACGATCCGGCGATCCAGAACGGTCTCGCCGCCTTGGCCAAGGTCTCCGACGAGAACGGCGACGTCATCGGGTTCGCCAGCGAGCTGATCGACATCGATTTCGTCCAGCAGGTGACGGCCACCGATTGGACGGTGGTGATTCCCGGTCGCGGCACGTTGTTCCTGACCACGGCGGAGGACGTGGCTCCGCTGCTTGCCATCGTCGAGGACATGGTCGCCACCGGCGAGCTCGAGCGCGTGTTCGATCCGCCGCTGGTCAACGTCAACACTGTGCCCGGAACCGGCTTCATCGTCGGCGGGACAGGAGAGTTCGAAGGGGCGGAGGGCACTTTCAGAGAGATCGATATCGTCTTCTCGTTGTCGCTCATCACCGGCGAGCTGGTGGTCACCGACATCCTCGAAGTCAACTTCGACGACGACGATGACGATGAGTCCGACTCTGACTCTGACTCCGACTGAGGTCTGACCAGGATCATTTCGAGCCAGCCATCGGCAGCGAGGAGTATGGTAGGCCGTACAGGGATCGAACCTGTGACCCGCGGATTAAAAGTCCGCTGCTCTACCAACTGAGCTAACGGCCCCACCGGCGCGGAGTATACCGGACTGCTGACAGGCCGCCAAAGAGGGCTCTACGCCGCGTCCCGGCGCTCCGCGATCAGCTCCAGCTTGCCCGAAACCAGCCGCCGCATCTCCTTGCGGTCGACCAGGATCGTCTCCTCGCGCCGTGGGCCAGTGGAGACCAGGCCGACGGGAACGCCGACCTCCTCCTCCAGGACCTGGATGTAGTCGCGAGCCGCCGGCGGCAGGTCGGCGAAGTCGAGGACGCCGGCGGTCGGCTGCTTCCAGCCGGGTACGGTGCGGTAGACCGGCTCCGCTTTCTCGAGCACCGCGATGCGGGTTGGAAAGTCGCGGATAAGCTCGTCGCCGAGGCGGTAGCCGGTGCACACTTTGATCTCGTCGAGGTCGTCGAGCACGTCGAGCTTGGTGAGGGCGAGAGCGTTGGTACCGTTGAGCATCACCGCGTAGCGCGCCGCGACGGCGTCGAACCAGCCGCAACGGCGCGGCCGGCCGGTGCTGGTGCCGACCTCGTTGCCGCGCTCTTGCAGGTGCTTGCCGACCTCGTCATCGAGCTCGGTGACGAACGGGCCGCCGCCGACCCGAGTGACGTAGGCTTTGATCACCCCGAGCACGCCGCCGATGCGACGGGGCGGCACGCCGGTGCCGGTGGAGACGCCGCCGGCAGTCGAGCTGGAGCTGGTGACGAAGGGATAGGTGCCGTGGTCGAGATCGAGCAGCGCGCCCTGCGCGCCCTCGAACAAGATGCGCCGGCGCTTGTCGATCCAGCCGTTGAGCAGTCGCGCGGTGTCGCGAACGTAGGGAGCCAGGCGCTCGGCCCACTCGCGGCATGCCTTGGCCAGGGCCGAGGGCCTCATCGGCGGCTCGGCACCGAGGTCGGACAGCTGCGGTGCGATCTGCCGGTGCTGCACCCGCAGCCGGTCGTCGAGCTCGCTCGACGCCAGCTCGCAGATGCGCAGCCCGCTGCGCGACGACTTGGTCTCGTAGGCCGGCCCGATGCCGCGCGCGGTGGTGCCGATCTTGCTCGCGCCGCGGGTCTCCTCGCGCCCCGTGTCGAGGTTGACGTGGGTCGGCAGGATGACGTGCGCGCGATCGGAGATGAACAGGCGTCCCTCGGCCTCGACGCCGGCTTCCCGCAGCCCGTCGAGCTCGGCGAAAAAGGCTTCGGGAGAAATCACCATGCCGTTGCCCAGGACGCAGCTCATGCCCTCTTGCAGGATGCCGGAAGGCAGGAAGTGGAGCGCGAAGTGCCGGTCGCCGAACTTCACCGTGTGACCGGCGTTGTGCCCCCCCTGATACCGGGCGACAGCGTCGAAAGCCGGACAGATCAGATCCACGATCTTGCCCTTCCCCTCGTCGCCCCATTGCATTCCAAGCACAATCGTATTCGTCATGACCGAGATTCCGCTGATCTGAGATGACCTGGAGTGCGAAACAAAAAGATCCCCGCCCGGGACCCTAGCAGAAGCCGGCGCCGCTGGACAACCATCGGCCTAGGCCAGAATCCGCCACCTAGGCGCGAGACACGTCGCCGAGGCGGCTCGTCGGAGTCGTGAGGCGTTCTCCGACGTTGGGAAACGTCGTGCCACGGGTCGCGGAGCCGGGCCTGGCACC
>JAAELT010000452.1 GCA_024226315.1 bacterium | reverse complement strand
GATGTTGGCGGCCTCGGCCGCCTGCTGGACGTTCATGCCGAACTCGACGACGTTCAAGAAGAACTGCAGCAGGTTCTGGTCCTGGGTGTCGCCGCCCTGGACGGCGAAGGAGAGGTAGGGTTCGCCGCCCTCGAGCGCCATGCCGGGGGTGAGCGTCGCCCGCGGCCGCTGGCCCGGGCGTACCAGGTTGTAGGGGTTCATGCGCTCGTCGAGCACGAAGCTCTGCATGCGCTGAGACAGCCCGATGCCGGTCTCGCCGGCGATGAAAGCGGGGATCCAGCCGCCGCTCGGGGTCACGGACACGATCCAGCCCTCGGCGTCGGCCGCCTGGATCGACGTGGTGCCAGCGACGAAGGCTTCGTCGTGGCTCGAGAGGTCCGCTTGCTGGAAACCCTCCTCCCCCTCGGCCTCGGCGGCAGGCGGGACCGGCGTCCACTGCTCGAGCAGATCGAGGTGCGGATTCTCACCCCCCTGGAAGGGATAGGGATCGCCGGGCCTGGCGTCCGGATTGTTGCGCTGCCAGTCGATCAGTTCGAATCGCTGGCGCGCGTAGTCCCTGGACAGCAGGCCGGCGATCGGCTCCTCCGGCGGAGTGTAGGGGTCGCCGTAGTAGAAATCGCGGTCGGCGTAGGCGAGGTTCATCGCCTGGTACAACGCGTGGACGTAGGCCGCCGAGTTGTAGCCCATGGCGCCGACGTCGGCGTTCTCGAGGATGTTGAGCGCCTGGAGCATCACCGGGCCCTGGACCCAGTGGGTGAGCTTGTAGACGGTGATGCCCTTGTACTCGGTAGTGACAGGCTCCTCGACGCGTACCTGCCAGGTGTCGAGATCCTCCATGGTGATCAAGCCGCCCTGCTCGCGCGTGGCGCGCACCAGCTCCTCGGCAATGTCGCCACGGTAGAAGCGGTCGTAGGCGGCGTAGATCGCCTCCTTGCGGCTCTTGCCCGCTGCCAGCGCCTGACGTTCCGCTGCCACCAGCTTCTCGAGCGTCGCGAGCAGGTCGAGCTGGCGGAAAACCTCGCCCGGGTAGGGCGCCGCGCGCTCCCCCGCCGCGCCGTGATGGGGCAAGAACACATTCTTCGAGTGCGGCCACCGCGCCAGCACTTCGCGGCGGCGCTCCATGTTGTCGGCCTGGGACTTCTCGATCGGGTAACCCCGGGCCATCTCCATGGCGGGGGCCAGTACCTGCGCCAGGCTCATCGAGCCGAACTCGGCCAGCATCACCATCAGACCCCCGGGGGTGCCGGGCGTCACCGCCGCCAGCGGGCCGTACTCGGGCGGGTAACGCATGCCCTTGTCACGAAAAAACTCGACCGTCGCCCCGGTGGGAGCTACCCCCAGCGCGTTGATGCCCTTCACCTCTTTGGTGTGGGGATTGTAGATCAGCGCCTGGGTCTCGCCGCCCCAGCCCAGGGTGTCCCACATCGTGCAGGTGGCGGCGAGCATCGAGCAGGTGGCGTCCACGGCGTTGCCGCCCTGCGCAAAGATCATCGCCCCGGCGGTGGCCGCCAGGGGCTTGCCGGTGATCGCCACCCAATGCTTGCCATGGAGGACCGGCTTGACCGTCCGCTGGGCAAAGACTTCTCGCGCGGCCAATGTCGAGAATACGGCAAGCGCGATCAGCGCGCGGATTCTGGCATTCCTCGGCATCTCTGGTCTCCTCCTGCTGCGTGGTGCTGGCTGCTGCGACCGTGGTGCTGGCGAGCAGTCTACTCGCTCGAGCGCCGAGCCGGAGGGGATCTTCGATCTCTCCCGTGGCGAGTCACCGGCCAGGGAAACGGCATTGTCCAGGGAGTATCTTCCCGCACAGTAGATTCTCCCAGGCCAGCAACGGCGGCCCGGGGCCCGCAACCGCTTGAATTCGGACTCGAATCAGATCCCGAAGCTGGCACGCGGTTCGCAGTGCATGACTACAGCAGTCAGTCCATCACTTGCGACAGTCAGCTGTGATCGTTGCTTCCGTCCGTTCAGGAACCAGGAAGACAGGCCGGCGCCTCGCCCCTCGAGGCACCGGCTTCATCTTGAAAGACTCGAAATCAGAGGAGAGAGACACCATGGGCTACAAGATCGAGGACATCGAAGGGATTGGGCCGGCGTACGCCGAAAAGCTCGCCGGAGCCGGGATCAAGAACACCGACGCCTTTCTCGCACATTGCGCCAGCCGCAAGGGCCGCAAGCGGGTGGCCGAGCAGGTCGACATCTTCGAAAAGCACCTGCTGAAGTGGGCCAACCTGGCCGATCTCATGCGAATCTCGGGCATCGGACCACAGTTCAGCGAGCTGCTGGAGGCCGCGGGCGTCGACACCGTCAAGGAGCTGCGCAACCGCAACGCCGAGAACCTGGCCGCGAAGATGAAGGAAGTCCAGCAGGAAAAGCGCCTGACCCGCACCGCCCCCGGGGTGAGCACCGTCAGCCGCTGGGTCGCCCAGGCCAAGGCCATGGACCCGATCATCTCGCACTAAGAGCCTGTTGCTATGCGCAACAGGCTCTTAGTGCGGTGGGGATGGGCCATGAAGCCAAGCCGCAGGCTTGGGTTTGTGGGGCGCTAAGAGGCGGAGTCCGCTCTCTATTGCGCCGGAGGGATCTCAGGATCCCCCGGCGGTTCCTGCTTTGGCGGATCGACCGGGGGGTCCTCGGCCGGCCGCCTCAAGGCGTCGAGCTTGGGCCGCGCCCCGGCACGGACGAGCAGGGTGACGCGCCCCAAGTCGTCGAGTCCTTCTTCGGACCAGTGGAACGAAGGCTTTCCCTCGCTCCAGGAACAGAGCCAGATCACCTCGTCGGGGTGCTCGTCGAGCACGGACCTGAACGCTTCGTTGCCGCCCTCACCGACTTCCAGGTCGAAGGTCTCGATGCCCGCCTCGCCGTCTTCGAAACGGCGATTCCAGCCTCGCACATCGAGCTGACGGTGGCTCAGGAGATCCACCCAGGCGCGCCGCAGGTGGCCGAACTCGCCCGACGGTCGCGCCAGGGCCACCACCGGATGCTCGACGCCGAACTCCTCGCGCACCAGCTCGGCGACCAGCAGGTTCAGCTCGTCGTTGGGAGTTACCGCCAGAACGTACGAATCCCGCTCGACGGCGGCGCGCTCATAGGTCGCGGCGTCGCGGGCGTCGCCGCTGATGGCTGCGACCTGCGCCTCGCGGTAGGATTCGAGCTTGCTCGGCACCGAGTCGATGACCACCGGCGTCCAACTTTCCCGAGCGAACATGCGCGCCAGGGCGGCGGTGAGCGGACTGGCGCCGACCAGCACCACGCGGCGCCGGGATGGGTCGTCGACATAGCCGAGCCAGCGCGGCAGCATTTTCGCCATCACCGTCGCCCAGGCGCAGGTGACGACGATCACCAGGTACACCAGCCCTTCCAGGATCGTCGCCTCTTCGTCCATCTTGATCGCCCGCAGCTGGATCGCCGACAGCGACGCCACCGCCGCCGCCACGATGCCGCGTGGCGCGGTGAATGCCAGCAACAGCTTCTGCTTTACGTCGAGCCGACGGCGCGGAATCGACGCGAACACAGCCAGAGGACGGACCACCAGGATCAACCCGGCAACCACCAGGATTCCTTCCCAGCCCAGCCGCCTCACCGCGCCGAGATCCAGCTGACCCGACAGCAGGATGAACAGCACCGAAATGATCAACATCGTCAGCTGGCCCTTGAACACCTTGAGCGGATTGAGATCAGGAATATTCGCCGAGGAGACGGTCAGACCCATCACCACGGAGGCCAGGATTCCCGACTGCGGCGCCTGCGACTCCGCCAGCAGGAAGCAACCCATCAGGAGCGCCAGGATGACCAGGTTGCCGAGCTCGTCGGACATGTGGCGGTAGCGGATCACCATCACCGCGATCGAGCCCGCGGCGAAGCCGAGGATCGCGCCCGTCGCGCCCAGCTCCAGAAGCTCGAGGACCAGCGGCTCGAATTCTCGATCGGCGCGTTGGATCCACAGCAGCACGAGGTAGGCGAGGACGGCGCCGATGGCGTCGATCATCAGCCCTTCTGTGATCAGGATGGTACGGGCCTGCCGCGGCGCCACCATGTGACGCAGGAGCGGCGCGATCACCGTCGGCCCGGTGACCGTGACGATCGCCCCGAAGAGCGCCGCGGTCGGCCACGAGACACCGGTCAGCCAGTGGGCGAGGCAAGCGGCGCCGGTGCCGGTCACCAGCGCGCCGATGGTCAGGAGGTTGCGCAGCGACACGCCGACCTTGCGCAGCTGCCGCGGGTCGAGCGATAGACCGCCCTCGAACAGGATCACGGCGACGCCGAGATGGATGATCACCACCAGTCCGTCGCCCAGGTCGCCGGGGTTCAGCAGGGAGAGACCGAAGGGGCCGGCCGCCATGCCCAGAAGCAGCAGCGGCAGGATCGCCGGCAGCTTGTAGCGACTGGCCAGCACCTGGGCCAGGATGCCGATGAAGATGGCCGCGACGACCGTCTGCAAGATCAGGTGCGTGGGATCACTCGCATGTGCCGGATCGGGCATGAGCGCCTACCTTACACGCAAGCGGTGCGGAGCTCGTCGATCGACCGCTCGAGCGCTTCTGAGACGGCTTGTTCCCAGCGCGTCGCGTCGTCGGTGTCGGATCCCGGCGGATAGAGGATCCCCCGCGAGGAGCTCACCAACCCGCCCTCGAGGCGCCCGTCCGGCCCGGGCACGAATCCTCTGAGTGCCGCCTTCGCGCTCCCCCCTTGAGCGCCGTAGCCGGGCACCAGGAACAGCGAGTACGGCAAGAGCTCCCTCACCTTCTCGCTCTCGCCGGGATAGGTCGCTCCGACCACCACGCCTAGAGACGACCATCCGGTGGCCGGTCCACGTAGCTCCCGCGCCTCGCCCGCCAGAGCTTCGGCCACCGCTCCCGAGAGCGATCCCCCGCCGTCGAGGCGGCGGTCCTGGAAATCGCCGGAGCCCGGGTTGGAGGTCTTGACCAACACGAAGAGCCCCTCGCCTCCTCTTCGTGATCGCTCGAGGAAGGGCACCAGGGAATCGCGGCCCAGGTAGGGGTTGAGTGTCATGGCGTCGCAGCGGATCGCCGCGCCGGGGCCGAGGTAGGCCGCGGCGTAGCCAGCCGCTGTCGAGCCGATGTCGCCGCGCTTGGCGTCCAGCAGCACCAGGGTGTTACGGCTACGCGCCTGCTCGACCAACCTCTCCAGAACCCGCAGCCCCCGCCAGCCCAGTCGCTCGAAAAAAGCGATCTGAGGCTTGATGACCGCCACGTGAGGCGCAACGCGATCAAGGATCGCCAGGAGAAAGGCCTCGACCGCGTCGGCGGTGCGAGGATCCTCCGGAGTCATGGAACCACGCCGAAAAAGTGGCGGGACGCGATCAAGGTGGGGATCGAGGCCGACGCAGAGCGGGTGACCGAGCTGGCGTTGGCGCCGCGTCAGCCGGTCGGCGAAATGGTTCTCCATGATGATTTTTTCCCTGAATAGGAGATTATCCTGTAGATTCTCTCGAAACCCGCTCGGACCGCCGTGCCGACCGGGAAACAGAGGGGTGCGCGGAGGCTCTTCGCAACAACCTGGCATCGTTCTTGAAGAAGGGTGACCCAGGGAGCGCCCGCCACGCCATGTCGATGACCGAACGGAGTATACTCAGC
Organism: bacterium; assembly: GCA_024226315.1. Taxonomy (GTDB): domain Bacteria; phylum Acidobacteriota; class Thermoanaerobaculia; order Multivoradales; family J023; genus JAAELT01. The sequence goes on along the minus strand of JAAELT010000452.1, from coordinate 17,527 downwards.
TCATTGCGATCAGCACTCGCATCGGAGAACAAGCTCGAAACGAGGGCTGATCTCCATGGATGACCTAAAAGCCTACTATCGAGGCAGCCTGAGGAACCGCATCGAGACTCTCGAAGCGGTCAAACGAACCCTGGACGACAATGGCGGGGAGGCTCGCGAGTCGATCCGCAGGATCGCGCATTCTCTGGAAGGCACCGGCGTCACCTACGGATTCCCGGAGATCAGCGAGGCGGCCCGCACCCTGCTGCGGACTCCGCCGGCCACCTTGGCCGCGGCCACGGAGGCACTGATCGAAACGCTGCGCGGGGTAGCCTCCTCCGCACCCGAAGACGCCGCGACGATCCTGCTCGTCGAGGAAGATCCGGCGATGATCATGGCTCTGGAGTCCAAGCTCGCGGGCCCAAATCGCCGGATCGTCTCTTCCAGATCGAGCGCAGCGGCCACCGAATACCTGGCCGGCAATCAGGTCGACATCATCCTCCTCGATCTGGTTCTGCCCGACGAGGATGGCCGGAACCTGCTGGCCCGGCTGAGAAGCAACCCCAAATACACGGTGTGCCCGATCATCGTGGTGACCGCGCGGAACGAATCTCAACCCAAGGCGGAGTGCTACGCCCTGGGCGCGGACGAGTACTTCGAGAAGCCGGTCGATCTCGACGCGCTGTCCTCCGCGGTGGCGACCAAGCTCCTAAGGGCCGGCGAGCTTTCCCGCGAGGCGCAGCACGATTCCCTCACCGGCCTGCTGAATCGCGCCGGGGTCCAGATCGCGTTCGAGCGCGCCCAGGCTCTGGCGCAACGAGCCGGGTACCCGCTGTCGCTCGCTCTAGCTGATCTGGACGGGCTCAAGCGGATCAACGACACCGGCGGCCACGCGCTCGGCGACCGGGTACTGCGCCGGGTCGCCGAGATCCTGACCCGCAGCCTACGGCGATCCGATCGCGTGGCCCGCTGGGGCGGTGACGAATTCGTGATCCTCTTCCCCGACGGCAATCCGGCTGGCGCCAGCCGGGCGCTGGAGAAGGTCCTTCGGGGCCTGGCGGAGGAAACCTTCGGCGAATCTCTCCGCGTCGGTTTCTCGGCCGGTGTGACCGGCGTCGGCAAGACCGCCGTGCTCGAAGACGTGGTGACCAAGGCCGATCGGCTGCTCTACCTGGCCAAGGAAGCGGGCGGACACCGGGTCGTGACCTCGCGCCAGAGACCGCAGGCGGCACGCAAGAAGGTGCTCCTGGCCGAGGACGATCAAGAGACGGTCGCTGCCGTCGAGCAGCGTCTGAAGGAAGCCGAGCTCGAAGTGGTCCACTGCGCTGACGGCAAGGTGGCTCTGGAGACTGCTCTCGGAAGCCAGATCGACCTGGCGATCCTCGACGTCGCCGTGCCTGGCCTGGGCGGGCTCGAGATCCTCGAGCGCCTGCGCAGGAGTCCGACCCACGTCGAGACGCCGATCATCATGGTCACCGACGAGGACAGCGAAGACGCCGTTCTCGCCGCTTTCGACATGGGAGCCGACGACTACGTCGTCAAGCCATTTTCGGCGCTCGAGCTGCGGGCACGGGTGTGTCGGTTGCTCAAGACCGCGACCCGGCGAGGCTAGCTCGGCGGCGCGGTGCGTTCGCTGAGGATCCGCCAGCGACCGGATTCCTTGACCAGATCCATGGTCTTCGGGACGCTCTCGACGGAGTGCGGTGACCGGTAGGCCTCGAGGAAACGCACGCGGGCGGAGCCCGGCGCCAGCACGACTACCTCCAAGTCGCTCACGGACTTGGCGTCAGCATTCATGATCCGCACCCGGCGGAGATACTCCCAACTCGAACGGCTCATTCCAGGGGGCAGCTCGAAGCGGCTCGAGTAGAAGTCGAGGTAAGGTTCGATATCCTGGCTGGACCAGGCTCCGGACCAGGAGGAGATCACATTCGTGACCTCCTCCTCGATGCTCCGGCCGCGCGCCGGTGACTCCTGGGAATCACGCTCCCGGCGAGGCGGCTCGGCGGCGTTCATCGTACTCGCCGTGTTCGCCCCATACAGCGCGCCCGCTTCCTCGATCCATCGAGGAATCAGCCAGCTGGCGATGGCGACGACGATCGTCAGGGCCGCCAAGCCAACCGCCAGATCGCGCTGCCTGCGCAACCGCCAGGCACGCTCTTTCTGCCTCTTGATCGTCTCGAGAAGCTCCATCTCGCGACGGGTCGCCCTGTCGCGGTGACTCGAGGATTCACCATGGCTCGAGGAGCGGCGGACCTCGATCGGGCCAGGTTTTCGGGGCGTCTCCTGCTCGATTGTCTCTTCGGAGCTCGGGATCCGCGGCTCTATGGCAGCTGCCTGGTTCATCGTCACGATCGAAATTACAGCGCAGCGGCGGCGGTCGCTTTTACCTGGCGCCGGCTCTCCCCGGCGCCGTGGGGTGCTGGCCAGTGGGAGTCGAGTACCCGGCACGATTACCGGAGGCACTCATGAAGCTCCCGCCGCGCTGCACTGAAAAACTAAATGATTCGCCGCCAGACGAACCGGCGAATTCCTTAGGTACCGTCAGTGTACTGCGGCGCACTCGGCGAGAACATCGGTCTTTCGCGGACAAACGCCGTAGGATTTTTCCTACGGCACCCGTGTGTATTCCTACTCGGACCCACTCATTCGACCAGGCGATTTTCCACCGCGTAGCGAACGATCTCGGCGGTCGACTTCATCATCATCTTCTCCAGGATCCGGCGGCGGTAGGTGCTGACCGTCTTGACGCTGAGCTCGAGCTGCTGGCCGATCTCGGTCACGGTCTTTCCCGAGGCCAGAAGCCGCATCACCTCGATCTCACGGCTCGACAGCCGCTCGTGGGGCAAGCCTTCGTATTCGGGATCCAGGTTGAAGGCCAATCTCTCGGCGACCTCGGAGCTGATGAACTTGCCGCCGCTGTGAACCTTGCGAATGGCACCGATCAGGGTCTCCGGCGGCGCTTCCTTCGACAGGTACCCGCTAGCGCCGGCGCGCAAGAGGCGGATCGCGTACCGGTCCTCGGGGTGGAGGCTGAGCACCAGCACCGCGACCCGACGCGGTTCCTTCTTGAGGTTCTTCAGAACCTCCATCCCACTCATGCCCGGCAGGGAGATGTCGAGCACGACGACGTCCGGACGAATCCGCTCGGCAAGGTCGAGGCCGTCCTCGCCGGTGGCGGCCTCCGCGACGACCTCGATGTCGGGAGCCTCCTCCAGGAGGCTCCTCACACCCGTCCGGACGATCGGATGATCATCGATGATCAGCACTCGGATCATGGCGGCCTCTGGACATGGCTCCTGAACCTTGGTCGGGGACGTCGGGTAGAGAATAATAGAGTCGTTAAGATTTCTCGGCAGTCTAGCATGTAGACGGAGACCCAACCGCGATGGAGTCCGAGCGCTTTCGCCCCTTCATGTCGTTCCTGAGCGCCGGCCTCGACGCCCGGTCAACCGATCCCATGACCTTGCGTCGAGTACGGATCGTGAACATTCTGGCACTCGCGGCGTTGGTGCTCGCTGTCCCGTTTACGTTCCTTGCCTGGAAGCTCGGCAACCCTCTGATGGTCGCCGCTCTGCTGCTGGCGATGCCCGTGTGCCTGGGAAACATCTACTGGCTGCGCAGACATCTCCGGCCCGAGCTCGCGGCCCATGTCACGATTCTGATCGGCTACCTGATGACGATCCTGGGAAACCTGGCTACGGCGAATCTCGCCGACCCCAGCTTCGGTTGGTTCTATCTATTGTCGATGGCGGCCATCCTCACGGTCGGTCCACGCACCGGATGGATCTGGATCTGTCTCTTTCTCACCACCGCGATCATTTTCTGGATGCTGCCGGCCGGGCTCGAAGTTCCGGGCCTGGCGGCCCAGAGCTCGTCGGAGATCCGCAGCCTCTTGCACCGCCTCACCGCGATTCTCACCATCGGGCTGCTGACGACCGTAGCCGTCACCTTCCGTCGGCAGGCCGAGAGGAGCTTGCAGAACGAGATCGCGGTCCGCAAGAAGGCCGAGCAGGAGGCGCGGACCGCGGACCGCATCAAGAGCCAGTTCCTGGCCAACGTCAGCCACGAGATCCGCACCCCGATGAACGGCGTGATCGGCATGACGGACCTGCTGCTGAAAGCCCCCTTGCCCACACAGCAACATCGGCAGGTCGAGGCGATCAACAACTCTGCCGAGACCTTGCTGGCAGTCGTCAACGATCTGCTCGATTTCTCCAAGATGGAGGCCGGCAAGCTGGCGCTCTACGTCATGGATTTCCGGCTCCGGGACCTTTTGGAGAAGGTCGTGGCCCTGCTCGCACCACGGGCCGAGGAGAAGGGTCTTGACCTACGGCTGGTGATCTCCGACGAGCTGCCCGAGGACCTTTTCGGCGATTCACAGCGCCTCCGGCAGGTGTTGCTCAACCTGCTCGGTAACGCGATCCGATTCACACCCAGGGGCAGCGTCGCGGTGAGCGTGGAACGGCAAGACCGCGCCGACGGCGACCTGTGGGTACGCTTCGTGGTACGCGACACTGGGATCGGGATCTCACGGCAGGACCAGGCCCGGCTATTCGCCCCCTTCAGCCAGGCCGAGTCGACCTCGGCACGCAGGTTCGGCGGCACCGGGCTGGGGCTCGCCATCTCGCGCAGCCTGGTGGAGATGATGGGCGGCGAGATCGGCGTTGCGAGCACCCGTGGTGTGGGCTCGACGTTCTGGTTCCGGCTGCCGTTGTGGCAGACCCTGGAGGAATCACCCGCGGGAGGACCAACTGCGGTCGAAAAACCCGGAACGCCGGGTAGCGGGCTGCCGAGAGAGGAGCGCGCCGACTACCGGATTCTGGTGGTCGACGACGACGCCATCAACCGGCTGGTCGCCGAGAGCCAGCTGAAAGACCTGGGCTTCGTCGTCGAGGCGGTCGAAGGCGGTGTCCAAGCCCTCGAGGCGATCGAACGCCTGAGCTACGACGTCATCCTGATGGATTGTCAGATGCCGGAGCTCGACGGCTACGAGACAACGCGACGGATCAGGGAGCAGGAGCCCGCGGAGGAGCACACCCTGGTGATCGCGGTTACCGCGCACGCCATGAAGGGGGAAAGGGAGAGGTGCCTCGCAGCGGGCATGGACGATTACGTCTCGAAACCGCTGCGCGGCGAAGACCTGCTGGCGGCGCTCGCCCGCTGGCTCTCGCCCGACGGCTCGCGACACGGCGAGTGGGTCGGGACCTCTTCCAGGGAGGAGGTCTTGGAGTCGAAACCGCTGGAGTCGAAGCCGCTGGCGGCGATCCGCAAGCTGGGCCGCAAGACCGGCAGGGATCTGGTGGGTGAGATGATCGGCATCTACCGACGGGAAGGCCCGGAGCGACTCGAGGGCATGCGGCGGGCGCTGGCCGACGATGACGCCGACCAGCTCGCCGTCATCGCCCACTCCATGGGCGGCAGCGCAGTCTACCTGGGGGCGTCGACCCTGGCGAAGCAATGCCGCGAGCTCACCGAACTGGCGCGGCAAGGCAATCTCGACGGTTGCGAGTCTCGACTGCAGGCGGTCGAGGCGGAGCACCAGCGTGTTCTGGCGGAGCTCGACCGGGAGACCGCCAACTCGCCACGGTAGGTCCTCTGGCGAAGCAGAAGACGATATTCATCACTCTGTAGGATTCGTCTGGTATCGCTTCGCCACTCCAGGCGATAGACTGGGTCTTGTCTGGCCGAACGTGCGTGGGGGATCAGCGATCCGGCCTGAGGCGCCGGGAAGTATCTTGGAACCGGAGGTCGCGATGGACCGAAATCCCCCTACGTCCGCACTCTGCCTGACGGTGCTCACGATGGCGATCCTCTCGCCCCACGCCGGCGAGGTCTTCGGGGATCCTGGAGAGATCGAGAGCGACACGGAGCTCTCGGCCAGGGTGGTACCGATGGAACCACTACCGCCACCCGTGCCCGCGCCGGCACCGATACCGACAAAGCTCGCGTCACTGCACCGGATCGTGCCGCTGGAGCCCTTGCGGCCAGCACCCGAGATCGCCGCCGCCGTCGTCGAGGCGACGGTCCGCGACTGGGCGCTCGCCTGGTCCGAGCAGCGGGTCGAGGACTACCTCTCGTTCTACGGCGACGGCTTTCAGCCATCGGGCAGATCGAGTCGTTCGCAATGGGAGAATCTACGTGCCAAACGCGTCTCGGCGCCGGCTTTCATCCGAGTGACCCTGGGCTCGTTGAAGTCGAGCGTCACGAGTCCCGACCGTGCCTGGGTCGAGTTTGTTCAGTCTTACGATTCGAGCTCCTATCGCGACGTGGTGGTCAAGTTGCTCGATCTCGCTCGCGACGGTGAAGACTGGAAGATCGTGGCGGAGACGGCCCTCTCCGAGGCCGGGAGTCTCTCCATGCCAGGGAACTCTTCCCCGGCTCCAGGTCCCGCGGCGAAGCATCGGGCTTCTCCTGTTGGGACACGGCCCCGCCCTTGAAAACAAAGGGCTTTCGCGGCATTCCCGCCCGATTTTGCTGCTGGGCTCAGAACCTGGCACCGGATTTGAAGACCTAGATCCTCGATGTTGTCGCTGGATCCCTCCGCGTCAGACTCCGACCCGGACAATCCGGTTACGGATGCCACCCGGATCGGTCCGTACCGTCTCGAAGCCAAGCTCGGCGGCGGCGGCATGGGCGACGTCTATCGCGCGATCGACGAGCGCCTCGGCCGGACGGTCGCCATCAAGCGGGTGCGGGCGCCTGTGACCATGGCGGGGCTGGACCTGGAGCACTTTCGGCGTGAGGCCCGACTGATCGCCAAGCTGAGCCATCCCGCCATTGTTCAGCTCTTCGACGTCGTGGAAGACGACACCGGGGGCTGGATCGTGATGGAGCTGGTCGAAGGCAGGTCTCTCTCGAGCTTGCTCGACGCCGGCCCCCTGGACCTTGCCACCGCGTTGCCGATCCTCTCCGACGTCGCCGAGGCGCTGGACGAAGCGCACGCGAAGGGCATCCTGCACCGCGACCTCAAGGCCGAGAACGTGATGGTGACGCCCGCGGGCCGCGCCAAGCTCCTCGACTTCGGGCTGGCGCGCTGGAGCGGGCCCGGCGAGACGGAAGAGCACGACGTTCTCGAGGAACAGATCTTTGGTACGCCGTACGCGATGTCGCCCGAGCAGACCATGTCCCTGGAGCTCGACCAACGCTCCGACTTGTTCTCGCTCGGCACCCTGATCTACGAGACGATCACGGGCACGCGGCCTTTCCAGGGCGACGACCTCGTCACCACGCTACGCGAGGTCTGCGTCGCCCAGCAACGTCCGGCCAGGGAGCTCGAGCCACAGATCCCGGGCGCGCTGTCGCGGCTGATCGACTGGATGCTGGAGAAGGAGCCCGACGATCGCCCGGCCCGCGTCGAGGAGGTCGCGAGCGTCCTCAGGCGCTGGTCGAACGAGGAGCTCGGCGAGCCGGACCACGAGCGACTCACGGCCGAGGCGTAAGCCCAGAGTCAGCGCATTGCGTAGAGTCGCCTCAGTACTGCTTGAACAGCCTCAGTACTGCTTGAACAGCCTCAGTACTGCTTGAACAGCCTCAGTACTGGTTGAACAGCACCAGCACCAGCACCACTGCCCCCAGGCAGACGAGCGCGATCAGGCGACCGGCGACCGCGAGCCTCGAGGCCAATCGCAACAGATCGCTGGAGTGGGACAGCAAGCTCAGCAGCCAGGCCGCCAACAGGCACACGATCCCGGCACCGCCGACCGCATTGATCGTGCTCAGCCATTTCGAGCACACCGCCTCGGCGGGCGTAGCGCCCGGCATCTCTTCCCCCTCGACGCCCGGCACCACGTGTCGCGTCTCGAGCGACGCCCCGTACTCGCGGCAGAACTGCTGCAGCGCCCACAGCGAGAAGGCGATGATCACCACGCCCGCGATCAGGGACCACGTCTTGTTGTCGGGTGCTGAATCGTCCATGGCCTGCCTCGCTCCCTCTCTCTATGCCTGGCCCGGGACGTCGAGCCGGGGACAATTGTAGCCTGGATTGGTCCTGTACGGGCTGCGGGGGCAGCTCACGGCCTGGGTCGCGCCACGCCAACTGTGGCCGAATGCTGGCGACTACGGCGCCCCGCGATGCTGCACCATGCACGTGATGAACTTCTCACGGACATCCTCTAGCAACGCCCGACCGAGAGTCTTGTTGATCGCCGCTCTTCGCCAGAGCAGCACGACGACGATCCTGTCGGCGGCTCTGACGGCGGGCCGGTCGAGGGGTAGGACTCGTCGCCGCCGGCCTCGGACTCGGAGAATGCTAGGATAAGCAGCCGGGGAATCGCGATGAGCTCATCCACGGCCATACTGAAGACACAGATCGCCCAGGACCTGGAACGTCTTGGCGCCGAGGAGCTCGGAGAGGTGCGTGCGCATGTTGCGGCCCTCGCGACCGGCAACGGCCAGAAGAGCGGTGGCCGCAAAAGCCTGGCGGGCATCTGGCGAGGCAAAGGTTTCGAACGGATCTCCGACCTGGAAGGCGAGATCCGAACTGCCAGGGAAGAGCTGGCCGAAGAGATCGCACGGCGTAGCCTGTAAAGCATGATCTGCCTCCTCGATACGGTCGCTGTGGTGCGGCACCTCAGCGGCGCGGGTCGGATTGGCCGAGAAGCCGCTCGCATTCTCGACACGGTCGAGGAGGGCAGCGACCTGTTATTGGTCTCCGCAGTCAGCCTGATGGAGATCCTGTATCTCTCGGAAAAGAACCGAATTCCTTTGGACCTCGGTAACACCCTGGACAAGATCAAGGCATCAGAGTGTTACGCTGTCGTCGATCTGAACGCAGAGATCCTGAAGGTGGCAGCGACCTTGGAGTATCGAGAGCTACACGATCGGTTGATCTTGGCGACTGCAAAATGGTTCGGCGTCGCGGTCCTCTCGAGTGATCGAGACTTCGAATACGTCGAAGGGCTCCAGGTCATCTGGGATTGAACGCTCATTCCTGAGCCGATCCTGCTCTGCGCCTCGAACGTCCCCGACACCAACCGCTCCAGCTTCTCCCGCACGCTGGCCGACCTGATCGACGATCAGGACCAGCGCCTGCGCAAGCTCGAAGCCGAACGCGAGGGCGACGAGCACGACCCCGTAGACGGTTCTGACGGCGGGCCGGTCGACGAGTTGTGACCGAGTTGGACGGCACCTATGTACTGACGCTACGACCATTGAGCTTGGAACGCCACTACGGCGCCCCGCGATGCTGCACCATGCATGTGATGAACGTCTCGCGGATCTTCTCCAACAGCTTCCTGCCGAGAGTCTTGTTGATCACAGCTTCTCGCCAGAGTAGAAGCGCTGCGATCGCCTCCTCATCGACCGCTCGCTCACAGAACCGCTCGAAGGTCTCCGCCGCAAGCACCTCGAGCTCATCCCATCTGCGCTCATCACAAAGAACGCCTGACAGGTCGAGCCCTGCAAGCGTGAACTCATAGGCCGCGCCGAGCTTCATGAAACCGAGCCGGGCCTTTATGAAGAGCGCCTCGGCGCGCCTCGTGGCGAAGAGCTTCTGCATGAGAATGCCCTCCACCCAATAGAGCTTGATCTTCGGAATGCTCCGGCGGTGATGCTTGATCAGCCGCCGTGCTGCTCGGATCTTCACGAGGGCCATGGAAATGGTATCGAGGTCGGTCGAGTGGACCGCAGCATACGCGAAGTTGTGCGTCGCCGAGTAGTGGACACGGTCGTTCACCTTCGGGTCGCTGTAGCAGAGCGCCTCGCTCGATATGAGCAGCGACTCCGAGTAGCGCTTCGCCTCGACATACGCATATCCGAGAGCCGCAAGCGCGGCTGCGAGGTCGTTCCTGAGGCCGAGGGGGCGAAAGATTTCCGTCGCTTTCTCACCAAGCCCGATCGCTTCGTCGAAGCGCTTCTGATCTGCCCGCAGCACCGTCATCCGGACGTAGAGGTCACCTCGAGCCTGCGGCGAAATCGTATCGGCGAGCTTGAGCGCCAATCCGTAGGGCCCGTCTGCTTTTTGTGTGCGGTCGACGGCCCGATACGCACCGCCGAGCATGGCATACGCCCGCACGAGCTGCTCGCGGTGCCGAAGTCGCTCCTCCGGAGTCGTACCCTCCGGTACCAGGAGCGCGAGATCGGGTGCCACGCGAGCAAGAGATAGGCCGGCCTGGGGATCGTGGAAGATCACCTCGTCACAGCGATCGAGGTACAGCCTGCAGAAGCCGGGATCCCAATAGCTCGGATGGCAAAGCACCTTTCGAGCATTGCTCGGAAGATCGAGCTCACGTAACAGCCTCTTGGCATGCTTATCGCTATGTGGCACTGAACGACCTGTTGAGAGATTCTCGCCAAATTCTATTACACAAAACACGGCGGGGGCACGATAGCGTGCCCCCGCATAAATCATCAGCCGACCGGCGGGACGGCTGGCCCAGCGCCTGCTCTCAAGCCAGTTGCCAGATGCATCGCGCACCTCCTCTGAGGTTGAAGTCGGCGGGTTGCGGCAGTGCGACCCCCGCTTCAACGCCAATTCGACATTACTGTTTACCGAGCGGTCGGTGAACTTGTCAGAAGAGCGCCGCGGACGCAGAACTCCTGACTCTCTGGACGCCCGGGGAATGCACGTCCTTCAGTGATCCTGCGGCAGAGAACGGCAAACGCACCAAACCGCTGACCGGGCGGTCAGGAGAGCTGACGAAGTGGCGCGGGATCGCTCTCGAGCAGCGGGGGCGCTGCTAGGGTGCGTTGCATGATCCGGCAAGCAGAGGCGCTCCTGGCACTGGTCGACATCCTGGCATCGCACCGGCCGGAGCTCGTCCCGTTCGTGCTGGACATGGCGCAGAACAGCCCGTCTCAGTTCGCGGTCATCGAGCTCGCCGAAGCCTTCGGAGTCGACCACGAGGACCTCGACAAAGTGCTCCTCCAAGCTGTGGGCGAGCTCAACCAGCTGGAACGTCGCCCGATGTGGCGACTGCCGCGCGGAGCGGTCGCCCTGGGCGGGCTTCTCCGGCTGGCCCGTGCGCGGCTCCGGCACGGTGCCCAAGTGAAAGACCGTGCACGGCTCGAGGCACTGGCGGGCCGGCTGCATCGAGCGCACGAGCGGGAGAAGACCAGGACCTGGCTGGAAGACTTCCTGGAGTCGTTACCAGCGAGGACGGCGACGTCGACCTGATCTGCGCAAACAGCCGACCAGCACCAGCCTCAAGCCGGCACGGCTCCCCCGGTTGAGGTGCCGGTTGAGGTGCCACCCGGACCGGCGCATCACCGGGAAGATCAAGCTCACAGGCGCCCTCCAGAGCTGACCGGTCGTCACCGGCAACATTATGCGAGACTGCATAATCGCGCAGTGCGAGAGCGATCAGAGGCGAACGACTTGGGCGTTCTGACCCCAGAACGGGTCAAACAGCTGCCATCTTGTACTTTCTCACCTCAGGAGCACCGTTGACATCCCCACGTAACGGGCAAGTGGCGCAAGCACGTTACTGTCGAACCCCCGTTGTTCTTTTTGACCCTCATGAGCGAACGTGGGGAATCCCCGTTGTTCTTTTTGACCCTCATGAACGAACGTGGGGAATCCCCATTGTTCTTTTTGACCCTCATGAGCGAGCATGGGGGATCCCCATTGTTCTTCTTGACCCTCATGAGCGAACGTGGGCAGCCTTCAGCCACCGACCAGGGAGGCTTGGCCGGCGTTGTACTTTTTGACCGTGCTCCAATCGGAGTAGCGTCCCTGGCCGCTGCGGCCTTTCGCTGGCAACATTATGCAACGTCGCATTATGCTATCCTGCATAATCATGAGATTCGTCGACCGAACCGCGGAACTGGAACGCCTCGATCGCCTGGCGACGAGTGAGGACGGAGGGCTGGCGGTGCTCTATGGTCGTCGCCGGATCGGCAAGACGCGGCTGCTGCTGGAGTGGTCGGCCAGGCACGGCGGCCTGTACACGGTGGCCGACCAGTCGACGGCGGAGATCCAGCGACGCTACTTCGCCGAGGCGGTTGCACAGCGCCTGCCGGGTTTTGCTGACGTCGAGTATCCCGATTGGTGGAGCCTGCTTGCACGGTTGGCACGGGAGGCGGAGACCGCCCGGTGGCGGGGGCCGATCATCTTCGACGAGCTGCCTTATCTGGTGCTTCAAGCGCCCGAGCTGCCGAGCATCCTGCAACGCTGGATCGACCACGACGCCGGTGCGGCCCGGCTTCAGGTCGCCGTGGCCGGTTCGAGCCAGCGCATGATGCAGGGCTTCGTGCTCGCCGGTGACGCGCCGCTCTACGGTCGCGCGCGCGAGGTTCTCGAGCTGGGGCCGATCGATCCCTGGTACCTCCTGGAGATCTTCGAGTTCGAAAGCGGCATCGAGCTGATCGAGACCTACACTGCCTGGGGCGGCGTGCCGCGCTACTGGGAGTTGGCCGCCGGGCTCGGAGGCGACGTCCAGTCTCGGATCGAGTCATTGGTTCTAGACCCGCAAGGGCCGCTTCACCGGGAGCCGGATCGGTTGCTGATCGAGGAAGTCCCGTCGGCTCTGGAAGCACGTCCTGTGCTCGACGCCATCGGCGCCGGCGTTCACCGGGTTTCGGAGATCGGCAGCCGCCTGGGGCGCCCGGCCACTTCGATGTCGCGACCGCTCGACCGCCTCATCGGGATGAGCATCGTCCGCCGGGAGGTGCCGTTCGGCGAGTCCGAGAAAAAGAGCCGCAGGAGCGTCTACAAGATCGACGACCCCTTCTTCAGACTCTGGTTCCGCGTCGTCGCCGCGCATCGGGGCCAGCTCGCCAGCGGCGACCGGGAGGCCAGACAACGACTACTGCTTCGCTACTGGAGTGAGCTGCGCGCCCAGTCCTGGGAAGAGCTCTGCCGCAAGCGGCTCCCTCATCTCGACCGATCGACCTCACTGGCGAAACTGGGGCCTTGGGGACCCGCGGCGCGTTGGTGGCGAGGGCAGATGCCGGAGTGGGACGTGGTGAGCGAGTCCCTGGACGGAAAGCGACTCCTGCTCGGAGAGGTCAAGTGGCGCGGGCGGCCTTTCGATCAGGCGACGTTGGCGCGCCCGAGTCAGGAACTGGCCGCGAAACCCGAGCCCGCCCTGCCCAAGAAGTATGCGGGCCGGGAGGCCGTCCGGGTGCTGTTCGTGCCGGAGACGGAAGGGGAGATCGAGGACACCGATCCGTTCGTCGTGACGGCGCCGGACCTGCTCTACGGGTAGTACCCGGACAGCGTCTTCACCACCAGGTCCTTGCGGTCGATCTTCAGATCGACGCTGTCTGGCCCTCGGGCACCAGGCCGGCCAGACCGCTGCCGAGCGCCCTTTTCGTGCTCGGGCTCAGATTCGAGACATATCGTGTCCAGTTTGGCGGCTCCAGAAGCAGTTTGGGGAGAAAAATGTGCTTCCGGTGCGAGAAGGAAACTCTTCCGCGCGTCGGAAATGTTGTTCCCCCTGGGGAGGGGAAGCCATTCGGACGCTGGAAATGTTGTTCCCCGGGCTCGGGGACAACATTGCGGCACCGAAAATGTTCTTCCGACACCTCGGGGAAAGCCTTCTTCAGCCCGGAAATGTACATATCGTGTCCCACCGGACGGCCTTCCGGCCCCGGAAAAGTCTTTCCGGCAGCTCGGGGAACAACATTTTCGACGTGGAAAAGTCTTTCCCCGGGGGCAAGGAAGGACATTTTCGGTGCGCGAGAGACATTCGGGCGTCTCGGGGAACAACATTTTCGACGCGGAAAAGACCTTCCCCGAGCTCGGGGAACAACATCTCCGACGCGAGAGACTCTAGGACACCACCCCCGTCGCCACCCCCAGCTCTCCCGCGGATCGAGCTAAACAAAAGATTCGGGGCGGGACCTGAGTACCCGCCGCTACGGGTAGTACCCGGACAGCGTCTTGACCGTCAGGTCTTTGCGGTCGATCTTCAGATCGACCGCGCGGAACTCGCCGTCGTCCTCGGTGTTCGAGGACTGGTAGGCGATCAGGTACTGGGAGCGGAGCTCGCGCTGGATGACTTCGTAGATCTGCTCGAGCTCTTCGATGTCGTGGATGTAGAAGCTGCGGCCGCCGGTCTCGTCAGCCAGCTGAGTGAGCCTGCGGCGGGCGGAGTGGTCGTTGAGCCTAAAGCCGATCGAGTAGACGGTAATGCCGGCACGGCGGGCGTACTCGAGGGTCTCTGAGAACTCGAAGCGGCTCGACTCGTCGCGGCCGTCGGAGAGCACGAGGATGGCGCGCTGGCCCTTGATGCCGGTGAAGTAGTAGAGCGAGAACATGACGCTGTCGTAGAGTGCCGTCTGACCCTCGGGCACCAGACCGGCCAGGCCGCTGCCGAGCGCGCTCTTGTCGTTGGTCAGCTCCACCGCCAGGTCGGGGAAGCTGTTGAAGGTGATCACCGCGGCGCGGTCCTTGGGGGTGATCGCCTGATCGAAGAACGACAGCGCCGCCTTGCGCACCTCGCCCAGGGTGCCGACCATCGAGGCCGAGTTGTCGATCAGGATGCCGACGTGGATCGGTAGGTTCTGGACCTTTTCGAAACGCGCCACCGCTTGCCGGACGCCGTCTTCTTCGACGGTGAACTGCTCCTTGGTGAGCCCGTCGACCGGCCTGCCCTGGCCATCGAGCACGGTGGTGTAGAGCTCTACGAACTGAATCTCCAGCTCTTCCAGGTACTCCGGCGCATTGATGAACACCAGGTCTTCGGTGGAGTTGCCGTCGGGCAGATAGGCCACCGCGCGCACGTAGGCCACGGTCTCGTTCTCGGGCAGCGTGATCGGGTGGACGTAGGGCTCCTGGTACAAAGTCGCGACCAGCGTCTCGTTGAGGTAGAGCTCCATCTTCTCGAGGCTCCGGCCCTCGGGCACCTCGACCTCCGCCCGCGCCCGCAGGCTCTGGGCGTAGCGCTTGCCCTTGCGCGGCTCGACCAGGTTGACGTCGAACCGGTAGCCGCCGGTGTTGATCAGCAGCTCGTCGCTGGCCACCTCGGCCCCCTCGGCGTCGAAACCGTCGGCGCGCAGGGTGTGGAGATCGGGATAGGAGCCCAGATCGATCTCGACGTTGTAGGGCGGGCGGTTCTTGGTCAGCATGAACTTGTCGTCGAGGTAGAAGCGGATCTTCTCGATCTCGCTGCCCGAGACCAGGGTGTCGAAGCGCACGAAACCGGTCTGCAGGGCGCCTTGGGGCGGGATCAGCCGCAGTGCGGTCTCACCGGCCTCGATCGCCTCGGTGGCCTCGGCGAACAGCTGCTCGGTGCGCGGATCGGTGAAGATCGGCAGCTCGTAGACCTCGTCGATCGCGGGGATGTCGAGCGCGCGCTCTTCGCGCAGGACCCGGTTCGAGTTCAGATCTTCCAGCTTGACGATCAAGCGGTAGCTGCCGGGGCGCAAGAAGCGCTGAAAGGCCAGCGGGATCGAGCCCGGGGCCGGCTGCTCGGGGAAGCCGAACTTGTAGCGAAAGTTCTCGAACAGGGTGTCGCCGCGGATCACCTCGCCGGTGAGCAGGAAGTCGTGGGAACGATAGCCGGCGTACTCGCCGACCGCGGCGTTCTCGATCGGAACCGAGAGCAGGCCGTGGACCACGGTACGGGTCTGGTTGCGTCCCGGGAAGGCAAAGTCGAGCGTGCCGCCCAAAGGCTCGGCGCCGGGCGGCATGTCAGTGGAGAAGGCGACGAAGGTGTCGACCCACTCCTGGCTCCGCGGCCGCGGCTTGACCAGGTAGCGGCGCAGGGTGGCGACGTAGTTGTCGAAGTTGGAGTTGAGCAAGCTGACCACTTGTTGCAGGCGGCTGCCGTTGATGCAGGCGCGCGCCCGGCCGAGAGTCTGCTGGACGGAGAACGCGCCGGTGGCCGGGTTCCAGACCCGCGCCTCGAGGCTGGAGCGGGCCTGGATGAAGATCATGACGATCGGCTGGTCGACCAGGTCACTTCCCTGGTAGATCCAGACCGCGGCGGGCTTCCACTTCTTGGTGCAGGTCACCTCGAAGCCGCCGTCCGGCGGGCCGTGCACCATGTAGATGCGGGCGCGGTCGTCTGTGAGCGTGCCATATTTGCTGCGCGCCTCGGCCACGCGGATGGGCCAGCGCTCTTTGAGCTCGTTGCGCGAGGTCTTTGGGTAGGGATCCCGCACCTTCCAGAACTGGTGGATGAAGGCGTCGCGCTGATAGCCCTTCTTGAGCGTCGCGAACAGCCGGCGCTCGGGCGCGGTGATCAGGGGCTCGACCTCGACCAGCCAGCGCTGATGGCGCTCCGACGGGGCGTCGACCTTCTCGTCGTCCATCTTCTCGCTGGCCAGCTTCGCGCCGGGCAGAGATTGGCTGGCGACCGCCGCCTGCTCGGTCTCCTCGACCTCCGGCTGTCCGCGGTGTTGCGTTTGGCCCGCGGACGGGCCGTGTAGGACGACGAGCAGGAGGCCGCACAGCACGAGCCGAAGCGCGGTGGTCGGAGCGGGCCGTCGGGACAGCCTGGAGTCGGCGGGTAGGTCGATCATCTGCGAATCCGGTGCCCAACGGGCATGTGACTCTGGTGCCCCAACGGGCACATGCACTGAGACGTACGGGCCGTCTACGTCTCAGGTTCGCAGTCTAACGCCGATCGGATTCCCGCGGCTGTGCGGCGCTCCGCTGGAGTGACGAATCGCCGGCCAGCCAGGACTTACAGCACTGTCTCGCGGATCACTTCCTCGATCGAGGAGATGCCGTCGCGGATTTTCTGCAGTCCGCTCATGCGCAGGGTGATCATGCCGTTCTCGACCGCCTTCTCGCGCAGCTCGATCGAGCTGGCGCCGGAGAGCACCAGCTCGCGCATCTCGTCGTCGATCTCCATGACCTCGTAGAGGCCCGTGCGGCCCTTGAAGCCGGTGTCGCCGCACTGCTCGCAGCCACGCCCCTTGAACAGCTTGAGGGTCCGGGACTCGCGCTCGGTGAAGCCGGCGCTCTTGAGCGTTGCCGGCAGCACGTCCATCGGCTCCTTGCAGAAGGAGCAAATGCGCCGCACCAGGCGTTGGGCGACCACCAGGTGCACCGAGGTCGCCACCAGGAAGGGCTCGATGCCCATGTTCATCAGACGGTTGATGGTCGACGGCGCGTCGTTGGTATGCAGGGTGGAGAGCACCAGGTGGCCGGTGAGCGCGGCCTTGATCGCCACCTCGGCGGTTTCGAAGTCGCGGACCTCGCCGACCAGGATGATGTTGGGGTCCTGGCGCAGGAACGAGCGCAACGAGGCGGCGAAGTTGAGGCCGATCGACTCCTTCATCTGCACCTGGTTGATGCCGGTCAGGTTGAACTCCACCGGATCCTCGGCGGTCATGATGTTGGTCTCGGGGGTATTGAGACTCTGCAGCGCCGAGTAGAGGGTGTTGGTCTTGCCCGAGCCGGTGGGCCCGGTGACCAGCACCATGCCGTAGGGTCTGAAGATCGCTTCCTCGAAGTCCTTGAGGCGCGCCTGCTCGAAGCCCAACTTGGTCATGTCGAGCATCAGGTTGTCTTTGTCGAGCAGCCTCATCACGACCTTCTCGCCGAAGATCGTCGGCAAGACCGAAACGCGATAGTCGAGATCCTTGACCAGGTTGCCGAGACGGGTCTTGATCTTGATCCTCCCGTCCTGGGGCAGCCGCTTCTCGGCGATAT
>JAAELT010000451.1 GCA_024226315.1 bacterium | reverse complement strand
CACGATCTTCGGCCTCTTCGACCGGCTGGACTCGGAAGTCGAGGGTACCGGGATCGGCCTGGCCCTGGTGGAACGGACCGTCAAGCTCCACGGCGGGCGTATCTGGGTCGAGTCGGCCGGCCGCGGCCATGGCAGCACCTTCTGCTTCACCCTGCCACATTCGCGGTCGGTCCAAGCTTGATGAAGCCTTCCGTGGGCGTGAAAGAGCCCCCTTCGGCCGCCTCCCAGAGCCGCGAGACGGCGCTCGAGGGATTGGCGCGCCGCGGCTCTTCGGCTAGGGTAGGGTGCATGGCCAGAAATCCGGACGCACCTGTCTCCGGCGTGACAGCAGCCCTCTCCGCGATCGACCAGGCGGCGAAGGTCGCGAGCTCACTGACGTCGAAGGTGGGCGGCCGCAAGGTCTCCAAGGATGACCTGGCGACGATCCAACGGGAGATCGAGGCCATCGAGGCGAGCCTTCTCCAGGCAAAGGAGATGATTCTCGATCTGCGTGAAAAACTGATCGAGGCGGAGGATGAGAACGTCACACTTCGCAAGGAAATCTCGAGTGCCGACATCAAGGTCAGCACCGAAGACAGCCGGGCGCTCGAGCGGGAGCAGTACGAGCGCAAGAAAGTGGGCCAGTCGTGGGTAACGGTCCGCAAAGGAGAGGACGAACCGTACTACTGCTCTACCTGCTTCGCCCAGGGACAGATCATCCCGGTACAGCCGATGGGGAGCTTGTTCGCGAGCACCGCCACCCACAACTGCCCTGGTTGCGGCACCACATTCTTGCTCGATTAGTCCTGGCCTTGCCGCCCTCCGAAACGTTGCGGCTCGAGATGGGACAGGAGCCGGGGAGCGGGACTGAACGGTCCCACCTCTCCGGGTGGTTGTGCTTCCGGGCTGCTTCCGGGACCTCGGCGTGCCGGCGTCCGAACCTTAGATAAAGGGCGGAGGGATGGTGGTCTCGAAAGGGCTCGAAGCTAGTAGGGTGGTTTTGTGTTGGAGGCCGAGCTTACAGTTTCTTTGATTTCTCTGGTCCGCGAGCTCTCGCTCGCCTGGCAAAAACTTGCCATCTACCAGGAGGGTCATCCCGCCCGTGAGCAGGCCGTCGGCCGGGCATACGCTGTGCTGGCGGCCCTCATCGCCCCGTCGGGAAGTCTCAGCTTCGGGGTGAGTCAGGACGGCCTCCTCGGTCCGGAAGAGAAGCTGAAGTCCGAGCCGGCTCGTCGCCTGGCGGCGGCTCTCTATCTGCGGGAGGTGGCGGTCCTGCGCTTCGAGGAAGGCATCGAGGCGCAAGAGCTCGAGCGGCTGCTCGCGCTGCTTCCGCGTCATGGGATCTCCCACGGCAACCGGGCGCTGAGCGATGAGCTCGCCAAGGCCGGGGTGACCCACGTGGTCGTCGAGTCGGTGGATTTCGCGGGCCTGGTAGCGACCGATCATCTCGATGACACCGCCGCCGAATCGCGGCCGGAGTCTCTGTGGGACCGGATCATCCAACGGCTGCTCAAGGATCAAAGCCTGGACGCGACTCGAGCGATCCTGCAGGAGCCCGGGGAGGGATCGCTCGCCAAGGTGTTGGCCGTGGTCAAGTCATTGATGGAGCGCTACGGAGTTGCCCCGGAAGATGCCCCCGAATCTGGTGAGCCGCTGCAGTACAACGAGATTCTGCGCGCCCTGGCGAGCTTGATCGGCCAGGCGATCGGCGATCAGGCGGCTCAGACCACCGATCCCGAGGACGAGCGATCGACGATTCGCCACGTGACCGAGCTGCTCGGCGCTCTGCCCGAAGGCCTCCGTGAGGGAGTCCTCGACGCCGCGGTCCGTCACCTTGCCACCCACGAAGAGACCGCGCCCGGCTTGCAGTCGCTCGCCAGCGCGGTGTCGGCGGCACAGATGGTGGGATCGCTGCGGCGGCTGCGGTCGGAGAGGATCTCCTTCTCGCCCACGCTGGTCACATTGCTCGAGTCGCTGATCGCCGGGGCACCGCCCGAGAGTTTTGGTGTCGAGCGCCCGCGGCAGCCCGAGGAGCTCGCCCGCGAGCTGCGCAGCGTCTTTTCGGACGAGGACATCGATCGGGTCGGGCAGGGCGGGGGCTTCGACGACCGGCTGTTTCTCGACCTGCGCCACCACGTTCCCATCCATTCGCGTTTTGCCGATCTCGATCCCTACCTGGAGTCCCTGACCGAAGATCGCGAGACCATCCTGCTGTCGATCACGCTGACCGATCTGTTGCGCCAGCCCCTGCTCGCCGAGCAGGTCGGGTGGATCGTCAGTCGGTAGCAGAGGACCTTTCGCTCCCTTCTCGCGGGCGGTCGTCTGGTGACGGCGACCGGGATGGTCAAGGCGGTACGTGGCCTCGCCGCCTCGGACAAGATGTGGGTTCGGGAGGCCGCGGAGAGTTGTCTGGAGGCTTTTCGGGAAGGCGAGACCCTGGCGGCGATCGTCGACACCCTCAGCGAGGTCCGCTCTTCTTCCCTTTCTTCCATTCGGCGTCTGATCGAGCTTCTGGGGCCAGGGGCCATCCACCAGCTCCTTCTGGTCCTCGGTGACGAGGAGGACCTTTCGCGCCGCCGGCGCATCTTCGACTTGCTGGCGAGTCTCGGACCAGCCGTGGTGCCACCGGCGATCGCCCTGCTCGAAGATCCCCGCTGGTATATGACGCGCAATATCCTGTCTCTGTTGCTGCGGGTCGGTGAAGGGATCGATCTCAAAGTCCTGTTCAGGGGGATCGGGCACTCCGACCCCCGGGTGAGGCTCGAGGCCGTGAAGTGCATTCCCGAGATCGAACGAGGGGTTTCGGCCGATCTGATCGAGCGGCTGCTCGACGATCCCGATCCCAAGGTCGCCGAATCGGCCGTCAGCACCTTTGGGCGGGCAAAGATCGTCACCGCCATCGGGCCCCTGGTGAGATTGTTGCAGCGACGCGATCCGCTGGGTCTTCACAAGAGGCTTCGGCTGAAGGCGCTGAAGGCCCTCGGAGAGCTCGGAGATCCCGCGGTGCTGCCCCAGATCGGCCATTTCTTTCGCTCCTGGTTCGCCGTGGTGACCAAGGACGAGCTGCACGCCGCCTTCGAAACGCTGCGGTTCTATCCGGAATCGGCACGGCACACCTGGGTGAAGAAAGGTCGTCGCGCGCCCGATGCGAAAGTGCGGGTGATCTGTCACCGGATAGCGGCCGCCGGCGCGGAACCCGAGGCCGGAGCGTAGGCAGATGACCAACGATCCCGCACAGGCCTTGCCCGTCCTTCACTCGCTGTCCAGCGCCGTCGCCATCCGCGCGATCTATCCATCCAACCACCCCAGGGTCGAGGAAGCGGTTGACCGTCTGGTGGAGACCCTTCAAACCTGTCTGCGTGAGCGAGGTGCGGATGAAGTCACCTTCCTGATCATCGACAGCGAGCTGCTGGTGGACCAGCGTCCGACGCGTGCCCACATGACCAATCTGGCGGCCCTGGTGCGTACACTGTCCGCCAACGGAATCGAACGAGTGAGCCTGGCCGCCGGCGCCGATGCCGAGGAGTGTCAGAGACTGGTCGGCGGCCTGACCGGCACCGGCGAGCTCGACTCCTCGCCGCACGTGCTTCTCGGCCGAATCCAGATCGAAGACGGGGACGGCGACAGCGCGCAAGAGGCGCTTCCCCGGTTGGGCTCGACAGGGCTGTCGGAGGATGACCTCGATCGGGCGGAAGACTCCTTTCTGCGCTTCCGGAGCGACAGCAAGGGCAGCATCGAGCAGCTCGACCGGGTGCTCTGGCGCTTCGTCGAAGGCATGGACAAGAGCAGTCGTTCGCTGCTACTGCTGAGCCCGATGAAGGGCGCCGACCAGCGGCTGTTCGTCCACTCGATCAACGTCTCGCTGCTCACCCTGGCGCAGGCCAGAGGCCTCGGCATCGAGGGGCAGGCGCTTCACGACATCGGTCTCGCGGCCTTGCTGCACGATATCGGCAAGCTGAGTCTGCCGATGGAGACTCTCCACGCGGGCCAGCGATACACGGACCGCGAGTGGGAGCTCGTCAAGCAGCATCCGGAGCTGGGCGCGGCCCAGCTGTGCGGCCTGCCCGGCGCCCCTCCACTGACTGTCGTCGTCGCCTACGAGCACCACCTGAGGTGGGACGGCTTGCCCAGCTTCCCGACCCCCGCCATGCCGCGTCTGCCCAGCGTGGCCAGTCAGCTGACGGCGGTCGCGGACACCTACGACGTCATGATCGCGGGCCGGGGACTCGCCGGAGGCGTCGGCGGCAAGGCGGCTCTCGAGGTCTGGGAGGAGCGCGCCGGAACCTACCTCGATCCCTTTCTGGTCGGCAACTTCCTGATGACGCTGTCCGACGTCGAGCGGGTCGGTGTGGCGTGAGCGGGTGAAACCTCAGGGGGCCGCGAATCGTTTCACCTATCATGAAGCCATCTGACGGGAGCCTGGTATGAGCCACCTGATCCAACCCCTGGTCGACATCTTCGATTTCAATACCATGACGGTCAGCGTCTCCCTGGCCGACCTCGACAACGAGGACGCTGGACAACGCATGAGACAGGGCGACGGCAGCTCGATCACCTTTCTGGCGGGGCACCTGATCTCCACCCGCCACGTCATGCTGCAGCTCCTCCGCGCCATCGATGACAATCCCTACCTCGCGCACCGAGCTGGGATATCCGGCGGTGCGGGATGTGCTGACGCGGCACATGTCAGGGCAGACCTGACGTCCCACTACCCGCTCAGCGAAATCCTCCGGTCGGGATGTTCGTGAGTGTGGATCAGGATAGTACGGCGGGTCGAGGAACTCTGATCTGGCGCGGACGGACGCCTTTGCCGACGATCTGAGCACGAGTTCCCCGGCGACGGAACCCTGTTCTCACGCGGGAAGCACGGGTTGGTTGGCGACGCAACTGTGTCTTTACGCGGGAAGCACGGGTTCGATGGCGATCGAACTGTGTCTTCAGCAGCGAAGCAAGGGTTCCTCGACGTCGCAACTGTGTCCTTACGGAGCCGTTTCCGGCCGTCGGCGGGCATGGGCCGGAGGCGGCGTCAGGCTCCGGGCCCTTGGCCGGAGCCGAAAAGCGTCGAATTCAGAGATTCTGCTCTTCTGGAGAAGAATCTCCAGCCGACCCTGATGATGCTGACGCTCCCTCCTTTACGCGCATTTTTGGTCGGGAAGAAGAGAAGAGAGGGGAGGGGAGTGAAATGCGCGTAGGGGAAACAGCGTCAGCATCATCAGGATGTATTCGAGTCTCTCGATATCTCGCAGGTCCGCTGACTCGGCGGTTCGGTCAGTAATCGCTAGCGGGCGCCGTCATAGGCTACGATCTGGTTGAAGAAGGTCGTCCCACCGACCACCCGCGCGAGAACCGCCGCGAGCGATCAGAATCGGTAGATCGCCGACAGCGACCCGGTGTCCCTCAGGTCCGAGAGGTCGACGGCGAGGTCGACCTGCATGGTCTGGAAGACGATCCCGACGCCGGCGGCGAAGTGGAGCTCATCTTCGCCGGGCTGGCGCACCGCGCGGATGAAGGGATCGGCGTCGTCGCGCGCCCGCAGGCGGTGGTCGGGGTCGAGCCAGACCCCGGCGCGCAGCGCCACCAGCGGCTTTGAGCGCAGCAGGGCGACCTCGGCGCCGAGGTGGATCTCGTCGCCGTCGTCGATCAGCGGCAGCAGGGTGAAGACCGTCCCGTCGATACTGTCGACGATGGTCGAGTACTCCACGCGATCCCATTCGAAGCCGACGGTGAGGGCGCCGCCCGGCGAGCACCAGGCGAGCCCCAGACCGTAGACGTCGGGCATGGCGCTCGGCGAGGCGATGGCGAAGCGCAACGTGTCCGCGGGGGGATTGCCCGGCCCGGTGCGCGACTCGATGGTGATCTCGCCCTTTTCGGCCCCCTGGCGGTAGAAGCCGCCCAGCTGCCACCGGTCGGCCAGCTGCCAGAGGAATCCGGCGTTGATGCCCCAGTCCCCGGAGTCGATCGTCAGCACGTTGACCACTTGCAACGCCTCGGGCAGGAAGGGGTTGGGGTCGATCTGGTTGGGCGGCCGATAGCTCTCCGAAGGCGCGGAGAGCTCGACCTCGAAGCGGGCGATGCCGAGGCCGATGCTGAACCGCTCGCCGAGGCGCAGGCCGGCGGAGACGCCGTGGCTGACGATCTCGAGGTTGGTGACCGAGCGCAGCTCCGCGTACCTCTCCCGGGCCTGCGGACCGCCCTCCGGCACCCCGCGGAAGATGCCCTGGGTCTCGCTCGCGAACTCGAAGTTGGCCATCTGGTGGCGGTAGAACGCCAGCGCCCAGCGGTCTTTCGGGTAGACGAAGGAGAGGAAGGAGAGGCCGGCGACCTCCTCGGTCGAGCGGGCGACGCGCAGGCCGGAGACGGTGTCGAGGCCGATGCCGGTCGGTTCGCCGAAGACCCGGCCGCTCTCGACGAAGGGAGTGGAGTAGCGCCAGGAGCGGAACTCGGCCGAGACCTCGGGCTCGATCAACTGCACCAGCCCGGCCGGGTTGGCGAAGGCCGCGGTGGCGTCGTCGGCGATCGCCGCGAAGGCGCCGCCGAGCCCCATGCTGCGGGCGCCGGGGTTGGAGAAGTTGAACTCGATCGCCAGCGCCGTCTCCGTATCCTGGCTCCACGCCGCCCCAGGGACGAAGAGCGCGGGCAGGAGCAAGAGCAGAACACGCCAGCCCCGGGAGCGCCGGGGGACCGCGACGTGCCGATGGGAACTCGATGAGGGCATGAACGGCTCCGCGGAAACACTTGCCCTTTCTTCCTAGCGCCTCGCCGGCCGTCGCGCAACGCGCCCGCAGGTGGGATCGTGCCACCCCCGGGGACGGGTGGCGGCGCCGAGGCGGTCGTGGAAATGCGGTCGGCGCCTGGTGGCGTCCCTACCCACAGAACGAACGGAGAAACTCCAAGATGCAACAGCTCTCGACTCTGCGCCTCGTCAGCCCGAACAACTGGGAGATGTTGGTCAAGGTGCTCGACGGCTGCGCCATCAACGATCGCGTCTGGGTGTTCGCGGCGGCCACCACCGACGTCGAATACACGCTGCGGGTGACCGACACGGTCACGGGAGTGGAGAAGCTGTACCCCAACGTCGCCGGCAACGCCGCTGCCGCCGTCACCGACACCGAAGCCTTCGACGCCTGCCAGTGATTTCCGCCGCCCGGCGCGAGCCTTGGAGAGGCTGCCTATAGCCGACAGTGCATGAATCCCCGGGACCGTGTATACTGGCCCTGGGGATCCACAAAGCCGCGCTCGCCGGGCCGTCGAGGCAGCCATCAGAGAGAGCCGAGCCTCAACAGCAGCCGAGGTTGAATCCACCGGCGCGAGTCGGCCCGTAATCCCATCCGTTCTTCCCCGTCAGACCTTCCAGTTCATCACCTCCGAGGTGCCCACAGATGAGAGCCACCGCCATCGGTCTATTCTTCGTGCTCGCCCTGGTCGCGCTGCCGGCGCTGGGCCAGACCATCGTCCAGAGCAAGGGCGTCGACGCGCGGGTCGACTACGCGTCGCTCGACCGCGTCGGCCCCTGGGACGACCGCAACTATCAGCTCACCAAGGACGATCTCGCCCTCCTGGCCGACAACGAGGAGGAGCTCTACGTGCTGGTGCCGGCGTTCTTCCGCGTCGAGCTGCGGCGTGAGCGCCCCGACATGCTGCGCAGCGGCCCGGTGCAATATCCGCGCAGCTCCCTGCCGTGGTTCCAGCTGCGCCATGGCGGCTACCAGGTCGACGGCAAGCTCTATCGCGCGGTGTCCTACGAGAACGGCGTCTACAAGGTCGACATGACGAGCGACAAGGGCATGACCGAGGAGGAGTGGCAGACCAAGTTCCTGAGCGGCGAGGCGCGGGTCACGACGCCCACCGGTGCCGCGGAGTCGGCGATCGCCATCAACCCGGTGGACCAGGATCTGGTCATCGCCGGCACCAACGGCCCGATCTCGGGTCAGACCATGCACTACTCGACGGACGGCGGCGAGACCTGGAGCGTCGGCTCGAATCTGACCGGCGGCGAGTGCTGCGACCCGACGGTCGCGTGGTCTTCGGACGGCACCAAGGGCTACACCGCGACTCTGGGCTCGGCGGTGTGGTTCTACCGCACGGGCGACGGCGGCGTGACCTGGACAGACCTGGAGGTCGACACCCCGGGTGACGACCGCCGGGAGCTGGGGGGTGGGGTCGACAAGGAGTACCTGCACGTCGACCTGCATCCGTCCTCGCCCTACCTCGACCGCATCTACCTGACCTGGCACCAGGGCAACGAGATGTACACCGCCTATTCGTCCAACCTCGGCAACGTCTGGTCGACGCCACACAGCTTCGGCACGGCGTCGGACGTGCGCGGCATTGGAAGCGACCTGGTGACCGACAAGAGCGGCGACGTCTACCACCTGTGGCCGGCCTTCAACAGCCGCAAGATCCTGGTCTCGAAGTCCACGGACGGCGGCGCCAACTGGGCAGCCAACGTCGAGGTCGCGGACACCGAGGCGTCGTTCGACTGGCCGATCCCGGCGATGGAATCGCGGCGCGCCTGGATCTACCTGGCGGCGGGCGCCGACCTCACCAATGGCCCCTACGGCGACAGCATCTACGTGGCCTGGACCGACACCCTGGCGCCCGACAGCGGCGTCGCGGCCAACAATCACACCCACATCCAGGTCGCCTACTCGCGTGACGGCGGCGCCACCTGGACGATCACCACGCCGCACGAGACCGCCGACGCCATGACCGTGGACCGCTTCAACCAGTGGCTGGCGATCGGACCCGACGGCACCGTGTACGTGATCTTCTACGACACCCGCCAGGATCTTCCTGGCCGTAGCGACGTCGATCTCTACTTCTCGACCTCGACCGACGGCGCCCAGACATGGAGCGCTCCCGAGCGCCTGACCACGGTCACCAGCCCGAACATCAGCAATAGTTTCGAGTGGGGCGACTACAACGGTCTCGACGTGGTGATGGGCGACCTGATCGCCATCTTCACCGACAACCGCGACGAGGGAGGCGGCGGCGCCCAGTCGGTCGACGTCTACGCCTACGGCGGTACGGCTTCGAACGACTCGATCTTTGCCGACGGATTCGAGAGCGGCGACACCTCGGCCTGGTAGGAAGAACCCGAGCGGATCGCCGGCGCCTGGCTACTCCCGCGGTGGCCAGGCGCTGAACGGACGACAACGTCAGATCTTGATCGCGATCGTGGCCATCGAATCGTCGGTCGCACCACGGCGCAGGCGCGCCTGGTGCTCGATCTCCGAGCGCAGCAGGGGCTCGTCGGCCAGGAGCTCCTGGAAGTGCTGGCGGCCCAGGGTCAGGAACAGGGTCGGGGCCAGGGTACGGATGGTGGCGCTGCGCGGTGCATTGTCGAGCAGCGCCAGCTCGCCCAGATAGTCGCCGTCCTGCATCTTGCGGATCACCACCGGCTCGTCACCCTCGATGAGAATCACTTCCACCGCGCCGCGGACGATGAGATAGAACTTGTCGCCGGGATCGCCGGCCTTGAAGATCACCCGGTCGGGAGCGTAGGACTCCGACACCAGCATGTGGGCGATGGCCCCGAGGCGCTCGTCGCCGAGGTGCTTGAGCAGCGGGATCGAGCGCAGGCGCTCCGGCGTGCACTCGGCACGACGGCCGTCCTCGCTCAGCTTGAAGCCGCTCTGCTTACTCCACAGCTCGTGGTAGATGCCCTCGAGCTCTAGCAGGTCGTCGTGATTGCCTTGTTCCGCCAGGCGGCCGCGGTCGACCACCAGGATGCGGTCGACCCCGGCGATGGTGCCGAGGCGGTGGCTGGTCTCGAACACCGTGCGGTCTTGCGCCAGGCTGTGCAAGGTCGAGGTCACGGAGGCCTCGGTGACCGGGTCGAGCGCCGAGGTCGCCTCGTCGAGCACCAGCAGGGCGGGGTTGCTCAGGATGGCGCGGGCGATGGCGATGCGTTGGCGCTGGCCGCCGGAGAGCTTGCCGCCGCGTTCACCGACGTGGGTCTGGTAGCGCTCCGGTAGCCGTAGGATGTAGTCGTGGATCTCGGCGCTCCTGGCTGCCGCCATCACCTCGTCGTCGGTGGCGCCGGGGGCGCCGAGCCGGATGTTTTCCATCAACGAGTCGTTGAACAGGACGGTCTCCTGCAGCACCACCCCGGTCTGATCGCGCAGCGACTTCTCGGTACTCTCGGACAGATCGACTCCGTCGAGCAGGATCCGGCCGCGGTCCGGCGCCTGCAGGCGCAGCAGCAGGTTGAGGATCGTGCTCTTGCCGGAGCCGCTGGGGCCGACGATCGCCACCGATTCGCCGGCCGGGACCTCGAACGACAGTCCGCACAGAATCGGCTGATTGGGACCGTAGCCGAAATGCACATCTTCGAAGGTCACCGCCCTGGCGAGCCTGGGCAGCTGCACGGCGTCGCCTGCTTCCTCGATCTCGGGTTTCTCGAGCAACAGCTCGCGGATACGCCGCATGGCGCCGGTCGCCCGCAGCAGGTCGGGGAGGTTGGCGGCGATCGAGTTGGCGGCGCTGGTGACGTTGAAGAGCAGGGTGACGAAGCCCACCAGGATGCCCACCGTGATCACGCCCCAGACGGCGAGATAGGCGCCGAAGCCGATCACCAGGATCTGCAGCAGGAAGAAACCCTGGTTGGCGGTGCGGCCGACGATGGCGCTCAGGAAATGGGTGGTGGCGACTTTCTCGCGCAGATTCTCGAGTTGTCCCCGGTAGAGCGCCAGCCGCGCCTCTCGCAGCCCGAAGGCCTTGATCACGGTGTGGGTGCCGATGTTCTCCTGAACGGTGTTGGCGACCTCGGCCTCGTAGGTCTTGCGCTCGTAGCTCGACCGCTGAGCCCGCCCGCTCAGCAGCCGCGGCACGAGCAGTGCCAGAGGCACGATGGCCACGGTCATCAGGGCCAGCTGCCACTCCATGAAGAACAGCAGGGCGACCGACAGAATGAAGATGAGACAGGCGTAGAAGAACATCGGCACGCCGTGGACGACGGCCTCCTCGATCACCGCCAGCTCGCTCGAGAAGCGCGACATCAGGTCGCCGGTCTTGGCGCGGGAGTAGAAGCTCGTCGGCAGTCGCTGGAGGTGATCGAACATCTCCAGGCGGATGTCGTTCATCGCCCGCGCGCCCATGCGCGCGGCGAGCCTGGATTGCACCAGGGTGGCGACGGCCTGCACTACCCAGGCGATCAGCAGGATCGTCAAGATCTTGCCGAGCAGATCCATGTCCTGGTTGACGATCGCGCGGTCGAAGATCTGCTGATAGCCGACCGGCAGCAGCACCCGAAAGGCGGTCTGGAGCAGCAGGGCCAGCAGGATGACCGCCGCCATCCACTTGTAGGAGCGCAGGTAGTGGAGGATCCACGCCAGAAAGCTGCCGAACCCGCCCGGCGCGCTCTTCTCGTCCCGATCTGAATGCTCTGCCATCAAAATCCGTCTACGGACATGCTCCTGGGACGGACGATACTACAAGCGCGGGGCGGGGCGATGATGCCAGGGAGAATGTGGCCGCCAAGGAAGGCTACACGGCGCGGCTGCTACAATGGTACATTCCAACCAACACAGCGCAACCAACACAGCACCCGTGCCGATGAAACTGTTGATCCGATTCGCACAGCTTCTGGGCCTGCGGAGCGGCGAGCACTCGCGCTTCATCTGGCTGTTCGGCCACTCGCTGTTCAACGGCATCTGCACCGCCTTCCTGTTCTCCTCGGCCTACGCCCTGTTCCTCGACCGCTACGATGTCGAGACCCTGCCCTGGGCCTACATCGCGACGGCGCTGGCCGGCTACGCGGTGGTCGGCGTATTCGCGCGCCTCGAACGAAGGCTGAGCTTCAGCCGCCTGCTGCTGGTGCAACTGTACTCCGTTCTGGTCTTCGTGCTGGTCTCTTGGGGTGTCGCGCGGGTGATCCCCGCCAAGTGGCCCGTCTTCCTGATGTTTGTCGCCGTCGGTCCGCTGCTGACGCTGCTGGAGCTGGAGTACTGGGGCATCGCGGTGCGCCTCTTCGACCTCCGGCAGGGCAAGCGGCTGTTCAGCCTGGTCAGCTCGGGCGGGGTCATCTCGTCGATCATCGGCTTTTTCATGGTCCCGGTCATGGTCTCGGCCAACCTGCCGTTGATCAAACGTTTCGAGGATCTGCTGCTGTTCGCCGCCGTCGGCGTGGTCCTGAGCATCATGACGGTGCGAGAGATCGGGCGTAGGTTTACAGACGAGCTCGAGATCCGCAGCTCGGCAGACGAGAAGCGCGAGGCCGGCAGCTTCGCGGCGTTGTTGGGCGATCGGTACTTCGTGCTGATCTCCACCCTGCTGGCGGTGGTCGTCCTGGCCTTCTACCTGATCGACCTGAGCTTCCTGT
The DNA here is from genome assembly GCA_024226315.1 of bacterium. Taxonomy (GTDB): domain Bacteria; phylum Acidobacteriota; class Thermoanaerobaculia; order Multivoradales; family J023; genus JAAELT01. Next base: position 5,796 of record JAAELT010000451.1, on the reverse strand, counting down.
CCGAGGTAGAGATCAAGTTCCACGGTAAGGGCGCCGAGTTGGCGGCGTTCGTCGGCAAGTTCTACGGCATCGCCAAGCTTCTCGAGCTGGTGGTCAAGGCCTTTCTCTCGGGCCGTCTGGTGAGCCAGTTCGGGGTCAGGTTCGGTCTCACCTGCTTGCCCGGCCTGCTGTTGGCGGTCATCGGCATGGCGATACTGGCGCGCTCCATGGGAACCGGCCTGGAGCTCTTCTTTCTGCTGATCACCATGATCAAGCTGCTTTGGCTGGTGATCCGCAAAGCGATTTTCGACGGCGCTTTCAAGGTGCTGTACCAGCCCCTGGACAGCGAGGAGAAGTTCGAATACCAGGCGCGTATCGAAGGCACGGTGAGCCCTTCGGTGACGCTCGCTGTGGGCATCGGGCTGCTGTTGCACAGCCTCTATAGCAAGGAGGGATTCGACGCCCTGCAGTTGCTGTACGCCACCCTTCCGCTGCTGGTCGCTTGGCTCGTGACCGTGACCCTGCTGCATCGGCAGTACCGCGAACGCCTTCTCCAGACCCTGGCGCGCGAAGTCGACAAGGGAGGGACCGAATCGCCGGTCGAGACGATCCAGGGACGCCTGCTCGAAGCGACGCCCGAGCAGTTCGACTACGTCTCCGACGTGCTGGCGCGGGTCGATTCCACGGTCGTCCCACAGACCCTGATCGACATCGTCGAGCGCGGTTCGCCGGAGCTCCGAATGCCGGTGCTCGAGCGCATCGAGCGCACCCGCGACTTCGACGCGTGGGAGGCGGTCGAGACATGCTCCGCCGCGGACGAACCCGAGATCCGCGCCGCCGCGGTGAGCACCATGCAGACGCTGCGCGACCTGGTGGGGCTGGCCAGCGGCGCGGACCAGCTCGCCGCGCTCGTCGCCTCGCGCCAGCCGGAGGATCGCGAGCTGGCGGCCCTGGCCATCGGCTGGTCGGCGGGGCAGAGCCACGGTGATCTGACCGGGCTGTTGTGGGACCGCGACCCGGACGTTCAGCGCGCCGCTCTGCTGGCCGCCGGACGAATCCGGGACCCGCGATTCTGGCAGCGCGTCATCTCCCAGATGTCGTCGCAACGGTACGCGACCGCCGCCACCGCGGCGCTGATCTCGATCGGTGACCCGGTGCTGCCGGATCTCGAAGCAGCGTTCGGCAAAGTCGACCAGCAAACCGACGTGCGGCTCCGAATCCTCAACGTCTACCATCACACCGGCGGCCGCCAGGCCGGGGCGTTCATCGTCGACAAGCTGCGGTTTCCGGACAAGGAGGTGCGCCTCTGGACCCTGGTGGCGCTCTCCCATTCCGGCTACCGGCCGGACGAGCGCGAGATCCCGGTACTCAAGAACGAGGTCGAGAACCTGGTTCGGCGCATGGCCTGGAACCTGAGCGCGATCCTGGATCTCGGGGAATCCGAGGCGACTCTCGAGGTGCGCGAGGCCCTGGAAGCCGAGAACGTGCAGAACCGCAGCGAGCTGTTCTTGCAGCTGTCGCTGCTGCACGATCCCCGGGCGATCGATCTGGTGCGGCGGAACTTGACCACCGGCAACAACGAGTCGGTGGTCTTCGCGCTCGAGATCCTGGACGTGGTGGTCTCCGCCGACATCAAGCCCATGTTGTTCCCGGTGGTCGAGGAGCTGCCGCCGATCAAGGCGATGAAGCGGCTCGAGTCGTGGTTTCCCCGTCAGCGGATGGCGCCGGTCGAGCGTCTCGGAGCGATCGTTTTCCGTGAGCACGACGCGATGAGTGCCTGGACGCGTGCGTGCGCGCTGCAGGCCATCGCCGAGCTCGAGCGCGATGAGGTCGACGACGTGCTGGTCGCCAACGTCTTTCACCCCGAGGCGATGCTCCAGGAGGTGGCGGCCGGCACCATCCTGCAAGTCGATCCCGAGCAGTACACCCGGCACACGGCGAAACTGACGACCGACGAGAAGGAGCGCATCGATCGGGTCATCGTTCCCGGCCATCCGGAGATGGCGTCCTGGGAGAGCCGCTCGATGTTCGGCAAGATCGCGGCCATGCGGCAGGTGAAGGCGTTCGCCGGCCTGCCGTCGGAGGCGCTGATGAAGATCGCCAGCGACGCCGAGAAGGTCGACACGGAGACGGGCCAGGCGTTTCCGGCCGCGGACGAGCCCGAGGGCAGTCTCTACGTGGTGGCAGAGGGACGCCTGGGTCTCTACACCGAGGGCGGTGGCATGGGGGTGGTGGGCGCCAGATCACTGGTGGCCTTCGCCACGGACGAGGCGGCGGCCCGCGTGCTGGAGGCCGGCCATGTCTATCGGCTTCAGGGCAGCCGGCTCTACGAGCTGGCGGCGGTCAGCGCGGAGCTGGCGGCGGCGATCCTGGAAGCCGCCTCACCGCAGGTCGTGCACGAGGTTGCGAGCCTGTCGCGGAGCTTCGAGTCGGCCATCTCGTTCATGCCCAGCCACTGAGGCGTCGCACCAGACATGGACGACGACGAGATCTTTCGCCGCAGCATGGTGTCGATCGGTGTCGAGCCGCTGAAGGACGGTGCTCGCCGCCCGGCGGCGGAGTGTGCCGATGACGCCGCGGTGCAGCAGAGGCAGGAGCAGGGCCAGGACGAGGACGAGCGCCGGCTCTTCCTCGAGGCGCTGGGTGAGCTCGACGCCGGCGGCCGCGAGCCGCCGCCCGAGCCGCCGCCCGAGCTGCCGCGCGGTGCTGGCAAGCCGGGCAGCCGGCTTCGGAGGAAGGAAAAAAACCCCCGGATCGAGCAACAGATCGACCTCCATCGCCTGAAAGCGGCCGACGCACTCACCCGCCTGGAGCATTTCCTCACCCGCGTGGCGGCCTCCCGCGCGCGCGCCGTGCTGGTGATCACCGGCAAGGGCCATCACTCACCCGAAGGCCGCGGCATCCTGCGCCAGCGCGTCGAGCAGTGGCTCCAGGGGCCCGGCCGGCGCCACGTCCGCGCCTTCTCCGAGGCGCCGCGCAAGCTCGGCGGGCGCGGCGCCTTCGTTGTGTATCTGCGCTAGATCTCCCAACTGATCCCGAAGGACGGCAGGATCCCCAGCCATTCCTCGTCCGGGAACGCTACCACCAGCCTGCCGTCGGACTGGCGGAAGATGTCCTCCTCGTCGATGTCGATGCCGCGCAGGTTTTCGCGGTTGTACAGGTTCTGGATGTCGATGAAGAGCGACAGCTGGCCCTTCTTGAGCCGGGTGGTGCGGCTGGCGCGCATGTCCAGGCGGTGGTAGTCGTCGAGCTGTTCGTTGTAGAAGGGGCCGACGTGGTGGACGAGGTCGAGACCGCCGCCGGAGAACACCACCTCGGCATCGACGCCGGTGGTCGGCCAGCCGGTGTGGTAGGTCCACACCCAATTCAGGTTCCACTTGCGGCTCGGGCGCCAGTTGGCGTTGAGCGTCAGGGCGTGGGTCTGATCGATAGAGCGCGGAACCGCGACGCCGTCGATCTCGTCCTCGGCTTCGGAAAGGGCGTAGCTCGCCCACCAGTTGAACTTGCTTCCCGAGCGGCTGGCGAAGTGCAGCTCCACGCCCTGTGCCGTGGCCGATTCGGGGGCGAGACGAACCAGGTCCTGGGCGCTCTCGGGGAAGGGCTCGAAGGGATCGAAGACGGTCTCGTAACGCGGCCTGGGATCCGAGATCTCTCGGCGGTATGCGTCGGCGCGTAGGGACACCTTGCCGAAGTCCCGTTCATAGCCCAGGGTCCAGTGATCGGCCTGCTCGGCCTCGAAGAAGTCGGTCTCGCCGAACTGGACGTCGAGCTCGTGAGGACGCTGCGACTGGTAGTAGCGGCCCCAGCCGGCGCGCAGGACGCTGGCGGCGCCGAGGTCGTAGACCAGGTTCACCCGTGGGCTGAGCTGGTTCTCGTCGAGCAGCGTCTGCTGGTCCCAGCGCAGGCCGAGCTCCGCGGTCGTGCGGGCGCCGAGACGCAAGCGGTCGGCGGCGTAGACGGTGTAATGCTGGCCCGAGAAGTCGCCCACGAAGCGACGGTTGACCTCGGCGGGGAGAAAGCGTGGATCGTCGATCGGGAAGCGCTGGAAGAGGGTGTTGAAGTAGTCGTATTCGGCCTGGTAGTCGCGGACCTCGAAGCCCCACTTCAGATAGTGGCGATCGGCGGGCTGCCAGTTCCAGCTCTGCCTGAGGGCGAGGACGTCGAGCACGCGGTCGTCGGTCAGATCGAAGAACTCTGGCTCGTCGATGAAATCGGCGAACCGCTCGCCGTCGATCCGGCTGAACGAGGCGGCTGTGTCGACGAAGGCGTCGGACGACAGCAGGGCCTGATGCGTCAGCCACAGGTAGGAGCTGCCGTAGCCGGTCTCGGCACGGGAGAAATCGCCATCGTCCTCGAGCTCCTCGAAGGTCAGGTCGTCGTCTGCGATCAGGGCGGCGAGTGACAGGTTCTGGCGCGGGCTCAGCTGGTAGCCGAGCTTGCCGAAGGCGTCCCAGTACTGTGGCGAGGGATCCTCCTCGTCGTCGTCGTTGTCCCCGGCGAACTTCAGCACCACGTCGAGATAGCCCCGGCGCAGTGATCCCAGCCAGTGGCCCTTGTCGCCGGCGAAGGTGCCGGCCGAACCGAACCAGGCGTTCGAGAAGCTGATGCCGAGGTTGGTGCGCCGCTGGCCGGGGGTGCCCGTGGTCATCTCGAGCACCGAGGTCATGCGGTCGCCGTACTCCGCCGGAAAGCCCGAGGGGATCAGGTCGACGCCGCCGATCATCTCCGAGTCGAGGATGCTGAACACGCCCTGGAAGTCCTTGAGATGGAACGGCTCGAACAGCTCCTGGCCGTCGAGCTGCACAAGGATCTCGGGGTAGAAACCGCCGCGGACTCCGAAACGGCCCGAGATGTCGCCGGCGGCTGTGCCCGGTAGCACCATCACCGCGCGGTAGAGGTCGTCGGCGAAGTGGGGGAGATCCATGATCTCCTCGCGTGACAGCCCCGCGGCACCGATCGGCTCGTCCTTCAGGATCGAGAAGGTCGAGGAGACGACGATCTCGTCGATGGCCGTGGCGGCTGGTGTCTCGGTTTCGGTGTCGGGCTCCTCGGTCTGGATGGGCTCTTCAGCTCGGATGGAGAAGGCCAGCAGCAGGCTCAGCGTCAAGAGGATGCAATGTCGTGTCATTGAGGGCTCCTTGGTTGGCGTTCGATCGCGGAAGCCTGGCAGGAGCGCGACGGGGAGTCCTTACGGAATGTTTATGGATTTCCTAAAATGAGGTTCATGCCCTTGGATCTGGGAAAGTGTCGCGGGCGGTGGCGCGGCGTCGCCGCGAGCCGTGGCGCCAACCGCTTGGCTGCCTCGGTGCTGGCGCTGGCGCTGAGCGTTCCGGCCGGCGCCCAGAAACCCAGGGTCGAGACCTTCGCCGTGGGCGCCGGTCTGCCGAGCGCGGCGATCACGGCTATGGCGCTGGGTCCGTCGGGCCGTATCTGGATCCTCAGCCAGGCCGGCCTGACCCTGTTCGACGGTCATGCATTCAGCGTCGCCCCGGCCGCCGGCCTGCCGGACGGCGAGCTCGGCGCGCTGCGGGTCGACGCCGATGGCCAGGTGTGGACGGTGGCCCGCTGGAGCGGACCGCACGTCTACCGGCTGGACGGCCACCGGTGGCGGCCCCTGCCGGCGCCGGGCGGGGGGGAGTCGCCGACGGACGGGCTGACCTCTCTGGCGGTGATGCCGCGCGGCGACCGGAGCTTCGTCGCCGTCGGCTCGGCCCGGGCCGGCCTGTGGCTCTGGGACGGTACCGGCTGGCGCCACCACGGCGCCACGTCGGGCCTGCCCGCGGACACCGTCGCCGCTCTGGAGAGCTTCGGCGACGT
>JAAELT010000450.1 GCA_024226315.1 bacterium | reverse complement strand
GACGGCGATCGACTCCAGTCGCCTAAGCGGCGCCAGGATGCCGGCCAAGCGCCGCGCCAGCATCGTCTTACCCGAGCCCGGTGTGCCGATCATCAGCAGATGGTGGCCACCGGCCGCGGCCACCTCGAGCGCGCGCTTGGCCGGCTCACAGCCCCGGACGTCTGAGAGATCGAGGCCCGTGGCGAGGGGCTCGGTCGCAGCGGTCGTGGCGTGTGCGCCAGCCACCGGCGAGCGGCCGGCGAGATGCTCGACGGCGTCTGAGAGCGAGCGCACCGGAATCACCGGCACCTCGGCGAGGGCCGCGGCCTCGCCGGCGCCTTCGGCCGGCACGATGAGCTCGCGCAGTCCTTGCCGAACAGCCAGCTCGGCGAGAGCGAGAGCCCCGCGCACCGAGCGCACCGAGCCGTCGAATCCGAGCTCGCCGCAGACGAGACGCCCGCGGAGCGCCTCGGCCGGCAGCTCCCCCAGGGCCGAGAGCAGGCCCAAGGCGAGGGCGAGATCGAAGTAGGGAGCCTGTTTCGGGAGGTCAGCAGGCGTCAGCCGACAAGCGACCGATCGCGGCGGCAGCTCGTAGCCCGAGCGCTCGATGGCATGGCGGACCCGTTCGCGGCTCTCACGGACCGCGGTTCCGGGCAAACCGTCGATCCGGAACCGTGGCGGAGCCAACGAAACGTCGACCTGCGCCTCGACGGGACGGGCCTCGATTCCCCAGGGCGTCGCAGACGTGACTCGTACTAGCATGAGTACCTCCTTTTCGAGGTTGGAAGAATCGAGAGATCCGCAGGATCTCTCCCGCCCTACCGGCCTCGTCTCCCCTCTCGGGCGGGATGCCCGGGCTCGCCGCGCTGGAGCCACGCGCGGACGACGTCGTCGTCGTCGGAGCCGGTGAGGATCAGGAGCAGCTCCTCGGCGAGGAGAGCCCGGCCGAGCGCCGCGGAGTCGAGATCGTCGATCGCAGCGTCGAGGGCGCCCGAGACCACGGTCTCGAGGTAGCTGACCGCGGCACGGACCGGGTCTTCGCCTTGCTCCTCGATCCGCCGGCGGACGCCGGCAGGGCTCGGGAGGTCTCGCCGGGCAAGAGCGCGCATCGCGCTTTGCCACCGGTGCACCGGCGCCACGTCGATCACGATCTCGTCCATCGCCAAGGCTCCTTTCGGAGAGTCCCGAAGAGTCGGGAGATCCGCAGGATCTCCTTCACAAGAAACTCCTCTCGGCTCCTCTGGCGGTGGGTGACGGCAACGGCCCTCGGCCCCACCTCCGGGCCTGAGCCCGGTAGCGCGCGATGAGCGCCTGGCGGTCCTCGGCCAGCTCGCGCGCGATCGGCAGAAGAGCCGGCAAGGCGTCGACGCGCAGGTGCCGCGGCGCCATGCCTCGCAGGCAGGCGCACTCGAGCACGTCGCGCAGGTGCTCCTGGCTGGCCTCGGCGAGGCCAGCGAAAGATCCGTGATCGGAGTTGAAGGCGTGCCACAGGGCGATGAACTGCTCCTCGACGCCGACTTCGGCGTCGGGGTCTCCATCGTCGACCTGGAGCTCTTCGTCCTCCTCGAGCGCTTCGAGATAGTGCTCGAGGAACCAGAGCCGGCGTTCGAGCTCCTCTTCGAGATCGAGCACGGCATCGGCCGCTCCTGTGGCGTAGCCCTCGTCGATGCGCTGCATCAGAGCCAGGACTTCTCCTGTGTTGTCGTCCATGAGTGGCCTCCCTTCTCGCGGGAGATCCAGAATGGATCTCCTCACAAGATGGCCTTTCCCTTCCTCCGAGGATGGAAACGACAGCTTGCCGGCCAGGCTCCAACCGCGGGGGAATCCGGTGGAATCGAGCCGGCGGTGGCGAGTCCTCTGCGGCTCGGGCCGAAGGCCTCTGCTCTTCTCTTTAGAGCGCGCGCGACGACATGGGCTTAGGGCGTGGCAAGGGCGCGATAGCGACCGAGGGCCT
>JAAELT010000449.1 GCA_024226315.1 bacterium | reverse complement strand
CGTGTTCTTGAAGGGCTGCGAAGTGCACGTTTATCGTGGGTTCCACTCGTTCCACCCACCCTCACCCCCAGGCCTCGAATAAAGGTAGCACTACTACTACTACTACTACTAACTAACTAACTAACTAACTAACTAACTAACTAACGAACGAACTAACTAACTAACTACCTACCTAACTAACTAAATAAATAACCAACTAACATGCTTACAAGCCACCTAGTTAACTTACTAGTTAGGTAACTAACTAACTGACTTACTAACAATGTTACAAGCCATGCTAACTAACTAATTAACAAGCTTACTAACAGGCTAACTAACTACCTAACTAACTAACTAACTAACATTCTCACAAACCATCTAGTTAACTAACTAGTAAGGTAACTAACTAACTGACTTACAAACAACTTTACAAGGCATGCTTACTATCTTACTCACAAGCCTACTAACATGCTAACTAACTAAATAAATAATTAACTAAAACCATAACCATAACCCTATACTTATCCTTAACCCTAACCATAACCCCAACCCTAACCCTAACCCTAACCCTAACACTATCCCTAACCCTAACCCTAACCCTAACCTTAACCCTAACCCTAACCCT
>JAAELT010000448.1 GCA_024226315.1 bacterium | reverse complement strand
GTGTCGGTGTTCTTCTCCAGGATCAGGATCTCGAGCTCGGGATGCTCGCGTTTGAGGTAGCGCGCCATCAGGGACGACGACAGGCCGCCACCGAGAAAGATGGCATCATAGGCTTGAGGATTCGTGCTCATTTCAGCTCCTTACATCTGGCAGATCGTCTCGGGTTCCCTTGTCGGGCCCGACGTTTTCGGTCCATGCGCAGTAATTCCGACACTGACAATCGTCCCAACTCTAGGGGCGCCGGCTCGTCAGACGCATCGGCCGTTTGACCGATGCGGAAGAGAAGTCGGGTGGCCCAGCGGATAGACTCGGCTGGATGGGCGACCGTGACCGAGGCGACCGCCAGAAGTGGAATCGCAAGTACCGCGACAAAGGCCCAGAGTCCTTTGGCTCCGAGCCCGCGGAGTGGCTGGTCGCGCACCGCGATCTCCTCACCCCCGAGCCCCACGGACGCGCCCTGGACGTGGCCTGCGGCAACGGACGCAACGCAGCCTATCTGGCACGCCTCGGCTTCACCGTCGACGCGCTCGACGTCTCCGGCGTGGTCATCGCCTGGCTCCGGGAGCGAGTCGACCGCGAGGGGCTCTCCGTCCATCCCAGGTGCTGCGACCTGACACGCGGTCCGTTGCCGCCGCGCGAGTACCAGGTCGTGCTCAACTTCAACTTCCTGCAGCGTGACCTCTTCGCGGCGCTGAAGGACGCCACGGCGCCAGGCGGTCTCGTCGTGTTCGAGAGCTTCACGCGGCTTCAGGTGGAGCTGCCGCGCGGCCCCAGCGACCCGGAGCACACCCTCGAGGCCGGCGAGCTGCGTCGCGCCTTCGCGGACTTCGAGATCCTCGACTATCGCGAAAAGACCCTGTTTCCGGAGGACGTCCAAAAGACGCGGGCCATGGCGAGCCTGGTAGCTCGCAGGCCCGACCGGTAGGGAGGGGAAGCTCCGCACCACCGCCTCGAGGATCGAGCGAAGCGGAAAAATCAACGCAGGCCATGCTTGCGGTTTTCCCAGCGCACCCAGAACCAGAAGATCGAGGTCCAAAAACGAATTCGCCTCGAGGGCGAGAAGACGTTGCCCGCCAGGATGGAGACCACGGCCCGCCGCATGGACTCGAGCGGCGGATCGCTGAAGAACACCTGCCGGAACCCCGGGGTGTAGTAGCCGTAGATGTATTGCTTGAACCGCGTCAAGCCGGTGCCGAACCAGCGGCCGTATTCCTCTAGCACCTGCGCGTCGGGCACTTCCCCCCGCAGCAGGCTCGGGCACACCAGATCGAAGGCGCGCTCGGCGGTGACGGTCGCCAGATAGATGCCGGCGGAGTAGACCGGATCGACGAAGCCGGCCGCATCGCCGACGTTCAGCCAGCCGGGGCC
>JAAELT010000447.1 GCA_024226315.1 bacterium | reverse complement strand
GACGTCCTTGAGCGCCAGGCCGGCCTGGCGGTAGAGGTCGATGAGCTCCATGCGCTCGACGTCAGCCGGTGAGTACAGGCGGTAGTTGGCACGGCTCCGGAGCGACGGCGACAGCAGGCCGATCGAGTCGTAGTAGAGGAGTGTGCTGCGCGACAGGCCGAAGCGGGCAGCGACTTGGCTGATGGTGAGCATGGTGTGTCTCGGGCCGGGGGGCGGGTGCCGCGGCCGGCACCCGCCCCTGCCCAGGTTCCGTCAGTCTACGACGCTTCCGCCGACTTGCGGCGGATGTCGGCGACCCGTTCGGCCGGCAGCTGTAGCCATTCGAGGAAACCCTGGTGACCGTCCGGATGGCGGCGCTCGAAGAGCTCGTGCCAGCGATGCATGTCCGGGTCGGTGAGGCCGATGTCTTCGAACATCTTGGTCCACTGCTCGACGGTAACGTGGGATGAAGGCATGACGATCTCCTGTATGTCTGGTGTGCTGTTGGGTGTGCTACGTCGCGCGACGAGCAGCATCTTGCAGTGTGAACCTATAGACGGGTCAACCCCCGGACCGTTATTTTCTTCACGTCATGAACACCAGAGACGTCATCGGCCTCTTCTCGCCGGCTCCAGGAACCGTCTATCTCGATACGGCGACCTACGGGCTGCCGCCCGCGCCGACGATTCGCGCGCTCGAGCAGGCGCTACGCGGCTGGCGCGGCGGCACCGCGCACTGGATCGACGACTGGGACAGCGAGGCGGAGGTCTGCCGCCGGCTGTTCGCACGCCTGATTCACGGCTCGGCCGGCGAAGTGTCCTTGATGCCGGCGGTCTCGGTGGCCACCGGCATCGTCGCCACCGGAGTGCCGGCCGGCGGTCAAGTTCTGCTCGCCGAGGGCGACTTCACCTCGGTGATCTACCCCTTCCTCGACGCCCAGCGCCGGGGCCTGCTGCGGGTGCGCGAGGCGCCGCTCGCCCGCCTGGCCGAAGCGGTCACGAAGGACACGTCGATGGTCGCGGTGAGCCTGGTACAGTCCGCCGATGGCGCGGTGGCCGATCTCGAGGCGATCGGAGCCGCTGCCCGCGACGCCGACGCACGCCTGTACGTGGATGGCTCGCAGGCGCTGGGGGCGATGCCGGTCGACGTCAGCGAGATGGCCATCGACTACCTCTCCTGCGGCGCCTACAAGTGGCTCTGCTGCCCCCGCGGCGTGGCCTTTCTCTACGTGCGCGAGGCGCTATGGGACGCGGTCTCGCCGGTGGTCGCCTCCTGGCGCGCCGGCGACGATCCCTACGGTCGTTTCTACGGCTCGCCACTGGCCCTGGCGGCCGACGCCGCCCGCTTCGACGTCTCGCTCGCCTGGCACCCCTGGGTGGGTGCCCGGCCGTCGCTCGAAACGCTGCTCCTGATCGGCGACGACGAGCGCTTCGCCCTGGCCCGGGCGCCGGTCCTGCGCCTCGCCGAGCTGCTCGAGCTTCCGCCGCCGGGCAGCTCCATCCTGTCCGTGCCGGTCACAGACAGCGCCCGCGCCGGTGAGGCTCTGCACACCGCCGGCATCAAGGCCTCGGTACGGTCCGGTGGCCAGATCCGCATCGCCTCGCACTTCTACAACTCGGTCGCCGAAGCCGAGCGCGCCGCGGAAGTGCTGAAGCCGCATCTGGCGCTTCGCCGCCAGCCCTGATTTCACGTCGCCGTCAAATCCGTTGAGGGAGTCTGGTCCGGAATCCCGCCTTTGACACCAGAGGCGGTCGATCGCATGCCGGACCAAGGAGGACGTAGACGACCTATTTCACGAGGACCTACTTCACCAAGACCCTGCGTCACGAGTGCCTACTGCAACTTGGAACAGCCAGGCTGGTCGCGTGCGGCCCGTCCGGCCCATCATCTAGGAGAGTTTTCATGACTTCCGGTTTCCGATTCCCTGCGACCCGATTCAACCATCTCGCACTGCTTCTCCTGATCTTCGTCTCGGTCTCGCCGGCAACGGCCGAGACCTGCCTGGAGTTCGAGTTCCCGATTTTTGGCGGAACCACGGGTGACGACCTCGGCCTCGACGGTGTCGAGCACGAGGATCTCCAGGTCTCGATCGGCTGGGGCGACGACGGCTTGCCCGACGCCAGCCTGGTGCTGTCGACGCCGGCAGGCGTCGACCTCGAAACCTGGCCGGTGGCCCGCGATCCCGGTGAGCGCACCGAGCACCTGCTCGAGTCGGCCCTGGTCCACGTCGCCACGGCGAACGCCGGCTTTCAGTTCCGCTTGCGCCTGGAAGACGCGGAAGGCCCGCGCGACGAGGTGCGATTCCGCGTCGGCGTCACGTGCCCGACCGGCGAGAACTGCCGCTATCGCCTGATCGAGGGCCTCGAGGGCGGCCCGATCGCCGTCTCGGAAGAATTCTGGAACGCCGTCGCCTGGGCCAAGGCGAGCGGCTCGTCGGATCTGATCGAAACCGTGCGCACCAAGTTCCCGGACCTCACCGACGAGATTCCCGGGTTCGTCTGGGAGCTCACCTTAGGGGAGCAGCAAGGCAACGCCGACTGCACCTGCCGCTGGGTCGACGCCGTGGGGCTCTCCACGCCGGCGATCGAGATCGGTGACAAGTCCGGGCAACAGCCCCTGCACGTGCTGGTCGAGAACCCCGAGGGCGCGTTCTTCGCCGCCGGCGCCCAGTCGATCGACGGCCCGACCGGCGCGTCACGCTTTGTGACCCAGGGGCGTTCCGCCCTCGGCATCTGGCTGCTGTGCACCACCACCACCGGAGGGGACGACATCCAACTCCCCACGGACTGGCCTTCGCGGCCGGTCCTGTGGCTCGAGGAGCCCACCCTCAATCCGTGCGGGGTGGAATGCATGCCGACGATCGAGCACGTAGGAAGAATCGCGGGCTGCGCCCAGTCCATCGCCGCCGGCAACGGCCTCTGGGCGCAATCCGCCGCGGAGGTCGACGGCAGCCTGGTGTTGAACAGCAGCCAATCGCTGATCGCCGGCGCGGCGACTGTCCAGGTCGACGCGCCCGGTACGACCGTCGGCGACAACATCGACCACTTCGATCAGACCTCCACCATGACACTGGTCGCCCCCGGCGCTGTCGCCGAGGTCGCGGGCAGCGGCAAGGTCTCGGTGCAGGCAACGGACGCCAGCAACGGCCACGGCTACTCGTACGCCGGCTCCGCAATGGACTTCCACCTCAGGTTCACGGCGCAGGCGAGCTGCGAGGGGATCGGCCCTCACGACGCCGACCTGGGGAATCTTCTCGACGGCGCTGACGGCGGCGTGGCAATCGAACGCTGGGAAGATCCGTAGCGCCCATAGGCGACAGGCTCCTGTCGCTGCTCAGGGACAGGTCGCCCGGACCTCGTCACGCCTCGGGGAGAGCGAAGGGCTCTCCCCGAGGCTTGGATGGGCCTCGAGAGCCTCGTCGAGCGCGCCTCGCGCGGGATCGCAATTGCCCAGGCGGGCGTGCTGCACGGCGAGCAGCGTCAGCGGATAGGCCAGGCGCTCGGGCGGCAGGCCGGTGAGCTGCCGCTGGGCCCGGATCTGCGCCTCCAGCTCGACGATTGCCTCACCGTGCTCGCCCAGGTCGTCGAGCAATCGCGCCAGACCGTAGCGGGTCATCACCACGCTCTGATGCACCTCGCCCAGAGTCGCCAGCTCCAGATCCAGGGCGCGCCGGATCAGGGCCTCGCCTTCCGCCGCGCGGCCCTGCCCCTCGAGGTTGCGCGCCAGGGCGCGCAGCCCGCGTCCGACATGCAGGGGATCGTCCGGCTGGATGGCCTCCGCCATGGCCAGTGCCTCGCGCAAGTAGACCTCCGCCTCTTCGATGCGCTGCTGGTCGCCGATCGCGACCGCCACGTTGTGCAGTGTCTTCACCAGGTCGCGGTGCGGGCCAGCGAACAGCTTGCGCCGCAGAGCCAGCACCTCCAGGTACCGCTCTTCGGCGTCGCCGGGCCGGCTCAGCTGCGCGGCCGTGGCCGCGAGGTTGTGCAGGGTCTCGGCGACCGCCGGATGGTCCTCGCCCAGGTGCTCGCGGCGGATCGCCAGCGCCTGCTCGAAGATCGGCTCGGCGTCCGCGTAGCGCTCACGATAGAACAGCACCTCGGCGAGGTCATTGAGGCTCTCGGCCGTGTCGACGTGGTCCTCGCCGAGGGCCGCGCGACGAAGATCCAGCGCGCGCCGATACACCTCCTCGGCCATCTCCCACTCGCTGCGCGCCAGGTGTACCGTCCCCAGACCGTGGAGCGAGGCGGCGGTCTCGGCATGGTCCTCGCCGAGCAACCGTCCGCGCCGATCCGCGGCGTCGAGGTAGAGCTCCGCCGATTCGTCGAGACGGCGCTGGTCGTGGCGCGCCCCCGCAAGCTCGTGGATGCCGCGGGCCACCTCGATCGAGTCTTCGCCGAAGGCCGCGCGACGAAGATCCAGCGCGCGCTCCAAGAGCCCTGCCGCAGGCTCGTAGAGCCCCAGAGCCCGGTGCACCTGGCCGAGAGTCGACAGCAGTCGCGCCGCCACCGCTGGCCGATCGCCCAGTTCGGCCGGCACCCGTTCGGCCGCCCGGTCGAGCACTTCGCGCACGGTGACGGTGTTGCCGCGGGCCTCCCCGGGGTCGGCGATCTCGAACATTCCGACGTTGAAGCTCACCACCTCCTCCAGCTCCTGGAGGTGCTGCTCGGCGCGCAATCTTTCCTTCTCGGCAATCAACAGAGCTCGGGTGGTGCCGATGATGCCGACCACCAGCGACGCCACCACCAGCCCGGCGGCAAACACCGCGGCGCGGTTCCGGTGGATGAACTTGCCTGCAAGATAAAAGGCGGTATCGGGCCGGGCGGTGAGCGGCTGCGACTCCAGGTAACGCCGCAGGTCGTCTTCGAGCGCCTGCGCCGACGGATAGCGCCGGCCCGGCTCGCGGTGCATGGCGACGCCGACGATGGTGTCGAGATCACCCTCCAGGCGCTTGCGGAGCCGCTCCGGTGTCTCGTCGCGCGCCACCGCGACCTCTTCGGTGCTCTTCTCACCCCCGGCGGCGGCGCCCAGACGCGTCGATGGCCGGGGCGGATCGCTCTCGCACACCAGGCGCAGGACCTCCTGCGGCTTGCCGGTCTCGAAGTGGAACGGCCGGCGCCCGCACAGCAGCTCGTAGAGCAACACCCCCAGGGCGTAGACGTCGGCGGCGGTGGTCAGCGGCTCGCCACGCACCTGCTCGGGGCTGGCGTACTCGGGGGTCAGCCAGTGCATGCCGGTCACCGTTCGGGCCACTGTCTGGTCCACCCGCGTCGGGTCGAGCAGCTTGGCGATGCCGAAATCCAGCAGCTTGGGCTCGCCGTCCTCGGTGACCAGGATGTTGGACGGTTTGAGATCGCGGTGGATCACCAGGCTGCGATGCGCGGCGTGCACCGCCGAGCAGACCTTGCGGAAGATCGCCAGGCGCTGGGGAAGGCCTAGCCGGCGGCGATCACAGTGACGGTCGATCGGCTCGCCGTCGATCGCTTCCATCACCACGTAGGGGCGGCCGTCCTCGAGCGAGCCGCCGTCGAGCAGGCGCGCCACGTTAGGGTGCTCCAAACCGGCCAGGATCTGCCGCTCGAGGCGCAACCGGCGCAAGATCTCGGCGGTGTCCATGCCCCGCTTGACCACCTTGATCGCCACCCGCATGCGGTACTCGCGGTCGGATCGCTCAGCCAGGTAAACGGTGGCCAGGCCGCCCTCTCCCAGCTTCTCCAGCACCCGGTAGGGCCCGATGTGCTCCGGCACCGGTTCGTCGACTGCCAGCGTCAGGGCGTCGGCGATGGCGCCGTCGATCTTCTCGTCGGCCCGCGTTTCGGCGGCCAGCAACGCGGCGACTTCGCCGCGCACCTCGTCGTTCTCGCCCGACGCCTCGACGAACGCCGCCCTCTCGGCGGGTGGCAGCTCCAGGGCCTGGTGGAAAAGTTCCTCGATGCGGCGCCAGTTGTCGGCGTCCATGACGCTTAGTCCGCCGCCTCGGACAGGCTGCGCGCCAGCCAGGCCTTTGCAAGCTTGAGATCGCGCTCGACGGTGGCGTGGGAAACCTCCAGCACCTCCGCCGTCTCGTCGATGGTCAGACCACCGAAGACGCGCAGCTCCACGACCCGGGCCTTGCGGGCGTCGAAACTGGCCAGCTGTTCGAGCGCCAGGTCCAGCGCCAGAACGTCGCTGCCCGGCATCTTCGTCGCCACCAGCCCTTCCTCGAGCGGCAGCACCACGGCCTCGCCGCCGCGCTTCGCCGCCTTGCGCTCACGCGCCAGATCCACGAGCACGCGGCGCATCAGCCGCGCCGAGACGGCGAAGAAGTGCACCCGGTCCTGGAAGCCGAGCTCCAGGTCGACCAGGCGCAGGTAGGCTTCGTGCACCAGGGCCGTGGTCTGCAGCATGTGCCCCTCGCGCTCGCCCCGCATGTAGTTGTGGGCGAGCCGCCGCAACTCCTGGTAGACCAGCGGCGTCAGGCGTTCGAGAGCGTCGGGATCGCCCTCGCGCCAGGCGTGGAGCAGGCGGGTAACGTCGGATCCGGGCTCGGGCATGCGCCCGCATCATCTCACAGCCCACGACTCCTCAGTCCAACCGGCGGATCTTGTAGACCACGTTGTCGACGTCGCCGGTGACGTAGGCGTCGCCCCGGACGCCGACCGCGATGCCGTTGAACAGCCAGATCGGCGGCACCAGCGGCGGCGGCGGCGTCACGACGCCGCTGCCGTCGTGGATCTTGAGCAGCGTACCGAGGGCGGCGTCGGTCGCCCACAGATCATCGCCGCTCGCCGCCAGCCCGGCGGGCACCGCGGTCGCCGGCGGCGACTTTCTGCAGGGGGTGAGCGGCGGCCGGTGCGCCGGGAGGAAGCGTCGGAGGCGAGCTCCCTACTGTAGCCGCTCTTGCAAAGCCCGGACCCGATCGCTTGCCGCCGCCTGAGGCGCCAGCTCGAGCAAGCGATCGAGGCTGCGCCGGGCCGCCGCGCGATCGCCGGCGGCGAAGTGGAGCTCGGCGAGCTCCAGGTGCGGAGCCGGGTTCTCCGGCGCCAGCCGAGCCGTGCTCTCGAACATCCGCCGGCTGAACTCGGGATCGTCGGCCCGGCGATAGAGCAGGCCGATCTGGAAGTGGACGGCCGGCGAGTAGGGATTGAGCTCGAGGGCGCGCTGAAAGCCGGCGCGGGCTTCCTGCCAGCGTCCCTGGCGGGCGTAGGCGTTGGCCAGGTCGACATGGCCGGTCCAGCTGCTGTCGTCGATCTCGAGCACGCGCTCGAAGCTGGCGATGGCGGCGTCCTCCCTACCGGCGAGCAGCAGCGCGCCCGCCAGGGTTTCGAGCACCGACGCGTTGGTGGGCTCGATCTCGGCGGCCACCTCGAGCTCGTCGACCGCCGCTGAGACCTCTCCGATCCGGAGGAGGACACGGCCCGACACATGGTGGGGAAGCGCCCAATCGGGCATCAGCTCGGCGGCTTGCCGCAGCTCGGTGAGCGCGGTCTCGGAGTTGCCCATCGCCGCGTGGGAGGCTCCCACGATGTACTGCAACCGAGGATTCCGGGGATCGACCTCGAGCCCCTTGCGCGCCACGGACACCGCCTCCCCGAAGCGCTGCTGGCGCAGCATCTCGTTGGCGAAGTTGACGTGCTGCAGCACCAGGGCCCGGTCGACAGGATTGACCATATCCGCCAGCTCGGCGGGTGTCGGGAAAGGGCGCTGGCGTTGGCTCGCACCGCCGCCCGAGACATAGCCGAGGGCGAGGCGCTTCTTCTGCGTCTCGGCATCGACGCCGGCGGCGGCCGAGCGGGCGGCGTCCGGTGACGAGACCCGGCGGGCCAGGCGCTGAAGGCGGGTCTCGAGCT
>JAAELT010000446.1 GCA_024226315.1 bacterium | reverse complement strand
TGCCAATAGGGGAATGAAGTCGATCAACGAAATAGCGATAAAAGCTAGAGTTTTTGGAATATTTCACCCGTTTTTGTCTGAAAAGGTATCATTTGGGCCAAACCTTTGACTAATTTTAGTCTCCAAGCGAGATTACCCCTAGCACGAATGTTACGCCAGGGGGTAGGAACCCCATACACTGCCAATAGGGGAATGAAGTAAATCGACGAAATAGCGATAAAAGCTAGAGTTTTTGGAATATTTCACCCGTTTTTGTCTTAAAAGGTAGCATTTGGGCCAAACCTTTGACTAATTTTAGTCTTCAAGCGAGATTACCCCTAGAACGAAAGTTACGCCAGGGGGAAGGAACCCCATACACTGCCGATAGGGGAATGAAGTAAATCGACGAAATAGCGATAAAAGCTAGAGTTTTTGGAATATTTCACCCGTTTTTGTCTTAAAAGGTAGCATTTGGGCCAAACCTTTGACTAATTTTAGTCTCCAAGCGAGATTACCCCTAGAACGAAAGTTACGCCAGGGGGTAGGAACCCCATACACTGCCGAT
>JAAELT010000445.1 GCA_024226315.1 bacterium | reverse complement strand
TGATCCTTCTTTTTCCTTGTTATTCCTTCTTTATCTTCGTGATTCTTTTTTGATCCTTCTTGTTCCTCCTTGTGCGTCCTTGTGAGTCCTTGTGAATCCTTGTGAGTCCCTGTGAATCCTTGTGAGTCCTTGTGAATTCTTGTGAATCCTTGTGAGTCCTTGTGAGTCCTTGTGAGTCCTTGTGAATCCTTGTGAATCCTTGTGAATCCTTGTGAGTCCTTGTGAGTCCTTGTGAATCCTTGTGAGTCCTTGTGAGTCCTTGTAAATCTTTGTGAGTCCTTGTGAATCCTTTTGAGTCCTTGTGAATCTTTGTGAGTTCTTGTGAGTCCTTTTGGATCCTTGTGAATCCGTGTGAATCCTTGTGAGTCCTGTGAGTCCTTGTGAGTCCGTGTGAATCCTTCTGCGTCCTGTGAGTCCTTGTGAGTCTTTGTGAATCCTTGTGGGTCCGCGTGGGTCCGTTCCCTCTCAGTCCTTGTGAGTTTTTGTGAGTCCGAGGTGAATCGATGGACAGATACATAGATATAAATGGATGCATGGAAAGATAGATCTATTGGCCTGGACCCCCGGTCCGAGTGGTCCCACTGGTCTCACTGGTTCATCCTGTGAATCCTTGTGAATCCTTGTGAATCCTTGTG
>JAAELT010000444.1 GCA_024226315.1 bacterium | reverse complement strand
TCGCGGGCTCTTCGCCGACCAGCACGTCGAGCTCGCTGCGGGAGAGATTGCCGCTCGGGTCGTAGAAGTGGCGGCGCTCGCGCAGGCCCGCCTCGTCGACCCGGAGCAGCCGGTTGAGCGCGTCGTAGTCCATCACCGTGGTGCGCTCGAGAGGATCCAGCTCCAGGATCTTGTTGCCCTCGCCGTCGAATCTCGTCTTCGTGATCACGAAGCCCTCCCCCAGCTGCCGGCGCACCTCGATCGGGCGGCTCAGCTCGTCGTAGTCGGCCTCGGTCACGTGCGGCGCGAAACCGTCGTCCACCACCTCGCTCACCATCCGCTCGCGCGTCAAGTTGCCGACCTCGTCGTACTCGAAGGTGGTCACCCGGCCGATGGCCGCCTCGCGCCGGTAGATCAGACGGCCGGCAGCGTCGTACTCGAAGATCACGTCGTCGCGCGGCGTATGGCCACCGAACCAGCGGCTCTCCAGGATCTTGTTGCCCTCCGCGTCGTACTCGAACACCTTCTGATTGCCCACCGCGTCCTGGATGTGGATCACCCGGCCCTCGTCGTCGGAGGTGGTGCGCGTCACCCCACCCCGGGCATCGGTCGCGATCTTGAGGTTCAGGCCGTCGAAGTACTCGATCCTCTCCACACCATGGTCCGAATGCTGGCGCCGCGTCAGCCGGCCGAGGCGGTCGTAATCCATGAACGTCCTGTGCCCACGGGCGTCGGTGACCTTCACCGGCAGGCTGCGGTCGTTCCACTCCGTCAGGGTGGTGTTGCCCAGCGGATCGGTCACCTCCTCCAGGTAACCGTTCGAGTCGTACCGGTACGTCGTCACCCCGCCACGGGCGTCGGTGCTGGTCAGGCGGTCGCCGTTGGCCGAGTAGGTGTGGTGCACCGCCACGGTGGTGGTCTCGCCCGCGATGTCGGTGACCTCGATGCTGCGCGACACCAGGTTGCCCTGGGCGTCGTACTCGTACGTCGTGGTGTGGCCGTTGCGGTCGGTGCGCGTGGCCACCAGGTTGCGCTGGAAGGGCGCCTGGCCCGCCGGCACGTAGGTGTGGGTCACGGTGTAGGTGTGCTCGGTGCCGTCGAAGTCGCTCACCGTCACCGTCTCGGTGAGCGGGTTGCCGTACCCGTCGTGGGTGACGTCCGTGGCCGTGCCCTTGCCGTCGGTGAGCCCGCTCATCACCAGGTTCTCGACGTCCCACTCCATGGCCGTGGCATGCTCCAGAGGGTCGACGATCTCCAGCGGATTGCCGGTGTCGTTGAAGCGATACCCGGTCTCCTCGCCCCGCCTGTCGATCACCCGGTGCGCCGGTCCTGAGTGCGCGGCCAGAGACCCGAGATCCCAGACGAAGCTCGTCACTCCCCCGACCGGCGCGTGGATCTCGCGCACCAGCAGCGAGCTGACCCCCTGCCCGGGCACCGCCTGGATGTCCGCCACCTGGTAGACGTAGCGGGTGTCGGCGCCGTTCAAGCCGTCGATCGTGCCCTCCAAAGCCCAGCGGGCCCCGAAATCCCAGCCCGGGACCTGCTGGTAGGTGTAGAGATCCTGGCGCGAGTTCCCTTCGCGCGTGGCGGCCGAGAGGTTGCCGTAGGCGTCGTAGCCGAAGCTCACTTCCAGACCGTCGGGACCGGTCACGCGGGTCAGCACATCACCCCGCCACAGCAGAGACGCGCGCTCCTGATAGAAGAAATCCAGCGCGCGCCCCGCCTCGTCGGTGACCCGCCGCAAGAGCCGGTCCGCGCCCGTGCCGGAGTAGGTCAGGACCGTGGCGTTGCCGTCCGGGTCGACGACCCGCTCGAGCTCCCACCGGCCTTCCTGGACCGGCACGTAGCGGTGGCGGTGGCCGCCGACGGTGAAGAAGTCGAACGTCCCGGCCTCTGCGTCGGCAACCATCCTGCCGTGGGTGCCGGGGCGGGCTGTCAAACCCCCGGTGCCGTCGTCGACGAAACGCAGGCCGGAGCCATCGCCGCCGGTCAGCACCACCTCGCCGCACGGCGTCACCTCGACCCGGGACTCCCAGTTGTGCATCCAGCCGACGCCCAGAGATCCCGGTACCTGGCTGGCGCTCGAGACGTAGGTCCGCGTCAGCTCCAGCGGCGCCCCGCGGCCGCGCACCGACATGTCCTGGCGGCTCAGCACCAGGTTGCCCTTCCACAGGTTCACGCCGCGCAGCATGGTCTGGCCGACGCGCTGATGGTCACTCATCCGGTTTTCCGCTAGCGCCAGGAACTCACTCTCCTCCTCCTCCAGGCCCGCTTCGTCCACCGCACGGAGCGTGCCCCGATAGTCGCCCGGGGGGAGATCGTGCAGTGTCACGGGATGGCTGTGCGCCCCCTCCTCGAAGGCCTCGTTCTCGACCAGGAGGATCTCCTCGTCCGAGTACTCCACGCCGTCGACGCCCACGCCCACGGCGCGCTGAAGCCACAGAGTCACGTCGGCTGCGCGGTTGAGAGTGAAATCCAGCGAGGTGCTCGCCTGGCAGTGCAGCTCGGCGGCCAGATCGGTGTCCTGAGACAGAACGAATGGATCGTCCACGCTTCGGATGATCTGCCGTGCCAGGGGCACCGGCACCCGGTCGGAAGTCACCTCGATCGCCGAGCCGGCATTCAGCAACAGCCGCGCCTCGTGCTGCTGCCCAGCCTCGAGTCGAGTGCCTTGGGGTAAGACGGCCTGCCCTTCGCCCGAAAGCGAGGAGCCGACCGGGGCGGAAACGAACGCATCGTCGGCCTCGATTCTGACGGTGACGCTATTCGCCCGGTAGTCGGCCGGCTCGATGCGGTAGGAGAAGGTGGTGTCGGTCGAGGTGACGCCACCCTCGGTCAGATCCGGCTGCTCCGGGGCGATGTCCGTGATCTCCAGCTGGAGACCGTGAAAGGACCCGATCGGGGAGGGGGAAACTTCGAAGAATGGAATCGATGGGTGGATGGGGTTGGTCCGAATCTCCAACTCGCCGGTCTGCGGGTTCGGATAGAGCCCTCGCGAGAGGTACGAACCCTCGAACTCCACTCCATGGTCTCCGGGATCCGGCCCGGCGGTGAGAGTTGTGAGCACCGCCAGACCGTCTTCCGCCTGGACCGGCGCCGTGGCGGAGCCGGAGTTGGTCAGCGAAGCCGAGCACTCCTCTGGAAGCAGCTGCGATCTGCGGACAGCCCAGACGCGATCCTCGCAGTCGCGCTCCCACCTCTGGAACGTGCAGCCGGAACCGCCGCCGACACAGTAGGCGCAGTCGGTGACTTCTCCGGGAAATGGCACGCCGTCCACGATCAGGCCGCACGGTGCCAGGCAGGCGTCGCGGCAGTCATGCACCTCGACCGCCCGGCAATCGTCGGGGTCGGCACCGAAATGGAGGACCTCGATCGGCAACGGGTAGGGTTCGCTGACCTTGGTGGCGGCATGGACGAGGAAATTTCTGGCCCTGAGAAACCCGCTCGGGTGAGGTTCGCACGTACCGATGACCTGGCCGAAAGGGCCGGGAGAATCGATCCGGATGACCGCGCTGGAGTAGAAGAGCTCCAGCGGCGCAATGACCGCCAGCGCCTTGCCGCCGATGGCTCCATCCGGCGAGGCGACCGGCTCCGAGGCCTGGCTCTGGCTGGGAAGGATCTCGCCGTCCTCGACCAGCTCGAGGCTGGTGAGCTCGATGGCCGAGTCGTCCCCGACCCCGACCACCGGATCCTCCGGCGCGATGACCTGGGCAAAGACCCCCAGCTCCTCCGGCCCCGCTACCGTACCGGGGGCGACGAGCAAGGTCACGGTCAAGGTCTCGGTGGCGTCGACCGCCAGGTCTCCCAGGGTCCACGAGGGCTCGACCCAGGTGCCCCGGCTCGGCTCTACCTCCTCGATCGAGACACCGTCGGGCAAGCCGAGCTGCAACTCGACGCGAGCGCTCGTCGCCGGATGGCTGCCACGGTTGGCCACCTCGATCTGGTAGATCAAGGGGACCGGCGGGGGCGAAGCTCCTCCCGACGCTGGAATCCTCAGCGGATCCGCGGACTCGGTGATCGAGACCGAGAGATCGACCTGCCGGAGCTCGACCCGCGCCGGCAGCTCCACCAGAGGCGAACCGCCGAAAATGACTCCGACGATGGCCCGACCGGCGGCGCCGGTCTTCAGTCGCAGCACTTCCGACCCGCACTCGCCACGACTGGGAAACGACGATGGGCAATCACGAAAGCTGCCGTCCGGCAGCACGCCGGCGGCAAAGAAATGGAGCCTCTCGGCCCCGGCGCCGTCATCGCCGCACAGCTCCTCGGCCCAACCGAGGATCGGCTCTTGCGCGGAGGCTTCGACCTCGGCGTTGGAAACCGCGTTGCCGTAGGCATCCATGACCTCGATCACCATCGAGTCTGTCCACATGGCGATGCTGGAGTCCGGGAATTCCGTCTCGGACGTGTCGGTCCGCGTCAGGCTCGCCGCCGGGCCGGGATAGGCGATCGCCTCGAAGGGTTGCTCGATGGCGAGCTGGCCGATGCCAGAGGCCACCATCGCACTCACCAGGTGCTGGAGCGCCCAGGTCGGCTCCTCGTCGTCGGGATGGCGCTGGACCAAAACCACGTTGTCGAGCACCCGAGTACCCGCCACCAGCTCGACGGAGGCGAAGCCGCCCGCGTCGGTGGTCAGTGTCGGGGTGCCGGCGGAGCCGGCGCCATCCGAGCGCAGCTCGCCGCCCCCGGCGAGTGACCGGAACTCCACTTCCGCGCCCTTCACCGGCCGCCCCACCGAATCGAGCACCTGTACCGTGAGCTCGAGCGGGAAGCTCTCCCCCACCGTACCGACCTGGAAGTCGCCGCCCGGAATCTTGCGCACCGACGCTCCCGCCAGGGGATCGAGGTTGGGATCCGCCCGCAGGTGCGCCAGGGCGTCGGCCACGAAATCGAGGACCCAGTCCCCGGGTTCTTCCGTGGTGGCACCGCCGGCCAGACCGCCGGCCAGGAAGTAGCCGGCGGCCGCCGAGGCCGGGTCCTCGACCCTCCAGGCCGACCCCACCCAGGCATTGAGGGCGAGCTGCTGGCGCGGAATCTCGACCTCGAAGCCCTGGCGAGCCCAGTCTTCGACCGCCGAGCGCACCGCCTGCGGGTGCTGCAACGCCGGCAGCAGGGCATCGACGTTGGCGGCGTCGAGCCGCAACACTTCGATCCCCTGCTGGCGGGCCAGGCCCAGCGCCTTGTCCGCCGACTGCGATTCGACCAGGAACTGGCGCTCGAAGATCAGATGCTCCAGCGCCGAGCCCTGGAGCGCGGACAGGCGCATCCAGTCGCGCGCCGCCGCCGCGTCTTCCCGCGCGACCGGCTCGGCGACTCGCAAGGCGGCGTCGAGCGTCACGCCCCGCCATTCCAGGCGCCGGGGAAGCCCCAGGACGACCGGCGCCTCGACCGCGTTCGAGGCGATCGCCACCGACGGCAACGGACGTGCCACCGCCACGTCCAGCAGCGCCGCCAGCTCGCGCTCGGCGGCGTCCCATTCGGTGCCGAAGCCGTAGGCCACGCCGCTCAGGAGCGCCGCGCCGAGAAACTCCTCGTCCTCCGGGTCGGCTTCGCCCACGTGCTCCACGAAGCGCTGCGCGCCGAGCGCCAGGGCGTGGTACGAGCCCGAGAGGAACGTCTGGCCGGTGCGCTCGGTGCCGAACGGCCCGCTGAGCTCGATCTCCAGGCGGTGGGGCACCGCCATCGGCAACGAGCCCTCGCCGACCGCCACCCGGCGGCCGCCGATGCGCAGCTGCGGGCGCAGGCGCACGAGATACGCGGGCACCTGGTCGAGGCCACCGAAGGCGTTCACCACCTGGTGGTCGTCGGCGGTGGCGGGCACGTAGGAAACGGTCAGGCGCCGGCCCACGAGCTCGGCCAGGGCGAGAGTGTGATCCAGGATCACCGGCGCGCCGTCCCCCGTGCCGGAGCGCGCCGAGAGCCTGACCTCGACCCGCTGATCCTCGGCGACCGCGGCACCTTCTGCGGTCACCGCCGCCGCGGCGAACGGCAGCGAGTTGGGGAGGATGCCGAGCCTCGCGATCAGGGCGGTCCGCGTGGCCAGTTGCTCCTCGTAGCTGCCGCCACCGGCCTGCAGCAGGTGATCCTCCACCGCGGCTCGCAGCGTCGCCAGCGGCTCCAGCGCCTGGGGCGCGGCGAGGTAGTCGGCGAGGAGCTCATCGGCGTCGAAGCCCATGGCGGCGAGCACGCCGCTCGCCGGCGCGCGCTCGTAGTCCTGAATCGCCGGCGCCAGCGGCAGCCAGGTCTTGCCCGAAAAATCGACCACCGCGCCCCGGTAATTGGTGTAGGGCAGGTAGGCCGAGACCCAGGTCTGCTCGACGTGGAAGCCGCTGACCGCGCCGCCCCGGATCACCGGCGTGCGGGCCACGCCGGCGCGGGCCAGGAAGTCGGCGACGCGGCCGGCGTCGCCGAGACCGACCTGCTGCTGGAAGTACGCCAGCGGCAGCTCGGCCACCCCCGTGACGTAGCGCGCCGGCAGCGAGCTGGCCCGGAACAGGGCCACCAGCAGGCTCGCCTGATCGACGTCGTTGCCGCTGCCCTGGCGCAGGGTGCCCAGGGCGCCCTTCTGGCTGCCGGCGTACCACTCGGTGTCGATCTCGTCGTGCACGAACTCGTGGATCCGCACGTAGTCGTACCCGAGCTCCTCGGCCTTGGCCAGGATCTCCTCGGCCAGCGGCGCTTCCGGGGTCGGCGCGAGATCCGCGGGCGAGGAGGTCGGGCCGGTGGCGTCCAGGTAGGAGGGCACGACGGTCGGTTGCAGAGCGACGTCCCGGGGCGCCAGATCCTGGCGCCGGTACGGCAGCAGTGAGGAGCGCAACATCGGCACCGTCGCCTCGTGCGCCTCCAGCAAAGCCAGAGTCTCGACCGAGAGACCGGCGCCATCCTTCTCGAGCGAGCCCGAGCCCAGGGCCTGTCGCAACCGGTCGCTGGCGTCCAGGTAGGCGGTCCTGGCCTGCTCGTGGCGGGCCAGGATCTCGTCGGCGGCACCGGCCGCGGCCAACCGTGCGCCGATCTCCTTCAACTCGTCGCGCTCGAGGAGGTCCTGAATCTCGAACGCGGAATAGGCGGCACGGACCTCGTCCGTGGTCGCGCCTTTCCGCGCGGCCGCGCCCAGGGCTTCGAGGCTCGCCGCCAGCCGGGCCGGCGCCAGGTCGCGCGGCAGCGGCGGGCGCCGGACCTGCTGGGCCCGTCGGGCGCCGGCGTAGAGCACGGCCTTCTCCGTCATGTCTCGGCCCCGGCTCCAACCCTCGAGGATCGATTCGGCCTCGGCACGGGATCCGGCGTCCGGCACCGGCTCGGCGGCCACGAACTGGGCGCCCGCGGCGAGCGCACAGATGATCAGGGTGATCAGTCTCCGTCTATTCATCTCATTTCGCTCCCAAATGACTATGAGTCACCGCCGCTGTCGCTGTCGCTGTCGCTATCACCACTGTCGCTGTCGCCACTGTCGCTGTCGCCGCAGTCGCTGTCGTCATCTTCATCGGCGCCGGCGGTACACACGAAGTTGCCGGCGACCGCGTCGTGCTCGAATCGCAGCCTAAGCTCGCGGGTCGAGCCGGCCGGGATCTCCCGATCGCCGACTTCTCCCTTCCAGCCCGAGTCGACGAGTGCCGTGGGCGGCGGCAGGTGCTGGTCGAAGATCTCCTCCGACTCGACCCGTATCTTCTCCAGGTCGCCGTTCTCGGGCGGCCACAGAACCGTGAGGCCGTCGATCACGACCGGCGTGGCGCCGGCGTTGCCGAGCTGCCAGCGGACCTCGCCACCGTCGACGACCAGGCGGCCGGCGCCGAGAACGGTGCAGGCGGCGAACGGGCACAACGCCCCGCCGTCGAGGCTGGCACCTTCGACCACCAGGAAATCGCCCGCGACGAGCCCCGGCCCGACCGCCCCTGAGCAATCCGCGGGGATGCGGCCGTTCTCGACGCCGCCGACGTGAATCGCGATCTCCGCGCCCAACGTCGTCTCGCCCTCAGGGCCCGAGACCCCGAACCGGTCGCCGGGCTGCAGGACACCCGCGAAGACCACGACCGGATCGCCGGAGGGGTCGCCGTCCGAGTCGCTGCCCGAGTCCGAATCCGAATCCGAGTCCGCATCCGAGTCGTCGATCCGAAACACTTCGACATAGGCGTCGGGCTCGGGTCCCTGGTACTCGAGCGTCAGCTCCGTGGCGCCGCCGTCACACGCCCCGCACGCCGGCAGCGGGCACAGCGGTCCACCATCGGAGCTGGAGCCGTCGACGACCGTGAAGTCCCCGATCTCCAGACCGGGGCCGATCTGCGCGCCGCAGCTCGTGTCGAGCCTGGCGTGCTCGATTCCGTCGACATGGACGACGACCTCGAAGCTCAGGGTCCCCGAGTCGTCGGCGCCGAAGACGCTCAGCTCCTCGCCAGGAGCCACCGACTCCGCGAACAGCAGAGCTCCGTCGTCGCCCTGGGACACCTCGACGAAAGCCTCGTCCGCGCCCAGGTATGCCAGGGTCAGGGCCGCCACGGTGCCGTCGCACGAGCCGCACGCGTCGCCGCCGAGCACCGGGCAGAGCACGCCGCCACGACGGCTGCGGCCCGAGATCACCCGGAAGTCGCCGCGCTCCAGCCCCGGGCCGATCGGCCGTGAACAGCTGGTATGGATCTCGGCGTTCTCGACCTCGTCGACAGAGAGGGTGATCTTCGAGGACAGCGTTCCCTGGTCGTCGGCCCCGAGCAGCGTGAGCCGTTCACCCGGCTGCACGGTGGCGGCGAAGATCACCAGGCCGTCGGAATCCTGCACCACCTCGATGAAGGCATCTTCGACGGCGCCGAGGTATTCCAATGTCAGCTCGCTCACCTTGCCGTCGCACGAGCCGCAGCCGTCGGGCACGAAGACCGCCCGGCAGCCCTCGGCGAAAGCCACTGTCAGGCCGTAGTTGCAGCCCAGGACCGGGGTCACCGTCGGGTCGTCTTCTCCGGGCAGCTCCGGATCGTCGGTCAGCACCTCCTCCAGCTCGGCGCTGTCGACCAGGGCCTGGTTGACGATCTCGTTCTCCCCCGCCAGGGGATTGTCGATCGCCACCCGGAAACTGACGGTCGCGGCATCACCGCCGCCGAGCTCGCCGACCAGAACCTCCAGCGCCTCGATGTCCGGCAGCTCGTCGTCTCCAGGAATGATGACGATCTCCGCCGTGCCGTGAGTGGTCTCCGCCGAGCCTGGCACCAGCGCGGTGCTCTCCGGAATCGGATCGACCAGGATCACCCCGGTCGCCGACCCGCCGCTGTTGACCAGGGTGATGACGTACTCCAGCACGTCGCCCGGTGAAGCTCCACCGTCGAGCAACGGATCGTGCACCAGAAGGTCGACCTTCTCGGCGGTCAGGACGGGCTCAGCGACCGGCTCAACCGCCAGGGCGGTGAGCGTCGGATCGCTGTCGCCGGCCTGATCCGGGTCGTCGGTGAGCACCACCGGCAGCTCGGCACTGGCCAGCAGGCCCTGGCTGCTGATCTGCAGGACGCCGTCCGGCAGCGGCTGCTCGATCTCGACCTCGAAGGCGAGCGACGCGGTTTCGCCGGGCGCCAACTCGTCGACGGTGACCTCGACCGCGGTGTCGTCCGCGGCGTTGCCCTCGGTCACGTTGCCGGGGGCCGCCGACACCGTGCCCGCCACCAGGCTGGTGTAGGCCGGCGCGGCGTCCTCGAAGCGCAGTGCCGTGGCGGCGGCGTTGCCGGCGTTGGCGAGCGTGATCTCGTAGCGCAGCAGGTCGCCGGCGCCCGGCAGGCCGTCGCCGTCGCGGTCGTCGGCCAGCAGGTCGGTCTTGCTCGCCAGCAGCCGCGGCGCCGAGACGATCAGCGTCACGGTCGGATCGGCGGGCTGCGGCGTCGCCGGGTCGTCGCTGAGCAGGCCCACCACCCCGTCGGCGTTGATCGTCGCCTGGTTGGAGATGTCGATCACGCCGGGCGGGAACGCCGGATCGAGATCGACCTCGAAGGTGATGCTCGCCGAGGTTCCGGCGGGCAGGACGTCGATCGCCACCGCGACCGGATCGGTGCTGGTCACCGAGCCGCGATCGGTGGTCACGGACGCCGGTACCAGGGTCGTATGCTGCGGCACCGGATCGGTGACCGTGACGCCGGCCGCGGCGCCCTGGCCGGCATTGACCAACAGGATCTGGTAGCGCACCCGGTCACCGGGGCTGACCGAGCCGTCGCCGTCGTTGTCGGCGGCGAGCGTCGCCGTCTTCAACGCCGACAGCTCGGCCAGGAGCGCCGTGTGGGCCAGCTGGAAGAAAGTCTCGCCCGAGGCCTCGGTCTGACCCGCGGCCCGCAGCTCGAAGACCGCCCGATACGTGCCGACGGCAGCCGTGCCGCTCGGCCAGGTCCGGGCCATCGTCCCCTGAGCGCCGGGCAACAACGTCCCGACCGCCTGGGTCCACGACGTCACCACGCCACCGGCCGGATCGAAGACCGTCAGCACCGCTTCGCTGCCGGTGATCACCACGTTGCCCGACTGGTAGTCGAAGCTGCCGAACAGGGCGACCGCCGAGCCGGGCGGATAGCTCGGCGAGTCGGTGCTCACCTCGACGCCGATGTCGGCCTGGCCGAGGATCTCGAACGGCGCCGAGGCTTCGGCCGCCAGCGCCCCGTCGAGGTCGCGCAAGCGCGCAGCGACCAGATAGTCGCCGCCGAGAGTCTGGCCGGTGTTCCAGCTCGCGATCTCCGTGAGCGTCTGGCCGAAGCCCAGGTCGGTCACCGGACGAGGCGCGAAGGTGTGCACCGCGAAGCCTGCCTGGTCCGTGATCGAGATCTCGAGAGCGCCGTCAAAGTCGGCGCTGGTGCCGAGGATCTCCACCGTCGCCTGCAGGTCCTGCTGCGCCTGGTAGAGCGTCCGGTCGGTGGCCACGCCGAGGACCGGCCCGGAGCCCGGCTCGAAGACCACCAGCGCCGCGGTGGCGAGGTTGTTGGCCTCGTTCTCCTCGACTACATCGCCCAGCGGGTCGACGGCCGCCACCACGGTGTAGGTGCCGGGCGCGACGTCGAAGGTCAGCTCGCGGCTCACGGCGTGGCTGGCACCCACCGCCAGGGGTCCGACCGGCTCGCCCTCGACCAGATCGAGGGAGAATCCGTCCGGCCCGACGATCGCCATCGACAGCCCCGCCGCGGGCGCCGCGGCCTGACCGGCGGATTCGACGACGGCGGTCGCCCGCAGCTGGTCGCCGGCGGGCAGGAGACCCGGCACCACCGCCAGCTCGATCGCGTAGTCGGGCAGCGCCTCGTCGCCCGTGCTCGAGATCACGATCGGCGCTGATTCGTCGTCGCCGGTGATCGCGGTGAAGGTGTTGTCGCCGGCGGTGAGGGCGACGCCCGCGAGCGTGAAGCGACCGGCGGGGGTGAGCCGCAGGATCTCCCCGCCGTCGGCGGCGATGAAGGAGCCGTTGCTCGTCCACTCCAGCTTGCGCGACAGCGAAGGCGCGGTGAAGACCACGTCTTCTCGAGCAATCTCGAGATCGAAGAGGGCGAGGTCGGTGCCGTCCACCACGTAGGCGACGGTGCCGCCGTCGGCGACGAATCGCACACGGGAACCTCGGACGCCGGCGATCTCCTGGACCGAATCGTCCGAGAAATCGTAGATCCGAGCTGTGTCGGGGAAAGAGTGATACAGAAGCCGGTCGCCGGTCGGCGACCAATCCAGGAAGGGCTCGTCGAGCCCTGTCGCGACCTCGTGCACCTGGCCGGTATCGAAATGGTAGGAACGGAGCTGGAAGCGACCACCGACCCACTGTTGAACCCATGCGATACGACCGCCGTCAGCCGACCAGGCGAGAACCGGTGCGAAGGGATCGATCTCGTTGACGACGTTGGCGACGACGAGGTTCCATTCGCCGGTCTCCGGATCGAGGGTCCAGATGCCGTTCTCCGGGCCTCGGTTGGCGATCACGGCGTACAGGTCGCCGGACGGCGAGGGCACCGACAGGAAGGCCAGATCCGCGGTCGCCACGAGCTCGGTGCCGCCGTCGGCGGGGTCGACACGCCGGATCTCGGCGACCGGGCCGGGCAAGACGTAGGGATTGGTGTAGATCAACGTCCCGTCCGCCGACCAGCGGCCGAGGCCGAAGCCGTAGGTTTGCACGTCGCCGTCGTCGAGATCGACCAGCGCGGTCGATCCCGCCAGGTCATCGACCCACACGTAGCGCCCGTCCGGCGACGCCACCGCCCGCCCGACGCCGCCGGCGGTGAGGACGTCGAAGAACTGGCCCGAACGCTCCACCACGCTCAGCGCGGCGGCGGGCACGACGCCGATATCCTGGCCGTCGCGGCGCAGGGTGACGCCGGCCCCCGGCTCGGCCAGGCCGATCAAGGTGGTGGACGTCGCGTCGGTTTCGAGCACGCGGCCCGGCACGGTCGGCGAGTGCAGAGCCGGCCTCTTCGCCGGCTCATCGTCGGGCACGTCGATGGTCACCGCCACCTCGTTCGACGGCTCGCTGGCGTTGCCCGCCGCGTCGACGGCACGCACCACGTAGCGGTAGAACCCGTTGGGGAGATCCGCGTCGAGGTACAGGCGATTCGCCAGGTCGGTATGCTGAGCCAGCTCGACGCCGTCGCGGTAGAGATCGTAGCGCGCGGCGTCCGCGACCTCGGTCCAGGTCAGCTCGGCGTCGGTCTCGTTGATCACCCGGGCGCTGAGCACCGGCGCCGGCGGCGGATCCACGTCGCCGATCTCGAAGGGCTCGGTCGGCGCAGAGGGTGGACTCTCGAGGCCCAGCTCGTCGAGCGCCGCAAGGGTGTAGACGTGGACGCCGTCGGGCGCGGTGTCGGTGGTGGCGGTCGGCGACAGCGGCAGCAGCACCGCCGTGTGCACGCGCATCTCCGCGACCCGGATCCGATAGTCGGTGGCCGAATACGAGGATTCGACGAACAGGCGCAAGCGATCGGTCCGGTAGGGCAGGTCGAAGACCACGCGGTTCGAGACCTCGGTGTTGTCCTCGATCCGCGCCAGGGTCACCCAGACACCGTCGAACCGGCCCTGAAGGCGGAAGTCCTCGGCGAAGTAGATCGTATCGGGATCCGGGAGCCAGTCGATCTCGACCCCGGTGACCACGCGGTCCCCGGGCCAGCCGGCCTCCAGCCAGGTCCGCTGGGTGGCGCGCGGCCGCCAGCTGGTCGCCGGATCGCCGTCGAAGGCGGCCTCGGGCGGCTCGTTGGTGTCGTGGGAGGAATCGAAGTGGTCGAAGTCGCCGACCTCGTCGGCCGCCGCCGGCTCGCCGCCGCGGAACAGGCGATAGCCGAGGAGATCGGCCTCGGGGTTCGGGCTCCAGGTGAGGTCGACGTCGAAACCGTCCGCCGTTCCGTCGAGGTCCTGGGGCGCGGCCGGCGCCAGGTCGGCGAGGACGCTCACCGACGCGCTCTTGCTGGTGTTGCCGTCGCCGTCCGTCATCACCACGCCGAGGGCGTTGATCCCCTGCTCGAATGCCAGCGCGGACGCAGAGAAGACGCCGTCCAGCCCCGGGTACGGGGTAGCCGCGTCGGTCACCGGCACCGGCGGCAGGGCCACCACGCCGGCGGTGTTGGAGATCTCGATCGTGGCCTGGTAGCCGGCCGCGCCGAATCCGTGCAGGTCGCCGGCCTGAAACGGCGTCGGCGTGTAGGGCTGCTCGAGGACCGGCGTGAAGACGCGCGCCTCCGCCTGGTCGCCGGCCTCGACGCCCCCGGCGAAGTCCGGAATCGGCGACTCGTTGCCGGCCTGGTCGACCGCGGACACGGTGTAGACGTAGAGCGCGTCCTCCAGCCCCGGCTCGAGGAGCTCGGTCTCGGTGATCGGGTCGACGGTCCGTCGCGACCAGGCGACGGGCCCGACACGCCGGTAGACGTGGTAGCCCGCGAGGTCGCTGGCGGGGCTCGCCTGCCAGCTGACGGTGACGTCGCCGCCGGTAACCAGTGTGGTGACCGGCACCACCGGCGCCGGCGGCGTCAGGTCCGCGTACTCGACGGTGATGGCGACCGGCGCCGGATCGGTCAGATCCGAGGTGTCGGTGGCCACCGCGCGCAGGTCGAGCTCCCCGTACTCGAGGCCGAGGGCCTCCGGATCGAGGACCGCGGTCCACGGCGGCGCCTCGTCGGTGGCGCCGAGGTCGACCCAGTCGGCGGCACCCGCCGGCAGGTATTGGAACCGCACCTCGGCGACGTCGTTGTCGACGGTCTCCGCCAGGATCGGGAGCGCGTGCTCGAACCGGCGGCCGTCCTCGGGGTCGACGATCAGGGCCTGGGGCGGCCGGGTCTCGATCGTCACCCCGTCGGGATTCGAAGGCGGGCTGAGATTGCCGGCCAGGTCGAGGGCGTAGACCACGTAGGTGTAGGTGCCGTCCGGGACCTCGACGTCGCGGTAGGTGGTCGCGGTCAGCACGAAAGGTCTGAGGTCGCCGACCGTCGGCCCGCTGGCGTTGGCCAATCGGCCGTTGCGGTAGAGCACATAACCCAGCAGGTCGGGGGCGTCGACCGCGGTCCACGCGACGTCGACGTCGCGTAGACCGTCGAGCGTCGCGGTGAGCTGGATCGGAGCCGGCGGCGCCTGGTTGTCGACCACCACCACCACCTCGTCGGTGGCGACGTTGCCGGACAGGTCCTCGGCCTCCAGGCTGAAACGCCACGCGGACTCCTCGGGCGCGCCGAGACTGCTCCACTGGCCGAGCAGATCGCCGACCACCGGCACCGGAGACCGGCGCACCAGCTGACGGCCGCCGGTGCCGTCGGCACGCTCGGCGTAGAGGCGGTACTCGGAGAAGTCCTGGCTGGTGGCATTGCCTTCGACGTCGACGACACCGCCGACCCGCGCGCCGTCCTCGGGCAGCAAGATCCGCGCCTGCGGCGGATCGAGATCGATCTCGACCTCGGCGTCGTTGGACGGCTCGCTCTCGTTGCCCGCCTGATCGATCGCGGTGACCCGGTAGACGTAGGAGCCCTCGGCCAGCGAGGCGTCCAGATACGTGGTCGGCTGCACCAGCTCGGCGGTGAGCGGCTGACCGCCCCGGTAGACCCGGTAGCCGGCGAGGTCGGGCGCCGAACTCGGCGTCCAGGTCAGCCGCGCGTCGTTCAGTCCCTCGACCTCCGCCTCGAGCTGGATCGGAGCCGGCGGCGCGGTGGCGTCGACGGTGAGCTGGATCGTCGTCTGGCCGACGTTGGCCGCCAGGTCGGTGGCGGTCAGCCGCAGGTCGTAGGGCCCCTCGGGCGGCAGCGCCTGCCAGTCGTGCAGCAGGCCGTCCTCGACCTCGTCGGTGCCGAGGCGCAGACCGAGCCACTCGCCGGAGCCGGAGGCGGCGATCTCCAGACGGTATTCCACGAAGTGGAGGTCGGTGGCGGTACCGGTGACGTCCGTCGCCTCGGTGACGAACCCGCCGTCCGCCGGAGAAGTCAGGATCGCGACCGGCGGCGTGTTGTCGACCACCACGGGCCGATCGACCCGGGCGGAGTTGCCCGCCTGGTCGATCGCGGTCAGGCGCAGCACGTAGGGCCCGTCGGCGAGCGCCGACAGGTCCCAGCTCGCCAGTACCGACCCGGGCTCGGCCGGCTCGCTGCCGCTCGCCAGGGTGGTGAAGACCTCGGGCTGTTCGCCGGCGCCGAATTCCAGCCGCCAGGACTCGAGGTGCTCGTCCGCAGCGCTGCCGGCGACCGCCGCCGGCCCGCCGACGGCCCCGATCACCGCTGCCGGCGCCGGGGTCTCGATCGCCACCTCTGGCGGGATCGTGTCGACAACGAAGGGCTCGACGACCTCGGTCTGGGACTCGCCCTCGTCCTCGGCCAGGATCCGCAACTGGTACGGACCTTCCGCTGGATCGCCCAGCGGCGCCAGCACGCCAGTGAACACGCTCGTCTCGCCGCTGCCCAGCTCGAGCCATTCGGGCGGACCGCCACCGTCCTGGGCGAGGAACACCGTGTAGCCGGTGAGGTGCTCGTCGTTCACGGTACCGAGCACGCTGCCGCCGCCGTCGACGAAGCCGTTCTCCGGCCGGGTGACCATCACGGTCGGCGGCGTGGCATCGAGCTCGAAGGTGACGGCTTCCTGCTGGATGAAGTTGGGATCGCTGGCCAGGGTCGCCGTCAGCACCAGCCGGTAGCGAGCGTCCGGGGCCGGCAGTCCCAGCTCGTCGAGGCCGTTCCAGGCGCGCGTCGAGCTGCCCGCCGGGAACCGCTCGTCGGCCAACGTTCGGATCAGGATTCCTTCGAGACTCTCGATCCGCAGCTCGGCGTCGGCCTCTTCGAGCAGGCCGAAGCGCAGCGAGACCGTGTCGCGTCGGCCGTCGCCGTTGGGCGAGAACAGCTCGGGGGTCGGCTCCAGGTCGGTGATCAGGTTCGGCCGCACCGGCAGGGTCAGGGGCTCGATCACCTCGGCGCTGTTGCCGGCCCGATCGCTGGCCCGCAGGCGCAGGGCCCAGTCGCCCTCGAGGCCGAGAGTGTTCCAGTCGAAGAAGTTGGGTTCCGAATCCCGGCCGGCCCGCAGCAGCTGCCAGCTCGTGGGGTCGTGGGTCTCGCCGAACGACAGATCGCTGAACGACTCGCCGAGGGTCACGTACTGGATCTCGACCAGCACCGGCAGATTCTGATCCTCGAGTCGCGGATAGAGGATCTCGACCTGCGGCGGCACGGTGTCGACCCGGACAGGCCCGGTCTGGAATTCCCTCTGGTTGCCGCAATCGTCGCGCGTGTGCCCCAGGAAGAGGTAGCGACCGTCGGCGACGACGGCGCCGCCATCGTCGCGGCCGTCCCAGACCAGATGTCCCTGGCCGAGCACAGGGAGGTCGTCGGTCAAGACCCGCACCCGCGGCCCCGCGGCGATCCAGCCCTGGTTGGGATCGAACACGGCGGGCACCATCTCGATGTCGACCTCCTGAGCCTCGCCCGCCTGGAAGTCGAGGCGGACTTGGTCCAGGACGCCGTCGCCATTGGGCGAGAAGACCGTCGTATCGACCAACACCTGCAGCCGCACGTCGGCGTCGACGACGTAGGAGCGCTCGACGCAGGCCAGGTTGCCGCCCCGGTCCCAGAACCGCAGCAGGTGGGTGACCGGCCCCTCGAAGTCGTGAATCTCGGCGATCACGCCCGACCCCTCCCAGGTCGTTGCGCCGATGGTCGTCTCCGGCGTGAAACAGTCCAGGATGAACGAGTCCTCGCAGGCCCGGCCATCGAGGTTCAGACCCGGCAGGCGGAAGGCCTTGTCTTCGTAGATCCTCGGGACTCCTTCGAAAGGACCTGCCGCCGTGTCCGGCATCTGATCGCTGAAAGTGCCCTCGATCTCGAACCGGTTGTCGAGGCCGCAGACCACCGCCCCCTCTTCTGGGACGGTGATGTCCACCACCGGGGGCACACGGTCCACGTTGAGCGGTACGAGCTCCGTCTCGAGGTATCCGCCGACATTCGAGACTCTGGCTTCGAACACCTCGACGCCCTCCTCGTAGAGGGACATATCGAGATCCACCCTGTATTCGAGGCCGGAGACCGGCGCCGGGACGTGCAGGAGCAGCTCCTCGGCGCCATCCGCCAGCCGCCGCGCAAGAACAAGGTCCCGCGGGGGGGTGGTCCCCGTCCCGTCGCTGGCCACGAGAGTGATCGTGACCCGCTCCGGAGCCGCCTCACCACAGGTCTGGGGCAGCTCCGCCTCCGCGATCACACCGAGATGCAGGCATCCGAACTCGAACCCACTCTCTCGTCGCAGGGTCTGCGAGACGAGAGAACCGGTCTCCGGGTCGAACGTCGGCGGCGTATCGCCGCTGAGCTGGTATCTGTAGCGAGTGCAGAACTGGAGCTGCGGATCGGGGAGGAACAAGAAGGCGCCACCACCGCGGGCCACCAGTGGCACCGAGACCCACAAGCCATAAGACGGGTCCAGGTTGCTGCGCAGTAGAAGGGTGAGATTCTCGAGATCGCCTTCGAACGTCTCGTAGCCCCAGAACACGTCCTCGGCCAGAGGATCGATGCCGGTGGCCGCCAGCATCGCCTCGACGTCGGCACGCAGCTGAGCTCCGTCGACGCAACCGTCCTCCGGGTCACGCTCGAAGACCGGATCGTCGAGCCGGAGAAAGCCCTCGAAAACCAAGCTCTCACAGGTCTCGGATTCGGACTCGGGGGTGCGAGTCAAGACGAACGTCGCGGTGGCTCGCCGAGTCCCGAGCAGGTCCTCGGCGACGAGCCGCACTTCGCGCTCGAACTCCACCACCGGCACCAGCTCGTCCCACAGCACTTCGAAGGCGCCCTGCGGCGGCACGCCGACCGGCTCGATGGAGCCGGGGACCAGGAAGGACTCGATCTCCGATTCCGCCCACGGCGGGTCGGGGACGGAATCGGTCGGCCTCGGCCGATGCTCGATCGTCAGCCGCCGGATGTCGGCACGTAGCGTCTCGGCGAGCAGGAAGCGGACCTCGCCGGTCACGGTGCTGAAACCGTCGTAGACGGTGCCGGTGTGATCAGCCAGGATCAAGCCACGCAGAGCGCAGGAATCGCTGCCTGCCTCGCAACGCCGGAACGGCACGATGTCCTCGAAGCCGCTGCCGTCCGGCGTCAGGACGGGGGCGCCGATCCCCGCCAGCATGAGCTTCTCGGAACCGACGCCCGAGCTCGCCACGCTGACGTTCCCGGCATGGTCGGCGACGCGGAGTCGGAAACTGCCACCGGTGAACTCGTGGAAGGAGAGATTTGTCTCGCAGGGGCTCATCCCGCAAAAGGGTCTCCAGCGAGGAAAGGCGAGCCATTCGGCGGGGTTTTCGCCCTCGCCTCTCTCCACGCTCGCCTCGGCGATGTCGGCGGACGCCGCTACGATCTCGTGACGGAGCGTCGGAAACAGGAACTCGTCGAAAACAGGTTCCGGATCGGCTGGCGTGATCTCGAGTCGATACGGATCGAGGAGCTCCAGCGCCACCGGCACCGGCGTGGTGTCGACCTCGATCTCGTACTCGTAGCTACCCTGCACCCGCAAGGTGTAGTGACCGTCCGGCACCACCTGGCCGTCCGAGCCCCGCCCGTCCCAGGGCAGGGCGTCCTCGCCCGGGATCGGCGTCTCGCGCACCAGCCGGTTCACCAGCAGGCCCTCGGAATCGAAGATCTCGACCTCGACCACCACCGGCTCCAGAGCCTGGTAGTGCACGAAGGTCTGATCGAGGGTGCCGTCGAAGTTGGGCGAGAACAGCTCGGGCAGCACATAGACGTCGGTGATCTGGGGAAACTCGGCGGTGCTTACCTGCTTGACCGCCTGCTCTAGATTGCCGGCCAGGTCCTCGACCGTGAGGCGCACCTGCCAGGTGCCGGGGCCCGGCGGCACCCAGGTCTGGAACAGCTCGTCGAAGGCCGGCACCGACCGTGGCGGCGACACCGGGCTCCAGGGGCCGGAGTCGCCGGCGGCCCGGTACTCCAGCAGGTAGCTCTCGAAGTGGAGGTCGACCGCCGAGCCCTCGAGCAGCACGGCCGTGGGATCGACCGAGCGCCGGATGCGCAGGTCGGCGGTGAGGTTCATCAGCGAGCGCCAGAGGAACAGGTCGTCGCCGTCCTCTGCCCGGAAGCACAGGCTCTCTGGGTCGTCCTTGTCCCTGGCGGAGAGAAGCTGCCCCAGGCGCCCGCTGATCTCCAGCTCGCCGCCGTCGGGGAAGCTCCGCAGCAAGGGCAGCCAGCGGTTGTCGGGATCGAACTGGAATTCTTCGCTCGGCTGCTCGCCCAGGAACACCGCCCAGTCGGGCAGGAAGCGCAGCGCGTCGTCGTCGTCCGCCCAGGTCGGCACGGCCGAGGACGACAGTGGCAGGGTTCCCGGCGCCGATTGCGCGCCCGCGGCACCCGTCCAGCCGAGCGAGCTCGCCTCCCCGGAGGCGACGTCGAAGACCACGATGTGGGCGTACTCGATGCTCCCACCATCACCGGGGAGAACCAACACGTGGCGCACCCGGACAGCCAGCTGAGAGTCGTCTCTGGACCAGGCGATCGCGTCGAATTCGAGCGAGGCCACGCCGTCCGCGTCGAGCGGGTCGAGTGCCGCCAGCTCCGGCGGCGGCGCGAAGTCCGTCGCCCCCGTGAGCGTCGACTGGAGGGCACCAGCGCGATCGTAGATCTTGATCAAACCGAAGTCACTGGCGGCGAACCGCGAGCTGTCGTTCGACCAGCCGGCGACGAAGCCGAAGATCGGATCCAGCTCGGTGCTCGCCCCCGTCCCGAGGTCGATGATCGTGGTTCGAACGGAGCTGATCGCACTGCTGTCTCGATCGACGATCGTGCGCCGATCCGGCGACAGAAACCACCGATTGCTCACGCCGTCAAAGACCACTTCGCGCTGCTGGAGGGCGGCGACCGGTCTCCTGACGAGCGTGCTCGAACCCTCCAGGTAGTGGAGGTGGCTGGCGTCCGCGTCGAACGTCACGAGCTGGATCAACGACGCGGTGTGAGTGAACTCCTGGAGCTCGGTGCCGTCGCCACGGGCCACGAAGATCCTCTGGCCGTCCGCTTCGAACGCGACCCGCGACGCGTCGTCCGAGACCATGAATTCGAGGATCTCGAACGTCTCCGCCTCCTCTTCGACGTACACGTCTTCGACGGCGAAGGTCCTGGTGGAGACCCGCTGCAGCCGGTCGCGGAGCGAGCTCGTAGCGCGATCGACGAAGTAGATCCACAGGCCGTTGGCCGCGAACCGCGCGTCCTCGACGTCCGGAAGAGCGCAGGTGAGGTTGACGAAGCTCTCGTACTGCGTCTCCACCGCCCGCAGCAGGCTCGTACGGTTGGTGTCGAGCACCACCAGCGCTTCGCCGAGCGCTGTCTCGCCGCCAAGCACCGTGCCGCCGTCCACCGCCTGGATGAAGTAGCGGCCGTCGTCGGCCAGGCGGCCGCCGTCCTCACGGCCATCCCAGTCGACCTCGCCCTCGGTGACGCCGGCGAAGGCCCCGAGGAGCCGGACCTCACGGTCGCGGTCGTCGACCACCCGCGCCACGACGTCGGCGGGCACTTCGAGCCGGAAGACGAAGCGTACGCTGTCGAGCACGCCGTCGCCGTCGGGCGAGAAATAGCGGCTGGTGACCGCGAAGTCGCCGTCCTGGACCGCGAACTGGCGGACCGCGGTGTTGTTGGCCGAGGTCTGCTCAGGTGTCACGCCGTCACCGTTGACCACGGCGAAGACCGCCTGCGTGCCGCCTGCACCGTCGAGCGTGAAGTCGAACGCAGCCGTCGCGGTGCCCGAGGCGCCGACCGCGACCGAGGTCTCCGGCGCCAGCAGCTCGCCTCCGGCCAGCGGATCGGCGTCGTAGATCCGTACCGAGACGTCGCCCGTGCCCTGCTCGCCGAGGTTGCTGACCTCGACCGTGACGCTCACCGCGTCGCCGGGCCGGGGGAAGGACGGCTGGAGCGTGATCGCGGCCTCGGACAGCGCGAAGTCGGGCAGGCTCAGGATCTCGATCGCACGAAACGTCAGGTTGTCGTCTTCGTGGACCTCGGCGATCAGGTCGTCCGGATCGACCACCACGAAGACGTCGCGGTCGGCGTCGTCCGGCACGCGGTCCCAGGTGAGCTGGACGCTCTGCGACTCGGCGGCCGCCAGGGTCACCGGCACCGGGCCGGCGATTACCGCGCCGCCGTCGTCGGGATGGCCGTCGAAGGCGACCACCGCGGCGTCCTGCGCGGTCACCCCGCCGGTGTTGGAGACCAGGACCGAGATCGCCAGGGGGGCGCCCTCGAGACCGGGATCCGGATCGAAGCTGACGTCGGCGCTGCGCACGCGCAGGTTGGGCTCGGTGAAGCTGCCGATCTCGAACTGCAGCTCGGCGGCGTTGTTCGCCGCGTCGAGCTCGGGAATGCCCGTGCCGTCGAGCTCGGCACGAAACGTCAGCACGCCGTCGAGATCGGCCGGCCAGATCACCGGCAGGGTCCGGCTCTCGCCGGCGGTCAGGAAGATCTCGCTGTCGAACAGCACCTGCACGACGTCGCCGTCGGTGATGGTGAATCGGATGCCGGCGTTGTGCGGCAGGTCCCGTGTGCCGCGGTTGCGCACGGTCACCCGCAGCTCGACGTCGGTCTCGAGCACCGGCGGCGTCAGCAGCGTGATGTCCGCCGGCGTGACCTCGAGATCGACCGTCGGCTCGGTGGCGAGCGTCGCCGCCGCCAGGTTGTTGGCTTCGTCGTCCTCGGCGATCTCGGCGTCCGGGTC
This sequence comes from bacterium, assembly GCA_024226315.1. GTDB lineage: Bacteria > Acidobacteriota > Thermoanaerobaculia > Multivoradales > J023 > JAAELT01. The sequence goes on along the minus strand of JAAELT010000444.1, from coordinate 33,826 downwards.
GAGCACCGCGGTGAAGGCGGCGGCGGGGGCGGCCAGGGGATAGTCGAGGGTGATCGAGGCGAGCGACCGCGCCGCCAGGTCGAGCCGCTGATCGAAGACGATCGCGCCCGTGCCGGGCTCGCCGTGCCAGACCACCACCCGCGCCTGATCGGCGGCGGTGAGCCCGAGATTGCGCACCTCGACGTCGATCGCCACCGACACTGGCAGCTCGGCCGGCAGCGCCGGGTCGAAAGCGAAACCGCTGGCCTGCACCGCCAGATCCACACCGGAGGCCGGAGGCCGAACCTCGACCGCCACCTGGGCGGTGTTGTCGTCTTCGTCGACCTCGGACAGGATCGCGTCGGGATCCGCCACCGCGGTCAGCACGTGGCTGCCCGCCTGTCCGAAGGTGTCCCAGTGGAAGACCGCTTCGTAGGTTTCGCCGACCGCGAGCGCCGGCAGCACAAGGTCACCGATCGGGGTGCCGGTCTCGGCATCGCCGTCGTAGAGCCGTATCAGGCTCTCGGCGGAGGCCAGGCCCCGGCGTTGGTCACTGTCACAACCAGGTCGAGGACCTCGCCGTCGGCGACCGAGACCGCGCTCGCCTCGAGCGCCACCTCGAAATCCGGCTGGGTGAGATCGGTAACCGTGAACGGCAGCTCGGCGCGGTTGTTGGTCTCGTCGATCTCGGCCACCAGGTGACGGTCGTCGACCTCGACCACCAGGCTCAGCTCACCGAGCCGGTCGGCGGCCCAGGCGACGTTCTGCTCGATCTCCTGGCCGGGAGCCACCGCCAACGACCGGCGATCGATCTCGACCGTCGTGGAGCCGTCGTCGATCAGGAAAGCGGCCTCGAGCGGCGGACCGTCGAAGGTGCCGCGGTTGCGCAGCGTGACGTCGAACGACGCGGTGGTGCCCAGGACCACCGGCTCGGCCGACACCGTCACCAGCGGATCGACCTCGTAGTCGAGGCTCGGCGTCGGAGTGACGGTGACCGAAGCGTGGTTGTTGTCGAGGTCGTCCTCGGCGGCCGGGCTCGCGACCGTGACGGTGAAGGTCTTGTTCCCGCCGTCGGCCAGCAGGTAGGTGAAGTTGGCGACCACGCTGCCGCGCTGCGCGACCAGCGGTAGGGTCTGCTCGGCCAGCAGCTCGCCGGTCCCGGGATCGCCCAGCCACAGACTCACCGTGGCGTCCTGGGCGTCCTCGAGGCCCGTGTTGCGGACGATCGCCGAGATCGCCAGCTCCGTGGGCAGCCGATCGGGGGCCGCCGGGCTGACGCTGATCTCGCCGCTGACCACCGCCAGGTCGACTCCCGGAGTGGCTTCCTGGACTGCAACCTCGACCGTCGCCAGGTTGTCCGCCTCGACCGGCTCCTCGACCACGTCTTCGGCGTCGAGCAGCACCGACAGCGTACGGTTGCCGGGATGGTCGGTGGAGTCCCACACCAGGGTCACCAGCACGGTGCCGCCGTCGGCCAGTGCCGGCAGGGTCTGCTCGTCGACCGCCACGCCCTGCGCCGGATCGCCCTCGTGGAGGCGCACGACGCTCGCCGACGCCGGGATCGAGCCGCGGTTGGTCACCAGCACCCGCACGTCGACGCGCTCGCCGTCTCGCGGGTCGGGCGGATCGGCGATCAACGGCTCGGCGAAGCCCAGGTCGGGCAGCTCGTAGCTCTTCAGAGCCGAGATCGCCCGCGCCGTGGCGTAGGCGCTGCCGTCCCAGCCGCCGTCGACGCTCTGCCGGGAACGCAGGAAGGCCTCGGCGGCGGTCCGATCCACCGTATCGCCGGCCCCCAGCGAGGCCACCGCCGCCAGCACGTTGGCGGTATCGTGAACGGTCGACGGACTGTCACCGAAACCTCCGTCCGAGGCGTTCTGCTTCGACGCCAGCCAGCTCAGCGCCGCCGGCGAGACCGCGCCGGCGCGCCCCAGCTCGTCCAGCGTCCGCAAGACGGTGGTGGTCAGTCCGGTACGACTCTGCGTGCCGGCGACGTGGCTCCAACCGCCGTCCGGGCTCTGGGAAGCGAGCAGGTACTGCGCTCCGTCGTCGATCTGCTCCTGGGGGACGTCGGCGTGGCCGGCCAGGGCGCCGAGTACCAGCGCCGTGTCGAGAGGATCGCTGGCGTGCCCGACGTCGACACCCCAGCCGCCGTCGGCGTTTCGCCGCGCCACGATCTCGGCGCGCAGAGACGCGGCGTCGACCCCGAATCGCGAGAGATCTCTCGCCGCCCGCGCCAGGTAATCGGTGCTCGCCTCCTGCTGCTGCTCGAGCCAGGAGAGGGCGTCGGCGGCGCGCGAGAACTCCGGGTCCAGCTGCGAGAGGGTCGCCAGCGCGACGACCGTGTCGCGCAGCCGGGTCCCGGGATGATCCTCCCAGTACCCTTCCGCCGTCTGGCGCCCACGCAGCCAGGCGAGGGCTTCCGCCAGGTTGAAAGCGCCGGACGGGCGCGGGTCGCCGCCGTCGGTGGTCGGCGGCCCACCGGGCTCGCCATCGACGGCGGCGGCCGGCAGCACCCGCATCACGCCCCGGCCGCCGGTGAGGATCGAGAAACGCGTCGCGAATTCGCGCCGCAACCGATCGATCGCCACGACGTCGCGGTCGAAGACGGTGTCCTCGGGCCGCTTGAGCAGCAAGAAGGCCGCCCGGTACTCGCGCGGCGCTTCGTCCGCCGAGGGGATCCGCGGGCCGTCGGCCGCGACGAGGTCGGCGACGGTCACGCTCCGCGGCGTGCCATCGATCGTCACGCCCGACTCCGGCAACTGGGCCGCCTCGATCGCCGGGTTCTCGATCAGCACGAAAGGCGCCACCTCTTGTTCGCCGTAGAAGCCGGCGAGATAGAGATCCAGCGGGCTGTAGAAACGCTCGACCGCTGCGGCGGTGAAGGTGCCGTCGCCGTTGTCGCGCCAGTCGCTGCCGTACATCAGCGAGGCATCGGTGTCGAGCAGGTAGCTCCAGTGAGCGTCCTGCAGGCCGAGGAGCGCGCCACCCTCGGCCGGGCTGTAGCAGCACCACTGGTGAAGAACCTCGTGAGCCATGGTGGCCAGCGAATCTTCGAAGCCCGGCTGCAGCGGCAGAGTCTGGTAGCGGCCGAGAGCAGCCATGTCGATCCCACCGAGCAGCCGTCCGTCGCTACCGATCAGATCAGACTGGTCGAAGAGATCGACGCCGATGCCCTCGACCCGATTCTGCACCATGAAGTGAAAGGCCCGGGCCGAGCCGGTGTCGAATTCGAAGGTGGTGAAGATGAACAGGAAATCATAGTCGTCCGGATGCTGGCGGTAGAACTCCTGGCCGACCGCCAGCCGCGGTTCGACGTTGAACGATCCATCGGCCGCGCGGTCGTAGTTGCCCGTGACTTCGATCACCGCCACGTGGTCGAGGTCGGCCAGAAAGGTGGCCTCGAAAGGCTCACCCGCCTTGAGCCCAGAGCCCGCCAACAGCTCGGGATCGTCCAGGCGAAACGAATCGCCGCGGCCCGAGACGGTTCCACTCGGCTCGTGTGCTCCGGGCAACGGTGCGCCGGAGGTCGCCACCGGCGAGGCCAGGACGAGTGCGAGGGCGAAGATGCAGCTCGAGACTCTCATGACAGATCCACCCATTTGAATCAGCGGCCATCGGCCGCGAGAAAACACTGCACCCTGGTCGCGCCGTCTTCGGCCAGGTGAATCCAGAAGACCGCTTTCCCGCCGCCCGCGCCGGCAGCGCCCTCGACGATCAGCTTGTCGTTGGCCACGAACCGCACCACGGCCGAGTCGGCGATCCGAGATCCGGGTCTCACGATCCGCGGCGCCGCCTCACCTTCCCGCACGACGGCCCTCCGCGACGACGCGTCGAGCGCTTCGAGTTTCAGGTCGGGCGGCCGGCAGGCCGCGGCATCGAGCTCCGGCCCGACGCGGAGCACGGCGGCTGGATCTCGGGACTCCGCCGTCCACTCTGCGGCCGGAATCCCCTCCGTCGTCGGGTTCTCGCGCAGCGCGGCAGCCGAGAAGACCCGTTCTTCTCCGGGCTCCCGCGGCGCCGGCCCATCCTCGGCGGCGGCCGGGGCCATCCACGGCAAAGCGAGGAGGGTCACGCAACCCACGCCCGACAACAGCAGGCCGGCGCGTCTAGATCCGTCAGTGATATCCGACATCATTCATCCCTCACGAGTTGGAACCGGCCACGCGATTCGATCGATTGCCAGTTTGTCTGCCCGACACTTCCAGTGCGTGAGGAGCCCGTTTCGTTTCAGGAGATCCTCGGGACCGGCGGTTCGGCACGACCCGCCCAGCGGTGTTTCCAACCGCGGCGGGCCCTTGCCGGAAGGTTTCTTGAACGACATTACGAATCGCATTACGTATCGCTGATTGATCCTGAACAAGACTCGAGTACCGAGTCGGGCCGGCTCGTGACCGGCTCTACATAGTCAAGGCGTAAGACGACCGCCAAAGAGGATCAACGGCCAGGCATATTGGCGATATGCGGCCCAAGCGCCGTCATCAGAGCGGAGATCCAGCGGCCGGGCCCTGAGGCCCGTGCGACGTGCACGCGCTGCCCGCGTCTTCCTGCCACTCAGGTCAGGTCGACGGTTCGCTCGTCTTGCGGGCCCTCGACCGACTCGACGCCGATGCCGTGCTCTCTCAGGTACCGGACGCCGTTCTCACCGGCATAGCCGCCGCCCACCACGATCACCTTGGTGATACCGGCGTGATGGATGAGCTTGGCGCACAGAACACACGGCTCGCCGGTGACCAGGATCCAGCCGCCTTTGGTGGGAACTCCGGACGCGGCGCAATTGCAGATCACGTTCATCTCGGCGTGGTGGCAGCCGACCTCCATGCGCTGACCCGATCGGATCCCCAGGTCGTCCCGCAGGCAGCTCTCCCCGCCGCACAGATGCCCGCCGCCGCGGGGTCCACCGTTGTAGCCGTCCATCAGCACGACGTTGCGCTCCGGGTCGAGCAGCAGAGCGCCGAACTTCCGGCGCGGGCAGTTCGAAGCCTTGGCCAACGCCAGGCACTGCTCGATGCGGATGCGGATGTGCTTCTCTTTCATGGTCTCTCAGTAACCCTTCGCCAGCCCGATGCCCCGCGGATCGGAGCCGCCGGTGAACCGGATCGGCGTGCCGCCCTGATCGTACTCGATGGCGAGACCGTGGGCGTTGCCGAGGGTGCGGATCCGGATCTCGTGCCCGCGGCCGGCGAGCTGGTCACGGGCCTCTTGCGGGACTCCCTGCTCGACGTCGAGGTGATTCGGCACGTTGAAGGCGATCCGGGGCGCCGCGATGGCGTCCTGGATGTTCATGCGGAAGTCGACGACGTTCATGATCATCTGCGCGACAGTCTGGGTGATGGTGTGCCCTCCCGGGGTGCCGACGGCAATCCAGGGTCGGCCGTCGCGCAGCACGAACGACGGCGAGTCGCTCGACAGCTTGCGCCGGCCCGGGTGGGCGTCCATTGGGTTGCCTTTGGGCTCGAAGGTGCAATAGGCGAGCGAGTTGTTGAGCCAGATGCCCGTGCCCTCGGGCATGATGCGGCTGCCGAACAGGTTGCCCAGGGTGACGGTGGCGGAAACGACGTTGCCCCACCGGTCGGCGACCACGAAGTGAGTGGTGTTGACGCTGCTCTCGATGTCGAGGATGTCGGCGGCGTCGAACGGCCGCGCCCGCTCCGAATCGATCCTCCCGCTCTGGTCTCGCCAGTAGCTCTCGGAGAGCAGCAGGTCGTAGGGCGGTGGTTTCACGTCCGGATCGCCGGAGTAGGCCAGGCGCGTCCAGTAGGCATGCTCGGTGACCTCGGCGAAGCGGTGCAGGTACTCCGGCGAGTTGTGGCCGAGCTCTTCAGGATCGACGAGGCTCATCATCCCCAGACGCACCAGCATCGGGAAGGCGCCCGCGGGCGCCGACGGCGTGACGACCTCGTGGCCGCGGTAGGAGATCGAGATCGGCCGCCACCATTCCGCCTGGTCGTCGAGCAGGTCCTGGTAGGCGAGGAATCCGCCCGCGTCTTTCATCGCCGCGTCGACGGCTCTGCCCAGCGAGCCGCCGTAGACGGCCTTCGCGCCTTCCTCAGCGAGCTGGCGCAACGAGGCGGCCAGGTCTTTCTGCACCAGCAGGTCCCCTGTCTCGAGCGGCGCGCCCTCCCTGCCATAGAAAGCCCTGGCGTGCTCGGGGAAATCGTCGAACGCCAGCCCGATGAACCTGGCAGTCCTCTGGTCGACCACGAAGCCCTCCTCCGCGGCCTCGATGGCCGGCCCGAGCAGCTCGCTCCAGGCCAAGCTCCCGAAGCGCAGCGACATCGCCTCCCAGGCGTTGGCGGCGCCGGGCGTGGAGACTGCCTTGGCGTTGCGACGGTTGGCCTCCCAGCCGGGCGTCGGCGGGCGGTAGGCGTCGGAATCCACGCCCATCGGGATCTTTCCGCTGGCGTCCAGGTAATGCGCCTCGCCACGCTCGGCGTCCCAGACCAGGATGGTGCCGTAACCGCCCATGCCCGACATCATCGGCTCGACGACGTTGAGCATCGAGGCGATGGTGACCGCCGCGTCGAACGCGTTGCCGCCCGCCCGCAGCGTCGACAGGCCGGCTTCCGTGGCGATCGGGTGTGCCGTCGACACCATGCCCTGGCTGCCCACCGCTGGACCGCTGACATATTCGGGAGCTGCCTCGGGCGATGGCGCCGTATTGCAGGCGGCAAGAGTCAACCAGAGAATGGCAGTCGTCCAGGTCCGGCGCATGGCTCCTGTCCTCGGTGTCCCTCTCTTCAAGGGGTCGCTCCAGCGCCCGGCCCAACCACATCCGCGCCATCCGCGGCCCGGCTGCCCTTGGCTGGTAGGTTTCCGAGAAGGCTCCGATACTCGTCGGCCTTCTCGGCCTTGTTCTGGGCCTGGTAGAGCTCGACAAGATTCCGGAGAGCGCGCAGCCTCCATTCGCACTGGTCCCATGCGCGATATCCCGACTGCGACTCGAGCATGGCGTAGCCTTCCACGAGCCGCTCTTCCGCTTCCTCAGACTCGTCGAGTGCCAGCAGGCATTCACCCAGCGCGATCTGGGACCGAGCGATCCCCTGGGTGGATCCCGGCGTGGCCCCGCGCCGAAGCGCGAGCGCCTCGCGTAGCATCGGCTCGGCGCTTCGGGGATCGCCCCTTTCGATGAGAAGCAGGCCCAGGCCGGTCAGGGGAGAAGCGCTGTGAAGAGACCCTTCGGGGAGACCTTTTCTCAGAATCTCCAGGCTCTGGCGGTACAGCGATTCGGCCGCTTCGAGCTCACCCTGCCGGTGAAGCAACCATGCCAGTGTCTTCAGGTTCCAGCCGACCCGCGGATGCTCGTCGCCGAGCAGCTTCCGCCGCATCGCCAGAGCGCCTCGACACGATCGTTCGGCGGCTTCAGAGTCCCCCTTGAGCTGGAGCAACATCGCCAGCTGATTCATGCTGCTGGCGATTTCCGGATGCTCGTCGCCGAAGACCCGCTTCCCGATCGCGAGAGCCTCTCGAAAGAGCGGCTCGGCCGGCTCGAGGTCGCCTTTTTGCTGGAGCAAGAGCGCCAGGCTTCTGAGTGTTATGGCAAGCTCCTGACTCTCCTCCCCGAGCCGGCGTCTCAGAGCCAAAGCTTCCCGGTACATGCTCTCAGCCCCCTCCAGATCTCTCTTGTCGTGCAGCACCGCAGCGAGCTCCGTCAAACTGCTGGCGACCTCCGGGTGTTCCTCGCCCAACAGCCTGCGCTGCATCGCCAGAGCTTTGCGGTTCAAGGACTCAGCCTCGTCGTACTCGCCTTTCACGCTCAGAAGCCAGGCCAACTGCCTCAGACTGCGAGCCAACTTGGGATTATCGTCGCCAGAGGCCGTGCGCTGAATCTCCACCGCCTCTTCCAGTAGGGCCTCGGCCCGCGGATACTCGCCCGTCAGAGTGAGGATCTCCGCCAAGTGATAGAGACTCTCCCCAACGACCGGGTGTTGCGCGCCGAGAATCTGACGTCGCATTTCCAGCGCTTCCTCCAAGAGAGGCATGGCTTGATCGTAGAGTCCCAATTTCAACGACGCCGTACCCAGGACGTTGTAGAGGGCGGCCCGCTGCTCCGACTCGACGTCCAGCCCGCGGGCGGTGTGCGCCCCCCTCTCCAACAGCTCGCGAGCCGAGACGGTGTTTCCGGCGGTTTCGGTTACCTCGAAGAGATCGACGAGAAAAGCCGCCACCTGACTGGTTCTAACCTGTTCCTGCCGAGCCCGGTCGCGCTCGCGGACGATCTTCACCGTCAGAACGGCCATGGTGATCGATGAGGCCAGGGCCAGAACCAGGAAGCCCACGACCACAGCCACAGCCAGCTTGTTGCGGCGTACGAACTTGCGGGCTCGGTAGCCGATCGTGTCGGCCTGCGCCACCACGGGCAGGCCCACGAGGTGGCGCCGGATATCCTCCGACAATTGCTCGACCGAGCCATATCGGCGGTGTGGTTCTTTACGCAACGCCATCAGTACGATGGTGTCGAGATCGCCCTCCAACTGACGGCGAAGATGCCGCGGAGACGTGCCGCGTTGCTCGGCGATCGTTTCTGCCGTTATCTCGTCCTGCGGCCGCCGGATCACAGCGCTCGGTTTGATTGGCTCCGAGCGCAGGATGGCGTCCTCCAGGGCCTGTGGCGTGCGGGCTTCGTGGCGGTAGGGGAGGCACCCGACCAGCAGCTTGTGGAGCAGCACGCCCAGAGAGTAGACGTCGGTGGCGGTGGTGATCGCCCCGCTTCGGACCTGCTCCGGACTGGCGTAGCTCGGGGTCATCGGGCGTAAGGCGGTGCGCGTCGCCTCGATGGTTTGCGGGAATCCCTCCGGGTCCAGGAGCTTGGCGATGCCGAAGTCCAGAAGCTTCGGCACGCCGTCGCTGGTGACCAGGATATTGGCCGGTTTGATGTCGCGGTGGATCACCAGGTTGCGGTGGGCGTACTGAACCGCCGAACAGACGCAGCGGACAAGCCGTAGACGCTCCGCCACGGTCAGCCGATGAAGGTCGCAGTAGGCATCGATCGCGGTGCCCTCGAGGTACTCCATCACGAAGTAGGGAAGGCCGCTCTCTGTGGTGCCGCCGTCGTGGAGCTTGGCGATGTTCGGATGGTCGAGGCTGGCGAGGATCTGCCGCTCCCTGCGAAAGCGCTGCCGCAGGCTCTCGGTTTCCGTTCCCCGTCGGATCAGCTTGATGGCAACCCGTCTTTCGTACTCGCGGTCGGCACGGGCCGCCAGGAAGACCGTACTCATGCCGCCGTGCCCGATCTCCCGCAGAATGGTGTAGGGTCCGATCCGCTCCTCCGTCCGGGGTCCCGCGCGATGGGCGGTGATCGCCTCGAGCTCGGCACCAAAGGTGGGGTTCTCCATGAAGCTACTTGCTCCCTCGTAGGCATCGAGGAGCGACTCGACCTCCTCACGCAGCGCTCGATCGCCGCGGCAGGTAGCGTCGAGAAACGCGACGCGCTGATGCGCCTCTCGCCCGAGGGAGGCTTGCACGAGTTTCTCGACCCGCTGCCAACGCTCAGGCGTCACGCTGATGATCCTCGCCCAGCTCACGCCCCAACCAGGCCTTGGCCATCCGCCAGTGGCGGGTCACGGTCGCGGTCGAGCAACTCAGGACCTCGGCGGTCTCCGCGACCGAGAGCCCGCCGAAGAAATGTAGCTCGACGATCGCCGCCTTGCGAGGATCCATGGCGGCGAGATCATTCAGCGCGTCGTCGAGCGCCACAATGTCCGGCGTCCGCCGGCAAGGAAGGTCTGCCGCCCGCCCGAGGTCGACTCTGATGATTCCGGCACCCCGTTTCTTGCGGCGGCGCTTGCGGGCCTGATCGACGAGGATACGGCGCATCATGTTGGCGGCGATGGCGAAGAACTGGGCCCTGTTCATCCACAAGATGTCGGCCCGGTCGAAGATACGCAGATAGGCTTCGTTGACGAGCTCCGTGGGCTGCAGGGTGTGATCCAAGCGTTCAGCACGCAACCGCGCCGCGGCCATCCGCCTGAGCTCACCGTAGATGAGGGGCGTCATCAGCTTCTCCGCCGCCTCGTGATCGCCCCGACTACAGGCTCGGAGCAGGTCGGTCATATCGTTGGGGTAGGGACGCACCCGTGTCCTCGCCAGACCTTTACCATCTCCATCCATATCACTCCTTCACCGCGACCACCAATCGGGTGCGACCGTACCAGGCATGAGTCATGCGCTGCAAGATCCGAGCAGTTCTCCATTGCCGGTTGAGGAACGGTTTGATCATCTGCACGCCGAAAGGGCGCTTTCTAAACTAGAAGAGGCTATCAAGAGAATTGGCGCATGGTTCGAGTCGATGCCTCGGCAGACCTCGAACGGCCAGGTAGACCTGTTGTCAGCAGGTTCGCATGGATGGCCTTTGATCTTCAGTGCCCCGGGTCGTGCTGAGGAGATGGAATTTCTCTACCTCAAAGGAGCTCGAAAATGAAGCGGACGTTTGTTTTTATCATGCTGATGATTCCAACCCTCGCGGCCGTCTCAGTACAGGCGCAGTCGGTACCGGGAGACGCCAGCGAGAAGGCAAAGATACTCGGCGTGGAGCGGTATCAGTACAATAGAGAGGCCAAGGTCATCGAGATCGAGCTTATCGGCAGCGATGGTCAGGCCCTTGATGCTTCGATGCGGCTCGAATTCGATACTCCGGAGGGCCTGCTCGTTCAATATTCCGGCGAGAAGGGCCCCCTGACCATCACCTGGAGCCCCATGCTCCCAAACCCCAAAATTCGCATCGAAGACCCGACCAGCGGAATCGCGGTCCATCGGCGCTTCGATCCAGACAACCGGGTATGGCTTCGCGAGACCTCCGAGCGAGACGGCGCGGAGAAGCTACTGAGCTCCCGAAGTCGTGGTTTCGAAATCGCCATGACGACCCTCGATGATGCACTGTCTAACTTCGGCCTCAACATGCATTTTTCCAACCTACCCACTGAGGCTCCTACCCCTCCAGAAAAGGTGGGCGGGTGCTCCCAGGAGTGCCCATCTGCATGTACCGGCTCGTGGTACAGGGGGGCAGCTTTGGCAGCCACTGCATCTTCCTGCTGTTACCAGGCCACCAATAACGTGAACAACCGCTGCACCCAAGCCGGTTGTTTCTGTTTTGGGTGTTGCCAGATTCTGTCCTGCGACTCGGTCTGCGCGCTCGGAGACTATTTTTGTTCCTGCGGCGTATCTGGCAAGGGCTGTGGTCCAGATCCTTTCTGCGACGGCGACTGGCCTCCTCAGTGTATCTAGAACTTTGGGTATCCGCGACGGGAGCTGCCTGCGCCTGGGCCGGCAGCTTCTGCTCCTATCTTTTGATCCTGGCTGCTACTCGCTCGTCCCGACGAGCGCCTTGATCTCGTCGTCCTTGCCGGTGAGCTGCCTGCGGATCAGCGATACCGGGATCGCTCGCGGCCGACTCTCTCGATGGCGCGGGAGAGCTCGCTCGCGGTGATCACGGACTTCTGCTTCAGCACGCTCACGAGTCCGTCGATTACCAGCCTCGAGCGACGCAGCTCGCCGCGTAGGGTCGATTGTCGAGATGTGTGCCTGGGGCCGGGACGGCGAAGTACGTCGACGTCGTAGATCCCGCGGAAAAATTCCCCGGGCTCGACGCCGATGACGTTCAAGATCATCAGGATCTGATCGAAGCGCACGGACTTCTGTTTGGTGAGCAACTGGCTGATGTAGCTCCGCCCCCAGCCAAGCGCGTGTTGCACCTCCATCTGGGTAAAGCCACGGTCACGGACGGCGTTGCGCAGACGGGTCAGGGTGCGGTCGATGTCTCGGTCGATTCTTCGCATGGCCGATGCTCTTCGTTGACGGGCGTCCCAGGGAGCGGGCGGGACCGCGGCAGGGCTTTGCAGAGATCCCGGCGCCCTCCTGGGACCAGGCCACGGTAGCGGCAGTGTGCCGGCGGCTCAAGCAGAGATCCTGCGGCCCGCGGAACCGGGTCCGAGCGACACGCCTTGTGCGAAATCCCTGCTGAAAAACCATGTGCTAGAGTCCGCGGGATGTCGTTCGACAGCCCGCCCCCCGAGGCCGACGCCGAGGCCTGGGTGCGCCGCGTCCACACGGTGCTCCGGCGGGTCTTTCGCCGCGCCGGCCGGGGCTCGATCCGGCGTGTCGAGGAGGCGCTCGAGATCTTCGACGGCTCGTTTCGACAGTGGCGACAACGCGGCCAGCTGCAGCTCGACGTGCTGTTCCGGGCTCTCCGCGAGCTCGGTGTCGACCCGGCGCGTTTCTGGGTCGAAGTCTTCGGCGGCGACTTCGATCCCGTGGAGCTGGCCAAGCGGCCCGCAGCCCCGCCGAGGGATCCGGTGGTCCGGCGGGCCGTGGCCCGCTGGCACGGCCCGGCGCCCGACGATTCGACCGGCATGACCGACGAGCGCTGGCGCCGGCTCGACGCCCTGCGGGGCGAAGACCCCGGGCTCGCCGTGCGCCGCTCGAAGGCGGTGCTCGAGCGCGCCGAGCCGCGGTGGATTCCACGGCTCCTGGCCGCCTACGGCTCGGCCCGGCGTGCCCAGGCCCGGCTCGACCAGGCGCTCGAGGCGCTGCACTACGCGCTGCTGCTGGCCGAGGGCCACGATGGCCGCGCGGTGTGCGCCGACCTCCTTCAGCGCCTCGGCGTCGCCTATGGCTACACCGGCGACCACACGCTGGGGCTGCTGTTCGCCAAGGAGGCGGCCTACGAACACCGCATGGCCGGCGATCTCCGCGGGGAAGGGCGCAGCTGGGTCGACCAGGGCTCGCGCTACGCCAGTCTCGACCGCTTCGACGACGCGGTCGCGGCCAACCAAGCGGCGTTGCGCTGCCTACCGGAGGACGAGGTCCGCCACCGGTTTTCGGCCTACCACTGCCTGGCGTCGATCCACCTCCGGCAGGGGCGGCTGCGGCAGGCGGCGGCGTGCCTGGGGCGTGCCGAGGAGCTCGCGCCGCGGATCGGCGAAGACCTGGTCGGCGGGCTCCAGACGGTCAAGGCGACGCTGGCGGCCGTGGCCGGGGACCATGCCCGGGCGGAGCGGGCCTTCGCCGCCGCCACCGAGGTCTTCCGCAAGGTCTCGCCGCTCGACGCCGCCCTGGCCTCGGTCGACCTGGCTCGCAGCCAGGTGCTGTGCGGGCGCATGGACCGAGCGCTCGGGACCGTGAAGGGGATGGCCGCGTTCCTCGAGCCGCTGAAGAAGAACGCGCTGGCCAGCGAGGCGATCCTGCAGCTGGTGCGCGTGGCCCTGGCGGGCCAGGGCCTCACCCTGCGCCTCCTCAATCGGGCGAGGCGGGCGCTCGAGAAGGGGCGGGCGCGGCCCTGAGGCCACGCCCGTGCCCGCGGGCGGCGCTAGCCGCTGGGATCGACAAACGGGTACACGCCTGCTCGGATCCTGGTCCGTACACGCATCGCGACGGCTCCTTTCGGGCAGGAGGAATCGACGCCGGCGGAAATGCCGGCGTGAGGTCTTGGCCCTGCCCTGCTGCCGCGTATCCTAAAGCGCCCCGACGAGGCCAGCCCCACCTCCGCGGACCTCTTCAAACGGCGGTGACGAATTCTCCGCCCGATTCCCGCTAAGGAGGGTAACGGCACCAGGACCGAGCAGAAGTCCATGGAAGGCAGCCGCGGGCGCGCGCCCGCGCCGCTGACCGCCTTATCGACTCACCGCGCCGGAATCGACGTTCCGGCACGTCTGACAGGAGGAAGCGTCATGTCTAGAGCTCTACGGTTGACAATCGCATTACTGCTCTTGGTGTTCGTGGCAGGAGTGAGCCAGGGCGAGGAAGCAACGGGCTCGGGTGCTCCAGAGCCCGAGGTCGCTGCCGAGGTCGCAGAGGGTCGAGACGAAGTTTGCGCAAAGGTCGGTCGCGACGAGATCGTCGCGACCCTGCTCCAGCAGGAAGACCCAGAGCTGGCGTTCATCACTCTGGCCTGGACCGATGACTCTCGACGAGGTGAGGGGGCGCCCATCTTCGCCAAGGCCAACAGGTGCGGAACCTGCACTCCCGGCGGCGGGACCCTGGGCTGTATGTGTTCTTGCGACCTCGCAGCCTGCGACTGCGTCGCCGGCTGCGGCTTCAACTTCCAATGCAGATTCGATTGCATCCAGCAGAGCGAACAATGCAACCAGTGCTGCGTGTACCCTGACGGCTGCTGAGGGAAAGCGCGCAGGCGGGATCCTGATGCCGGTCCGGCTTCGGCCTCGGGATCCCCGGTCTCGGGGAATACAGAGGGCCCGATTCGAGTCGTGGACATCATTTGCCTTCCGCGACCAGGGCCCGGATCTCGTCGTCCTTGCCGGTGAGCTGCCAACGGATCAGCGACACTGGGATCACCCCGAGAGCGTCGACGTCCTCGTAGAAGCCGGAGAGGGTGAACTCCTCGCCGAGCTGGCGGGCGCGCTCGGCCAGCAGGCGCTCGATCAGGTACTTACCGGAGACGTAGCTGGTGCCGTAGCCGGGCTGGCGCAGGTAGAGCTGCTGCTCGAAGCCGAGCAAATCGAGGTCTTCGCGCATCCAGCCGCGCGGCGTCCAGTCGACGTGGAAGTCGCGCGCCTCCTTCATGGTGAAGACGTTGGCGTGCACGTAGAGCGAGCCCAGGCCGCGGGCGGCGCGCTGCGCCAGCAGGATCCAGACGATCTCGCGGGCGCGCCGGTTGTCGTCGTAGAGGCCGGCGTGCATCATCATCTCCTCGACGCCGGTGGCCATGCCCTCGGCCCGGCTGTCGAAGATGTTGTAGAGCAGCGGACCGCGCCGGATCGGGCTGGGGTGCGGGTCACTCTCCATACGCGCCAGGTCCCACCAGTGGTAGAAGTGGGTCCAGAGCGTCATCGGCTCGAAGTGGATGGCGGTGCGGAAGAAGTTGCGCGATTCCTCGGGCACAAAGGAGCCGATACGCGCGCGCAGCGCCGGGTCCATGTAGTCCCGAATGGGTAGGACGTCCTGCTCGTCCAGGAAGGCAATGTATTTGCCCACCGCTTCGTTCGCCCGCCGGTCGTACTCCTCAGGGCTGGCGATCGCCACCAGCAGCGGCAAGTCACGGTTGCGGTGCTCCTCCAGCCGCAGCGAGGCGTGGGCGCGGTCGAGCTCGCGCTTGAGCAGGCGGACCTCGTCTTCCCAGGTCAGTGGCACCAGGTGGACGTTTTGCAGGTACCAGGTGTAGCTCTCCTTGCCGATGCCGGAGGGCCCGGTCTTCGACGGAGCCTGTTCCTCGAGCCAGGCCACGAGAGACAGGCTTGCCGCGCGCGCCGCCTCGATCGCAGCGGCCAGGTCGGGGCCGGCGCCGGCGGTCTTCTCCTTCAGGTCTTCGAGCGCCGCGGCCTGATCCTTGATGTTGCCGATCCCAGCCTGCCACAGCTCACGGGCGTTGCCGACCAGGTTCGCCCTCGCCTGGTCCAGCAACGGCGGGATGGTGCGCAGCTCGCCGACGAGCCGCTTGTCGGCCTCCGGCGAGAGCGGGAAGGAATAGGTCCACAGCTCGACCAGCGCGTGGTGCGTCGGCCCCTCGTGGGCGGGGGTGTCGCTCTGATCGGTCCAGACCGAGGCGTAGAACGCCGGGTCGCGTGCCCAGGGCTTCAGCACACGGATGTTGAAATCGAGGCCGTTCATCTCGGCCCGCACCAGGTGATGGTCCACCTGCTGCTCGATTGGCCAGCCGCTCGGGTCGATAGCCGCCAGGCGCTCCTGGAGGGTCTTCAGCCCGCGGTGCTGCGCGGCCATGGCCGCAGCCGTGTAGTCGGGCGCGCCGGCGCGATCCGCCGGCCGCTCGAAGGCCCGCCACTCCTCGAACAACGCCAGCAGGTCCTGATAGCCGCCGCCGTCCGGCTGGGCGGAGACCGGGACCGCCGCGACGAGTAACGCTGTGAAGAAGACGGCGAAGCCGGTCGAGATGCATCGTGATCGAGCTTCGATACCCATGGCACTGCTCCTTGGCGATCGTTGGATTTCCCTGCGTCGGACGCAATGATACGCGGAGCAGGCGCGGCTATACTTTCCGGCTTGCGAGACTTTCTGACTTTGCCGCGACGGTCCCTCGTCCTCCTCGGCCTGCTGGCGGCGGCCTGCTCGCCGGCGCCGCGGCAGCAGACCGACGAGACGCCTTCGCCGACCGAGCCGTCCCCCTCGATCCTCCTGATCACCCTGGACACCACCCGGGCGGACCGCGTCGGATACGAGAACGACCGGGCACGGACGCCGAACCTCGACGCCCTGGCGGCGCGCGGCACCCGCTTCTCCCAGGCCTACACCACCGCTCCGACCACCTTGCCGGCGCACGTCTCGATGCTGACCGGCCGCTACCCGGCCGACCACGGCATCCACGAGAACGGCCGCCGCCTGGGCAGCGACGAGGTCCTGGTCGCCGGCCTGCTGCGGGAGCTCGGCTACTCCACCGCGGCGTTCGTTTCGGGCTTTCCGCTCGCCAGCCGGTTCGGTCTCGACCGCGGCTTCGACCACTACGACGACGACTTCGGAGAGGGGCTCTCGGAGAGGCGCGCCGGGCCGACCACGGAGCGCGCGCTGGCTTTCCTGAATCGAAGATCGTCCAGGCCGCTGTTCCTGTGGATCCACTACTACGATCCCCACGAGCCCTACGATCCGCCGGAGCCGTTCCTCTCGGAGATCCAGGACCCCTACCTGGGCGAGATCGCCTACATGGATCGCGAGCTGGGGCGGCTGGTCGATGCCTTCGAAAGCCGGGCGGGCCAGAGATCCAAGATCATCGTCGCCGGGGATCACGGCGAAGGCCGCGGCGATCATGGCGAGGCCCTGCACGGCAACCTGCTCTACCAGGGCGTCATGCGGGTGCCGCTGATCGTCGCCGGCAGCGGAGTTGCCGCCGGAGAAGTCGAGGACGCGGTCAGCGTCCGCCGGATCTTCGACACCATCCTCGCCTGGACAGGCGAGGAGCGACCCCACGGTCTGCTCGGCGGCAAGCCGGAAACCGTCCTGGCCGAGGCCATGAAGCCCTACCGACAGTACGGCTGGCAGCCTCAGGCCATGGCGGTGCACGACCGCTTCAAGGTGATCCGCTCCGGGGACACCGAAATCTACGATCTCGACTCCGACCCAGCCGAGTCTCGCAATCTGGCCGGCGAGGTGTCGATCGACCGGGAGCTGGTCGAGTCACTCCAGGAGTACCTGTCGCGCGCGACCGCGGACCGGACCCTGAACCGGGAGTCACTCAGTCAGGAAGAGCTCGAGCGCCTGGCCAGCCTGGGGTATGTCGACTGGGGAGGCCAGCCGACCCTTCGGGACGACGCGCCGAGCCCCAAGGACATGACCCATCTCTTTGCCGACCTGGATCTCGGCTCGGGGCTCTTTGTCCGGCAGCGGTACGAAGAAGCGATTCCGGTCTTCGAGCGAGTGTTCGAGCAGGATCCGCAAAACCTGATGGTCGGCCTGCGGCTGGCGGTGGCGCATTCGGTCCTGGGCCGTGGGGAAAGAGCGCTGGAGCTGTTCGAGCGGGCGCGCGAGATCGACCCCGGTTCGATCGACGTGCGGCACTACCTCGGTCTGCATCATCTGCGCGCCGGCAACCAGGCTGACGCCGAGGCGCTGCTCGCCAGCGTCCTGGCGCAGAGTCCCGAGAGACTGCCCGCGCTCGAAGCCATGGTCCGGATCCGCGAGCGCCAGGGACGGATTGAAGACGCGAGCCAGCTCGTCGAGCGGCTCGCCGAGCTGCAGCCGGAGGACTCGGGTCACCTGCTGAAGCTCGGAGCCCTGCGCATGGCGGTCGGCGACACCCCGGCCGCCATCGCGGCCTTCGAGCGGGCGCGCGACCTACAGGGCGAGGAGTTCACGCGCTACCTGGAGCTGGGCGTCTGCTACCTGGCCAACCGGCAGGTGGCCGAAGCCGGCGAGTGCCTCGACCGGGTGCCGGGAGGCCACCCCGGCTACCCGATGGCCCTCTTCAAGCGAGCCCAGGTCAGCGTGCTGCTCGAGGAGCCGGACCGCGAGCAGCGGATTCGCCTCGCCTACCGGCGAGCCGATGCCACGACCCGCCGGTTGATCGAGAACGAAGCCCTGTTCGACGGCGTCACGCTGCGCTAAAACTCGAACTTCACCGCCAGCTGCAGGCGCTGGGGATTGAAGAAGTCCCGCGGGGTGCCGAACCCGGCCTCCCTTTCATCCGGGTTGATGTTGTAGCCGGTCTGGTTGTCGAAGACGTTGAACAGATCGGCCCTCAGCTGGATGTTGTAGCGGTCCCCCAGCTTGAAGTTCTGGGTGTAGTTGAGGTCGATCTGGTAGTGGTCGCTGGTGGTGCGGTTGCCCGCCGGCTCCGCCTGCGGATTTGGACAGATACGGCCTGATCCGTCCGGCGGCCCGCAGGAACCGAACCGGATCGTGTCGCTCGAGCTGCCGGTGCCCCCGACCCTGCAATTCTCGTCGCGATTTGCCGCGATCGGATCCAGGCACCGGTAGTAGTTCGCGTTCCAGGCCTCCCAGGGCTGCCCCGACTGGTAGATGGCGAAGACGCCGACACTGGCGTTCCAGTCGAAGTTGTAGTAGCCGTAGAGCTTGAGCTGGTGACGGCGGTCGCCGCGGAGGTTGCCGTACTTGTCGTTCCACAGCTGGCGACCGGCAAAGTCCGAGATATTGGAGGAACCGTAGAATCGGTTCGCGTCGTTCTCCGGCGACGTGTTGTCCTGGTCGAAGTTGCCGTAGTAGTGGCTCCACACGTAGGTGCCCCGGAAGTAGGCCTTGCTCGCCCGGTACTCGCCCTCCAGGTTGACCTCGTAGTACTTGTTGGCGGCGCCATCCAGCTCGGCGATGACGTAGGAGGAGCCGCCGATCTCCTCCCGGTAGTCGTTCAGGTTCGGGATGTAGTCCTCCTGCGGGATCGGATCGGGCGCGAGCAGGCGGGACCGGCCGTTGTTGTTGGTGTCCTCCCAGAAGTTGTTGGCGTAGCGGTAGCGAGCATGGGCCCGGGCCGTCCACTTGCGGTTGAGCTGGCGCGCGGTACCCACCAGGTACTCTTCGACGGCGCGCGGGTCCATGTCGGGCACGAAGAACTTCCCAGAGGAGCCACCGAACTGCTGGTCGAAGATCTGGTTGCCGTCAGCGTCGAAGAAGACCTCTAGCACCTGGTTTCGTGAGTTGCGGGCCCACGAGGCGGCACGGGGCAGCGAGCTGACCGCCGGATTGTAGCGGGCGACGTTGGCGTACACCGTGCCGTGTTCGTCGTAGGCCCAGACCGCTCCGAGGCGCGGCTGGATCATGTCCTCCCAGGGGATCTCGTACATCTTGTACTTGTTGCCGATATCGATCTCGAAGCCGGAAAGGTTGCTCGAGTTCTCCCGGAGATCCTGGCCGAAAAGCTCGTCGTTGGAGACCACGACTCCGACGTTGAAGGTCCAGTCGTTCCAGCCGATGGTGTCGTTGATCTCGAAGGTCTGGGATTCGTACTCCGAGCTGATGACTCCCGCCGGGAAACCCACGGTGCCCGCCTGCTGCAACCTGGCCGAGAAAAAGCTGCCGGCGGGGCCGTCGGACGGCACACCCCCGATGACGTCGATTTCCCCCCACCCGTTGGAGGTTCGGGCCAGCTCTTCCTTCTCCACGTACCACTGGTAGCCGACGTGGAGCTCGTGGGTGACGTCGCCGCTCCCGAAGAGGTGGTCGTAACCGACCTGGAGATTCTCGCGGAAGAAGTCGTCTTGGTCGATCGAGTCGTCGCCTCCCACGAAGCCGCCGCCGGTGGGCACCCCGCCCTCGAGGTAGCCGTAGCGGTTGATGATGGGATCGATGAAGGCGAGGCAGGCAGCGTCGCCGCCGCAGGTTGCGGCCGTGGGCACCGCGAGCTCACCCTGCTGGTCCAGGTTGTTGACGTCCAGCTGGGTGCCGCCGGCGCCCACGGTGATCGGGAAGTCGAACAGGGTGTCGGGCCGCACCGAGCCCAGGTCGACGTAGTCGGTGTACTTGAAGGTCAGGTAGCTCTTGTCGCTGAGGACCCACGAGCCCTCGGCGATGGCGATCTCCAGGGCCTTGTCGTCGCCGACCGAGCGCGATGCCGTCTCGAACTCACTCACCCCCCGGCCGGTCACCACACGGTCCGAGTCCCGGTAGCTGGCGTTGAGCAGAAACCTGTCGGTCGGGGTAAAAGTGAGCTTGCCGAAGAGCTCGTCGCGCTCGTCGTCGAAGTCGGGAACCTCGCCGTAGGCGTTGGCGACGTTGTCCCGGCTCTTGGTGGGCCGGTAGTAGGAGGTGTAGAAGAAGAGGTTCTCCTTCACCACCGGACCGCCGATGGAGAGAACCGCCCAATCCCTGTCCTCGTCGAACTCCTCCGAGCTTCCCGTGTCCAGATCTCCGGTCATCCCCGCGCTCTGAACCTGGTAGCTCGCCGCGCCGTGATAGGCGTTGGTCCCTGACTTCGAGACCGAGTTGATGGTGAAGCCGCCGGAGCGGTTGAAGTCGATGGCCTTGGCCCCGCCCTTGACGATGGCGATCTGGTCGATGTCGTGGGAGGAAGGCTCGGCGGCGAGGGTGCCGAACAGCGGCGTGCCGACGTTGACGCCGTCGAAAAGGTAGACGTTGTCTTGGCCGCTGCCGCCGGCCGAGGGTCCCCTGATCTCGTCCTCAGTGTACTGCACGCCAGGGATCAGCTTGACCAGATCCTGGTACTGCTGGCCCACCGGCAGCTGGTCGATGACCGTGTCGTCGATCGCGGTCTTGAGCTCCGCCGAGGAGGTGTCGATCACCGGCAGCTCGCCGGTGACCTCCAGCACCTCCTCGATGCCCTCGGGCTGCATCTTGACGTCGACCCGGGCGGTCTGCTGCAGCAGCACCTTGACCTTGCGGGTGACGCTGGCCATACCGCTCAGGCTGTAGGTGAGCTCGTAGTTGCCAGGCGGCAGCAACGTCAGACGGTAGCCGCCGTCGGCGCCGCTGTTGACCTGCCGCGGGCGCGGCAGCACGTCGCCGCTGGCCACGACGGTGACCCCGGGAATCGCCTCGCCGTCGGCCGTCGTGACCTTGCCGTCGATGGTGCCCGTGCTCTGGCCGAAGGCCGGCAGGCAGAACGTGAGGAGGAGGAGAAACGCGATCTTCGAAGAGAGCTTGATCATGTCCGGAGTCCTTTCTGATGCCTGCGTGCCGAACCGCTGAAAAGGCGCGGGCAGGCGGTGCCAGTAAGCATCGACAAAGGTCATGTAAATGAGACATTAAGGAGCGTAGCACGCGCTAGAGACCGCCGCAAGACTCGCCGACGGGCCACCCGAAACACGGACGGTCTGTTAGCATCGAGCTGCGATCTCCGAGACCTGATTCATGCGCTATGTCGTCGGTATCGACGCCGGGGGAACCAAGACTGTCGCCCTGCTGGCCGACGAGAGCGGCGAGGTGTGCGCCGAGGCCCGCGGCGAAGGTGCCAACCTGCAGGTCCAGGGCGAGCTGGGCGTTGAAAAAGTGCTGTGGAAGGTGATCGAGGACCTCGAGATCCCGCGCCGGGTGGACGCGGTCTGCCTCGGCATCGCCGGGGTCGATCGCCCCGGGGAGCGCCGGGTGATCCGCTCGGTCTTGCGGCGCCTCGGGCTGCGCCGGGAGGTGCGTATCGAGAACGACGCCTTCATCGCCCTGGTGGCGGGCGCCGAGAGGCCCTACGGCATCGTGGTCGTGGCCGGCACCGGTTCGGTGGCTCTGGGCGTCGACGCCGACGGCAGCACCGCCCGCTCGGGCGGTTGGGGCTATCTGCTCGGCGACGAGGGCTCGGCCTACTGGCTGGGTCACGCCGCCGTGCGGCGGGCGATCCGTGCGGCCGACGGACGCGGCTCGGCCACCTCTCTGGTCGACAGGATCTCCGAGCGCCTCGACCTGGAGGTGCCGGCCGGGCTGGTGGCCTGGTTCTACGATCAGGAGCACTTCCGCCACCGGGTGGCCGAGCTCGCGGCGCTGGTAGAGGAAGCGGCCGAGGCCGGTGACGGCGCCGCCAACGTTCTGCTCGATCAGGCGGCCCGGCACCTGGCCCTGGCGGCGCGCGCCGTCGCCGGCAAGCTCGACTTCTCCGAACCGTTCCCTCTGGTCCTGGCGGGCGGCGCGTTTCGCGCCTGTCCCGGTCTCTACAGCCGGATCGAAGCCGGTCTCGACATGCCCCTGGCGCGGCTCACCCGGCTCGAGGCCGAACCGGCCACGGGAGCCGTGACGCTGGCCCTCGAGTCTCTGGCACTGAAGACCAAGAACGGCCACCGGGAGGCTTCTTGAGCGTCGGCGCCGTGGATCTCGCCATTCTGCTCGCCTACCTGGCCGGCGTCGTCGCGCTCGGCGTCTGGGTCGGCCGCGGCACGCGCGACTTCGCCGATTACATCGTCGGCGGGCGCAACCGCCCCTGGTGGCTGATCCTGTTCTCGATCGTCGCCACCGAGACCTCGACCGTCACCTTCCTCTCGATCCCCGGCTTCGCCTTCTCGCGCGACATCACCTGGCTGCAGATCGCGCTCGGCTTCGTCATCGGCCGCTTCGTGGTCGCCTTCCTGCTGCTGCCGCACTACTTCGAGGGCAAGCTCTACACCGCCTACGAGGTGCTCGACCGCCGCTTCGGCGGCGCCACCAAACAGATCGCGTCGGCGCTGTTCATCCTCACCCGCAGCCTGGCCGACGGCCTGCGCCTGTTCCTGTCGTCACTGGTGTTGCAGGAGATGACCGGCATCCCGCTGCCCTGGGCGGTGGCGGCGATCGGCGCCACCACCATCCTCTATACCTTCCTGGGCGGCATCCGGGCGGTGCTATGGACCGACCTGGTGCAGTTCGCCGTCTACATGGCCGGCGCGGCGATCGCCTTTGCCCTGATCCTCGAACGCCTGCCCGGGGGCTGGGAGCAGATGATGACCATGGGCGACGAGGCCGGCAAGCTCCGCGCCTTCGACCTGCGGCTCGACTGGGCCGAGCCCTACGGTCTGTGGGCGGGCCTCTTCGGCGGCGTCTTCGTCACTCTCGGCTCCCACGGCGTCGACCAGATGCTGGTGCAGCGCTACCTGTGCGCCCGCGGCCTGTCCGACGCGCGGCGCGCCGTCTGGATGAGCGGCCTGATCGTGTTCGCCCAGTTCGCCTTCTTCCTGTTGATCGGCGTCGGCCTCTACTGTTTCTACCAGCTGTTCCCGCCCGAGGTCGCGTTCGAGCGCGCCGACAGCGTGTTCGCCCGCTTCATCCTGGACGAGATGCCGGTGGGGCTGGTGGGCGTCTTGCTGGGCGCCATCTTCGCGGCCGCCATGTCCACCCTGTCGAGCTCGCTCAACTCCTGCGCCACCGCCGCCACCAACGATCTCTACCTGCCCTTCGCCGGCGAGACCTCCGCGGAGCACAAGCTGAAAGTCACGAGGCGCCTGACGATCGCCTTCGGCCTGGTTCAGATCGCCGTCGGCATCGGCGGCCAGTGGCTCGACGCCTCGGTCGTCGGCAGCATCATCGGGGTCGCCGCCTTCACCGCCGGCATCGTGCTCGGGGTCTTCTTCCTCGGCATCTTCACCCAGCGCGTCGGCCAGCGGGCGGCACTCGCCGGCCTGGTGGTGGGGCTGGTGGGGATGACCTGGATCTTTTTCGGCACCGACCTCGCCTGGCCGTGGTACGCGCTGGTGGGCTCGGCGGGGACGTTCGTCGTCGGCTGGGCGGCGAGCTTCGTGTGGTCCAGGAGACAGGGCGACCGCGACTCGAGGGGAGATCGAAGATGAGGTGTTCGACGATTCTCGCAGCTGTCTTCGCGCTGCTCTCGCTCGGCGACACGGCGGCCGTCGCGCGCGAGCCGGACTTCGAATCCATCTTGCGCTTCGAGGCGCCGCGAGAAGGGGCGACGCTCGCCGGCTGGGGCGGCGGGCCGGCCGAAACGCTCCACTTCGACGGCGAGATCGTGCACGCCGGCAGCGGTGCCGCGCGCGTCGAGCGCGATGCCGAGAGCAGCGGCGAGTTCAGCTCGCTCACCAAGAGCCTGACCATCGACTTCGGCGGGCAGTGGATCGAGCTCCGCGGCTTCCTGCGCACCGAGGACGTCGACGGCGCGGCGGGTCTGTGGCTGCGGCAAGACGGCTCGAGCGGACCGCTGCAGTTCACCAGCATGCCGGCGCAGCAAGCGGGCCTCAGCGGCACCGCCGACTGGGCAGAATACTCGATCCGACTGCCGCTCGTGGCAGGAGCACGCGACCTCGTCTTCGGTGTGCTCCTCAGCGGCCAGGGCAGAGTCTGGGCCGACGACCTCGAGCTGCGGGTCGACGACAAGCCGCTGTCCGAGGCGCCCGAAAGGGTGATCGAGCAGACCATCCTGGACACCGACCAGGAGTTCGCCGCCGGCTCCGGTATCGACCTCACGACGCTGACCGGGACGCAGACGGAGAACGTCGCGGTGCTCGGAATGATGTGGGGTTTTCTCAAGTATCACCATCCCCGTGTCGCTGCGGGCGAGCTGCATTGGGACTTCGAGCTGTTCCGGGTGCTGCCGGCGGTGCTCGAGGCCGCGGACCGCGACGCCGCCAACCGCATCCTCGAGCAGTGGCTGGAGACGCTGGGTGTGCCGGACAGCTGCCAGCCGTGCGCACGACCGCCGGAGGACGCCCACCTGTTGCCGCGCCTCGACTGGACCCGAGACACCGAGGCCCTCGGCGAGGAGCTCTCGGGTCACCTGCCGAAGGTTCATGCGAGGCGGTTCGTCGGCGAGTCTTTCTACGTCGCCCACGCACCGGGTGTCGGCAATCCGGTGTTCGACAACGAGCTCTCGTACATCGATCAGCAGGCGCCGGACGCCGGGTACCGCATCCTCGCGCTGCTGCGCCTGTGGAACATCATCGAGTACTGGTTTCCATATCGCGACCAGCTGGGCGACGACTGGCGGTCCGTTCTGCGCGAGTTCCTGCCCCGTATGGTGGCGGCTTCCGACCGGGACGCATACCGCCTCGAATTGCTCGCCTTCAGCGCCCACATTCGGGACGGGCATGCCAACCTGTGGGCGGAGCTCGACGTCAGGCCACCGCGCGGCAGCTGTCGGTGGCCCGTGGCCATGCGCTTCGTCGAGGGCCGCGCGACGGTGACGGCCGTCCTCGACCGAGCACCGGGTGAGGCATCGGGGCTCGAGCTCGGCGACGTGATCGAAGCGATCGACGGCCGATCCGTCGAAGAGCTGGCCGAGGCCTGGGCGCCCTTCTACTGCGCGTCGAACTCGGCGGCGCGAGACCGCGACATCGCGGCTTTCCTGCCACGCGGACCCTGCGGCGAGATTCGGCTCGACATCGTGCGGCGGGGCGAAGCGAAAACGATCACCGTCGCGCGCCTGGTCGATCAAGATCCCATGAAGGACCCCCACGATCGGCCCGGCGAGACTTTCCAGCTCCTGTCCGAAGACGTCGCCTACATCAAGCTGTCGAGCATCCGGGTGCAGGACGTCGATCGCTACCTGGAGCAGGCAGCCGGCACCAGGGGCCTGGTGATCGACATCCGCAACTACCCGTCGGAGTTCGTCGTCTTCGCTCTCGGCTCACGCCTGGTCGAAGAGCCGACGCCCTTCGCTCGCTTCACGGTCGCCGATGCCGAGAACCCGGGGGCCTTCACCTGGACCGAGCCGCTCGAGCTGCGGCCCGCGGGGCCGTCCTACTCGGGCAAGGTGACGATTCTGGTCGACGAAGTGTCCCTCAGCCAGGCCGAGTACACGGCGATGGCCCTGCGCGCCGGCCCGCGAGCCGTGGTCGTCGGCAGCACCACTGCCGGTGCCGACGGCAATGTGTCACCGATCCCGCTGCCGGGCGGCCTGCGGGCGATGATCAGCGGCATCGGCGTGTTCTATCCGGACAAGGCGCCGACCCAGCGCGTGGGCATCGTGCCGGACATCGTCGCCACGCCGACGATCCGTGGCCTCCGCGAAGGCCGCGACGAGGTCCTGGAAGCTGCCGTGCGGCATCTGCTCGGTCCCGAAATCGAAGAGTCGCGGATTCAGCTGATGGCCCGCTGGCCGGCCTTCCCTCAGTAGAGCAACGCCGGCCGACGCCGCGCGCGCCAAGCGGCGTGATCGGCCTCGTCCGCCGCCAGGATCTCCTCCACCGATCGGCTGGCGCTCAGGTCGCGGAAGACCCGATCGGTGCCGAGCAGCCAGGTCAAGGCCTCGCCCCCTCGACGCCACTCGAAACCCTCCCTGGCCGCCAGTGATTCGAGCAGGGTCAACCCCAGGCGATATGGCTCCGCCGTCGCAGGATCGGTAACCCGTACCCGAAATCCTGCGCACTCCTCATCCCGGTACTTGGGATGGGGCGCCGCGGTCGAGCCCAGCGGCGTGAAACGCATGACAGACAGCTCGAAGCCCGATACGGAGCCAGGCTTCCACGAGAGATCCAACCACGGTGCGCCAAAAAACAGGAACGGCCGGGGGGTACCGCGACCCTCGGAGACGTTGGTGGCCTCCAGCAGAGCGACGCCGGGATAGGCCAGCGCCGCCTCGGCGCTACGCAGGTTGGGTGACGGCGGAACCCAGGGTCGCCCGGTGTCGCTCCAGGTCATGTCGCGCCGCCAGCCACTCATCGCCACGACACTGAGCCGCGCAGGCTCGGGCAGGCCAGCGTTGACCAGGCGGGCCATCTCCCCCATCGTCAGGCCATGGACCAGGGGGCCCGGCGCCAGGTTGACGAAGCTCGACGGCACGATGTCGCGCGGCGCCGCCACCGGCCCCTCGATCCGTTCGCCGCCGAGCGGGTTGGGGCGATCGAGCACGACGAATTCCAACTCGGCTTCTGCCGCCGCTTCCAGAGACAGGATCATTGTCGAGACGAAGGTATAGAACCGCACCCCGGCGCCCTGTAGGTCGAAGACCAGGGCGTCCAGCCCCGCGAGATCCTCCGACCGCGGCTTCTTGTGCTCGCCGTAGAGGCTGACGACCGGAAGCTCGCTGGCCGGATCGCGCCCGCTGGCCACCGCCTCCCCCGCCGCCGCCCGACCGCGCAGGCCGTGCTCGGGGGTGAACAGGCGCACGACGTTCAGGCCTTGGTCCCGCAGCACATCGATGGCGTGCCGGCCGTCCGTGGTGACCGAGGCACCGTGGACGATCAGACCCAGGCGTTTGCCCTCCAACTTCGCCGTCTCGAGCCGTTCGAGCCCAACGCGGACGGTGTGCGCGGGCTCCGGCGCTCGATCAGCGGGGGAACCGCAGGCGATCAGAAGCACCGCCTGCCAGACGATCGCGGCACGGACCGTCGCGGGTCTGGGCATCCGTCTCGCAGGCCTGCGTCAGTGCTCGGCCAGAGCCCGCACCACCGCATCGGCCAACGCCGGCCGGACCTTGCGGATCAGGATGTTGTCGCGGCTGGGATGGACCCGGTTTGTGAGCAGGATCAGGAACAGCTCCCTCTCCGGGTCGATCCAGATCGAGGTGCCGGTGAAACCAGTATGACCGAAGGAAGTCGGGGAGAACAGCGAGCCGGCGGAGGATTTCTCGGGCGACTTGGTGTCCCAGCCCAGGGCACGTGAGGAATCGTCGACACCGGCGCGGCGGGTGAAGGCATCGACGGTGGCGCGGGAGACGATCCGGTGATGTTCCAACACGCCGCCGTTAACCATCATCTGGGCGAAGCGCGCCAGGTCGCCGGCGGTCGAGAACAGGCCGGCATGGGGCGCCACGCCGCCCAGGGCGGAAGCGTTCTCGTCGTGCACCTCGCCGCGCAACACCTTACCCCGCCAGGGATCGTTCTCGGTCGGCGCGATCCGATCGAGCAGATCGCGCGGCGGGCGAAACAGCGTGTCGTGCATGCCCAGCGACTCGAAGACCCGCTCGCGGACGAAGGCGTCGAGCGGCTGGCCCGCGACGCGTTCGAGGATCTCGCCCAGGAGGATCAACCCGAGGTCCGAGTACTTGGTGTCGGTGCCGGGCTCGTAGACCAGGTCCATGGCCTGGATCCGCTCCACATAGGCATCCTGGCCCCGAACTTCCTCGTAGAGCGGCGCCCACCAGTCGACACCGGAGGAGTGGGTCAGCAGGTGCCGGACGGTCACTTTCTCCTTGCCCTCGCCGACGAAGCGCGGCAGGAATTCCTGCACCGGGCTGTCGAGCTCCAGGCTCTGCTCGTCGACCAGGATCATCGCCATGGTGGTGGTGGCAATGACCTTGGTCAGGCTGGCCAGGTCGTAGATGGTGTCGGCGGCGACGGCGGGGGCATCGGCGTCTTCGGCCAGCTTGCCGAAGGGACGAAGATGGACGAGGTTGCCTCGATAGCCGACCGCCACGATCCCACCGGGGAACGCCCCCTGCTCCAGGAAGGAGTCGAGCACCTGGTCGGCCTCGTCCAGGCCGCCGGGGCGGAAACCAGCATCCTCGGGGCGCGCGGCGCGCAGCGTCATCTCGCGTCTCGGGATCTCGATGCCATGGCCGTAAGGGTACAGCCCCGGCAGACTCACCGGCAGCCGCCCACGGATGTCGGACTCGCCAAAAAGAGCGTTCACCGCCGCCAAGCGGCTGACCGGTGCCCAGCTGTAGGCACAGACGTAGACCGGCGTCTCCGGCACGTGCGCCAGCAGATACGGGCTGCCGAAGGAGATCAGGACGACCGGCAAGCCGGTTTCCTGAAGCTGTCCCAGGAGTCGTACCTGTGACGGCGACAGGCCGCCTTCCGCCGCACCGGTTTCTCCCGAGGCGGCCCGCACGAAAGCCGAGACCACGACGTGGGTGAAATCCGGCGCCAGCGCGACGATCTCCTCGGCGGTCTCGGCAGAGACTTCCGGCCCGAGGCGGTAAGTCTCGAGCTCGACTCGGCGGGCATCGAGCTCATCCTCCGGCAGGCCTGTGGGCCAGTAGCCGGCACTACCGGAGATCACCACGTGCAACAGGCGCGGCGACTCTTCGGCTGCCAGCGGCAGCACGTCGCCCTCGTTGCGCACCACCGTGATCGAGGCTCGAGCCATCTCTGCCGCTCGGCGGACGTCCTCAGGCCGCGCCACCCGACGGCCGATCTCGTCGCGGTCGACCCGCCGGTGGCGGTGCAAACCAAGCCGCGCCTTGGTCTCCAGGATCCGGCGCACGGAAGCATCGAGGCGCTCTTCGGTCAACTGGCCCTCCTCCACCGCGCGCACCAATGACTGGATCGCCACGCGGGTGTCGGCGGGCAGCAGCACGACGTCGGTTCCCGCCTGCACCGCGCGCACCGCGGCGCCGCCGGCCCAGGCCGGCCGCAGGCCCTCCATCTCCAGGGCGTCGGTGACGATCATTCCCTCGAACCCCATCTCGTCGCGCAACAGACCGGCGGACAGCGGGCGCGAAAGAGTCGCCGGCGTGCCGGTCGGATCGATCGACGGCACCGCGATGTGGCCGATCATCACCGAGTCGACGCCCGCATCGATCGCCTCGCGGAAGGGTGCCAGCTCCACAGCCTCGAGACGCTCGCGATCGACCTGGAGAACGGGCAGCGCCTCGTGCGAGTCGATCGCCGTGTCGCCGTGACCCGGGAAGTGCTTGACCGAGGTCAGCATGCCTTCTGAGCGCGCGCCCTCGACGAACGCCCGCGTCATGCGCGCCACCAGCTCCGGATCTTCGCCGAACGAGCGCACGTTGATGATCGGGTTGGCCGGGTTGTTGTTCACGTCGGCCACCGGCGCGAAGGTCCAGTGGATACCCAGCGCTCGGCCCTCGCGCGCGGTCACCTCGCCGACGAAGCGTGCAGCGTCCTCCGAGAAGGTGGCGCCGATGGCCATGGCGTGGGGAAATGACACCGAGCCACGCCGCACCCTGAAGCCCAGGCCGCGCTCCAGGTCCGCGGCCACCAGCAGCGGCAGGTCGGCGGCGTCCTGCAGACGGTCGAGCAGCGGCGGGATCGACTCGAGGTCCGAGTCGAAGACGATTACGCCGCCGACCCCGAGATCGCGGATCGCCGCCACCAGGTCACGCGATTCCTCGGAGCGTGGGTGGCGATAGATGCCATAGGCGCGCACCATGACCATCTGGGCCGCCTTCTGCTCGAGGGTCAGACCGTTCATTGTGGAGCGCACCCATTTACGGGCGGAGCGCGGAAGGTCGGGTGGGTCGGCCCACAGCTGTGTCGGGAAGAGGAGAGCGACGAGGAGGAGCGACGGCAGCAAACGACTCACCGATTCGCTACCCCCGCCTCGACTCCATCGAGCCAGGCCGAAACGAGACTCGCCCGCGCGAGATCCAGTCCGCCGTCGGGACCGACCGTCACCAGCAGAAACGAAGCCGGCATCCGGCGGCGGATGCCCGGCAGAGCGGCCTCACCCTGCGGCCATAGCCCTTCGAGGGGCGGCGAGATTCCTAGAGCAGCCAGCACCTCGGCGAGGGAATCGGACTCCGGTTCGGCGGGCCGGCCGGAGATTCTCGGCAAAGCGGGCGCCACTGCTATCGCCGGCTCGAGCCGAGGCCGACCCGGCCCGGCGAGCTCGGCGGCGAGGTCCATCGCGTCGAGCAGCCGTCGGCGCTTGACCGCCCAACGCACCTCGCCGACACCAAGCTCCGCCAGCCGATCCAGCGACGCGCCGTCGAGCCAGCGACGAGCAGCCCATCCCTCGACCGCGACGACGAAGGGCGCCAGGATCAGGTGGCCGTCGGCGTCGACCTCCCGGCCGGCGGCGACGAAGCGAGCGTCGCCGATCTCGAAGATCGACGAGCCGGACGGTGCCGGCGTGGCGCAACCGGCCTCGTGACGGTCGTCGCGGGAGAGGTTGAAGGTCAGGTCGGCACGGTAGGGCGTGCCTGTGCCCGGCTGCAGGATCTCGCCGCCGCGTACCGCGACGTCGATCCAGGAGTCGCTCTGATTGCGCTTCAGGTCTTCGTAGATCCGCGGGTCGTGCCCGGCGAGGTCGTCGCGGACGAGGTCCCGCAGCACGGTGAGGATCGCCACGAAGTTGAGGCGCGTGAGGTCGGTAAAGCCCAGCCCTTCGGGCACGCCGCCGCTCTCGATCAGCACCACCGGGGTGCCCCAGGCGGTGACGTTGTCGCCGAATGCCCGCGGGCTCCAGTCCTCGTCGTAGCGCGCCATGCCGCCGGGAACGAAGGGCGCCAGCGCCTTCACGATCGCCGAGCAGGCACGCTTCGCCCGCAGGCGACCCGGGGTGACAGTGCCCTCCGGGTCGCCGGACACCGCCAGCACCGCACCCGTCGCCAGCACGCCGGTGTCGCCCACCGCCGTGCGCCGGTTCTGGTCGTGCAGGTTGAAGCCCAGAATCGGCTCGTGCTGGTCACGCAGGCGCTTGAGCAGACGGCCTTCCGGGGTCACCAGGTTCAAGGCATCGCGATTGACGTCGATGCCCTGAGCGTTGAGGCGCTGATAGATCTCCGAGCCGTCGGGATTGACCATCGGCACGATCAACAGAGTCAGTCCCTCGAGGATCGACCTCGCGGCAGGCTCCTCGCTGTTCGCCAGGAGGTAGTCCGCGAGGTCCAGCAGCGCCGGGGTGGCGGAGGGCTCGTCGCCGTGCATCTGCGACCACAACATGACCTTGCGCGGTCCCTGGCCGAGGGTGAGCATGTGGATGCCGCGATCCTGGAACGAACGGCCGACCTCCTCGAGACGCACGCGGCCGGCGTGGCGCTCCGCCAGCGACCGGAGGCTCGACATCAGCTCATCGTGCCGCAGGCAGGGTGCCGCGGTGTCCACGAACCGCGCTTCAGGCCAGGCTTGCCACAGCTGCTCGGGCGTCCATCCACTCGGCTGGCCCGCGGCAGCGGCCGCCAACACCAGACTGAGGACAGCCGGTGCCACGGCACGATCGATGCTGAAACGTCGCATGTTGTACTCTTCCGAAAAGCTCCCGGAGTCTATAACGCGGGCGACCGTCAGCATCGCGGTCGCACCGCCAAACGTGAGACGAAGATATGACGAAAGCTCACCTCGTGATCGCGCTCCTGCCTCTCGCCGCCTGCCGGCCGAACGAACCGATCGAGCACGACGTCCTGATCGGCGGCGGCTCGGTGGGAGTCGTGAGGCTGGAGGGGGCCTGAGCACCGCCCGCAGGCCATCAGGACGACCGCCGGCCCCAAAGCCGAAAAATCGCCAACGCCGACGCCACGCTGAGGACCGCCAAGCCCGACGCGGGAGCGACGTCACCGTAGAGGAACAAACCGGTGGCGAAGAGAGCCGAGTAGACCGCCACCGACCCGAGCACCATGCAGGCGATGCCCAGGGACAGGCCCGATGCGTCGTCCGGCAGTACCTCGCCGTCGGCCGCGGCACGGCGGCGCACCGCCGCCCAGCCCCGGCCGCCCGGCCGGATAGTCCGATAAAAGCTCCGCAGCACGTCTTCGTCGGTCGGCGTACCCGCGAGCGCCACCGCCAGCCAGGCCACCGTGGTGACGCCGACACCGATCACCAGTTGCTGCCAGGCCGCCAGCTCGAGGCCGAACATCCGCGCGTGGACGAACTGAAAGTAGAACGCCACCAGGAACGACACGATCATCGCCGTCAGCTCCGAGGCGGCGTTGACCCGCCACCAGAACCACCGCAGGAGAAAAAGCAGTCCGGTGCCGGCGCCGATCTGGAGCAGGATCTGGAACGCCTGCAGCGCGTTCTCGAGCCACAGCGAGATCAGCCCCGCGACCATCATCAGAGCCACCGTCGACAGGCGCCCGACCAGCACCAGGCGCCGCTCCGAGGCCTCAGGAGCGACGAACCGCTTGTAGACGTCGTGCACCAGGTAGGACGCCCCCCAGTTCAGGTGGGTCGAGATGGTCGACATGTAGGCGGCGATCAGCGACGCCACCACCAACCCGAGCAGACCGGCGGGAAGGAAGGTCAGCATCGCGGCGTAGGCCATGTCGTGACGAACCACGCTTTCCTCGACTCCCGGGAAGGCGGCGCGCAGCGATGCCAGGTCGGGAAAGACGAGGAGTGAAGAGAGGGCCACCAGGATCCACGGCCACGGCCGCAGCGCGTAGTGGGCGACGTTGAAGAGCAGAGTCGCTCCCTGGGCATGGCCTTCGCTTTTCGCCGCCAGCATACGCTGCGCCACGTAACCGCCGCCCCCGGGCTCGGCGCCCGGGTACCAGACGCTCCACCACTGCACCGCCAGCGGGATCACCAGCAGACTGACGAAGATCTCGGGGCTCGCGACGTCCGGCACCAGTGTCAGGCGGTCCTGGATCTCGGGATGCCCCAGGAGCCCGGAGAGGCCGCCGACCTCGGGCCGCGACAGCGCGTACCAGGCGGCGGCGACCGAGCCGAACATGGCGATTCCGAACTGGACGAAGTCGGTCAGGATCACCCCGGTGAGACCGCCGAGCATGCAGTACGCCACCGTGATCGTGCAGGCGATCAGCACCGTGGTCGCCGCATCGAGGCCCAGCAGCGCGCCGCCGATCTTGATCGCGGCCAGCGTCACCGAAGCCATGATCATGACGTTGAAGAAGGCCCCCAGGTACACCGCCCGGAAGCCTCGCAGGAAAGCGGCGAGAGGCCCTGAATAGCGCAGCTCGTAGAAGCCGACGTCGGTCTCCACCCCGGAGCGGCGCCACAAGCGCGCGTAGACGAAGGTGGTGAGCATGCCGGTCAGCAGGAAGGCCCACCACACCCAGTTGCCCGCCACGCCGTTGGTGCGCACGATGTCGGTGACCAGGTTCGGCGTGTCGGTAGAGAACGTGGTGGCCACCATCGACACCCCGAGCAGCCACCAGGGCATGTTGCGCCCGGAGAGAAAGAACTCGCTGGCGCTCGACGAGGCCCGGCGGGCGACCACGATGCCGACGACGAGAGTGAAACCGATGAAGGTCACGACCATCGCCCAGTCGATGGGTTGCAGGTGCATGATCGGCCAAGGATACCCGGGGTTGAAACCCGCCGTGCACCCGGGGTCGAATGAAACCCCCGTTACCGCATTTGCAGAGTTGCGCGACGGGCCGTGTCCGCGCGGACGGAGGACGAAACGGCGCCTGAAAGGTCGATGTTCGGCCGGACGGAGGACGAAACGGCGCCTGAAAGGTCGATGTTCGGCCGGACGGAGGACG
>JAAELT010000443.1 GCA_024226315.1 bacterium | reverse complement strand
GGGCGGCCACATGCTCGGGCTGATGGCGACCGACTCGACCATCGCGGTTCTGCGCCCCGAGTACCAGCTCGGCGGCAACTACTTCACCATGTCGGGGACCTCACAGTCGGCGGCGCTGGTGTCGGGGATCGTGGCGCTGATCCTCGACGACGATCCGACGCTCACCCCCGACGGCGTGAAGTGCCGGCTGCTGGCATCCGCGCGGGCAGCTCTGGACGCGAACGATGACCTCGCCTACAGCATCTTCCAGCAGGGCGCCGGCCTGGTCCACGCCTACGACGCGGTGTACTCGACGGCCTCGGGCTGCGCCAACCTGTCGCTCGACATCGCGACCGACCTCGCCGGCACCGCCCACTACGGCGGTCCCGCCCGGCGTGACACGGTCACCGGCATCTACTACCACGCCGATCAGGTCGGCTACGAGTGGGACGGCAGTTTCTTCGCCGGCGGCTTTCCGTTCATCGAGGGCGGCGGCTTTCCGTTCATCGAAGGCGGCGGCTTCCCGTTCATCGAGGGCGGCGGCTTTCCGTTCATCGAGGGCGGGGGATTCCCGTTTATCGAGGGCTCGGTCGTGGTCTCGGGCCTCGACTGGCTCGGCGACTTCACCTGGACGACCACTCCCTACGTCTGGTCCAGCGGCCTGATGGAGACGATGAGCGTCAACCAGTGGGTGCCGCAAGAGTAGCGGCCGCCTGTACTCCCAGATCGAGAACGGCCCGCCCCAGATCCGGGGCGGGCCGTTGCCGTTTTGGTTGCGACCTGACGACCCGCGGCCGGTCTACCCGCAACCGCTTGTGCTAGATTCTCTTCATGGCTAGCGAACGAGAGGATCATGCCGCCTTGATCGAGACGCTCCGTCGAGCTCTCGAGGACCGTAGGGACGTCCGGCTGGCGATGCTCTTCGGCTCCCACGCCCGTGGTTGTGCGCGACCGGGGTCCGACGTCGACCTCGCAGTCGAGGCACCCGGGGTCGACCTCTGGACGCTGGCGGCGGATCTGAGCCAGGCGGTGGGTCTGGAAGTCGATGTCGTCGACTTGCGAGAGGCTGGCTATCCGCTGCTCAAGTCAGTCTTGCGCGACGGCTTCCCCGTCCATCAGGGTCAGGTGGGCGCTCTCGGAAGTTGGCGCTCTCAGGCGATCGCTCGGGTCGAGCTCGACCGGCCGTGGTTCGAGCGCATGCGTGACAGCTTCTTGCACAAGCTCGCGGAAGGCCATTGAGGAAGAGGGTTCCGCAGAGCCTGCCGAGCCGGCGCTGCCTCTAGACCAACGCCGGCCCGAGAGTGACAGCGAGTCCGAGGGCGACGGTTGACGCCTTGCTGTGGGGTTGACGCACGGTTTGGCCGGGGTGGGTGGCACCACGGCGCGCGCGCCCACGTCCACCGGTCCCACCGTCGAGGGCTTCGTCAAGCCGGAGGTGGTGGCGCCGGGCGGCCACATGCTCGGGCTGATGGCGACCGACTCGACCATCGCGGTTCTGCGCCCCGAGTACCAGCTCGGCGGCAACT
>JAAELT010000442.1 GCA_024226315.1 bacterium | reverse complement strand
GGGATCTGCGTCGTGGGGAAAGATCACGCCCCAGCCGGACTCGTCGATCTTCTTGGGGTCGACGCCTTCCTTGACCCCGAAGTGGTCCTCTTCCTTGCTCTCGTGGCGGAAGCGCAGCTCGTTCAGGTTCTCTTCCGGCTCCTCGCCCTGCAAGAAGCGCGACAGCTGATCGCCGGTCATCGGCGGCAGACCGTACTCCCCGGTGGCGCCGTTGACGCCGTTGAAGTTCAGCAGGTCCTCGGGCGTCGTTTCTTTGGCCATGGTCGTTCCTCCACCGGCGGCCGCTCTCGCTCCGGCTGCCGGAGCGGAGGCCTGCCGTGCGCCTTTCCCCCATCATCGCACATGGGGGCATCAAGGTGCTTCCGAAGCGCTCGAGGACGACCCTGCGAGCCCGCCGCGACTTCTCCCAGGTCGTCGCGGCGGGCTGAAACTGGCTAGTTGTTGTCCGGCGGTGGCGGCGACTCGCCCGGTCCACCCGTCGGCCCAGCCTTGATGTGAGTCTTGACGTTCATGCCTTCACTCCCTTCTGGTAATTGCCCCCCGATCTCGGGATTCGGACACGCTACCCGCTCGACCTTACCGTCGACATTACGATAGGACATCAGCTGTTGCCGTCTTCGTCGAGCACCGCGACGCGCAGCTCGGTGTCGGCCACGAGGCCGCTTTCGGCGGGCAGGGAGATCAGATGGAGGAACTCGATAGAATGCCGTCATGGTGTCCCACAACTCGGCGGCGGCCGACGACTCCACCATGGAGACCTCGACGTCGCAGGCGCTCTGCACCCTGGTGGTCACCGACCTCGTCGACTCGACCCATCTGGTGACCCGGCTCGGCGACCGGCGTGCCCTGGAGCTCGGAATGCGCCACGATCAGCTGGCGCGCCGACTGCTGGCAAAGCATGACGGCCAGGAGATCGACAAGAGCGACGGCTTCCT
>JAAELT010000441.1 GCA_024226315.1 bacterium | reverse complement strand
TGGTATACTTAGGCTGATATGGCTGTAGGCATGGTAAACTGTAAAAAATATTAACAAGATGTTTGCCTTCCTTATCCTTTTAGAACTTGCATTCATATAGAATGAGATAAATTCGAAATATCAAAACAGAGTCTCAACGATCATGTGTTCATGGACATACAACCATCAGTTCCGAGACGAGATCTGCTATCCCTGGCCAAGTACTGCTATAGTTGGAGTTTCTTAGTTTATGTGATAAAGTCATGGCTAGTTTCTTTATGCTGACAGATAACCATTTGTCGATCAAAAGAGATAGCCTAGAAAATTAAAAAATTAAGCCTACAACACCATGTGTTCCTCGGCAGTCACCCATCCAAGTACTTACATGGCCCGACCCTGCTTGACTTCAGTGATCAGACGTGAACTGGTATACTTAGGCTGATATGGCTGTAGGCATGGTAAACTGTAAAAAATATTAACAAGATGTTTGCCTTCCTTATCCTTTTAGAACTTGCATTCATATAGAATGAGATAAATTCGAAATATCAAAACAGAGTCTCAACGAT
>JAAELT010000440.1 GCA_024226315.1 bacterium | reverse complement strand
TGTCAGTACTTGGATGGGTGACTGCCTAGGAACACATGGTGTTGTAGGCTTTATTTTTTAATTTTCTAGGCTATCTCTTTTCATCGACAAATGGCTATCTGTCAGGATAAACAAACTAACCATGACTTTTTCGCAGGAACTAAGAAACTCCAACTACTGTAATACTAAGCCGAGGATAGCAGATTTTGTCTTGGAACTGATTTTTGTATGTCGACGGTTATATGATCTTGGAGACTTTGTTTCCATATTTCGATTAAATCTCATTCGATATGAATATAAGTCCTAAAAGGATAAGGAAGGCAGTCATCTTGTTATTATTTTTCACAGTTTACTATGCCTACGGCCATACCACCCTGAGTATACCAGTTCTCGTCTGATCACTGAAGTCAAGCAGGGTCGGGCCATGTCAGTACTTGGATGGATGACTGCCTAGGAACACATGGTGTTACAGGCTTTATTTTTAAATTATCTAGGCTATCACTTTTCATCGACAAATGGTTATCTGTCAGGATAAACAAACGAACCATGACCTT
>JAAELT010000439.1 GCA_024226315.1 bacterium | reverse complement strand
GGGATTATTGTGGATTAATTAGGTCCTAATCTTTAGTTTTCAATGCAATTGATGTAATCTGATTAATTTATTGAAACATTGTTGTTCTATTGTGAACTTATTTTAAGGAAGTACATCTTATGGAAACAGTAGAAACTAATTAATTTCAATTAAAAGCATTCACGTCATTAATTATTACTCCTAATAAATGTGATCTTGACTAGCCTAATACAGTAACTCTAATTGAAAAACAGATTAAATTACGTTACACACTAAATACCTGATATTGAGTTCTATTAACAGCATAATTAATACTCTTATTATTTAAATATTGTATTATAATTGATTGTCTTAAACCGTTTCAAAGACTGAAAAACAGAACAACTAGTACCTTTATTAACTAGTTTTATTCCTTTTAATACAATTCACCATTTTAGCGAAACAAGTTATTACAAAGATTACTTTCACTGAGAACTATTAATTCCCAAAAACTAAAGACGAGATTAAATGCACTAGCTGTACTTTTATTGCAATTTCAATATTTATTTATTTGATTAACATTGGTGTCCTCGTTGCACTTTACTTAATTAACTGTCTCAAAAACACACAACCTATTGAGAGAAACTACCTAAAGTACCTCAATTCCATTACTTTAGTTCCCATTTTTTCAGTAATAATCACTGTACTAAAGACCGAAACATTCTTCCAAAGGAATTAGCTAAAACCAAACACATTAAACACATTAAATTGGGTACCTCCCACTGTTTTTAATACAAATTCATTATTTTAGTTGGTGTTTAGAGTATTATGGAATTATATTAGTGTTATTCTATGTGTATGATTATTTACTATGGTATTATTTAGTTATTAATTTCAGTTCTTCTTGCAGTTCTT
>JAAELT010000438.1 GCA_024226315.1 bacterium | reverse complement strand
TTGACCATGACCCACGGGGGGGGGGGGATTTTGGCTAAATTTTGAGTAGTGGTCTGCCGCTGGCATATTCAAAATGGTACTGTTGGCTAGACTAATTTTTAAGAGAAAATGGTACCCTTGGCTAGACCAATTTCTGCCAAAATTATACCCTTTGCTAGACTAATACGCACGAAATTGTTGGTCTTAAGGCGAAAATTTCAAAGGTCGATTTTTTTCTTTTGTCAGTTTCTTTAAAAATGGGTAGGACGAAATTTCTACTTTCCAAGGCTGACAAGGCTGAAAGCATGACCGCTTCATTGTCAAATAACCTTGGCTAGACCAAAATTGCCAAAAAGTATACCCTTGGCTAGACTAGAAGTCAGAAAAAGTATACCCTCTAGCGCGGCACATCCCCAGGTACCTTTACTATGGAAGAACCCTCCCCGTGGCCCTTAGGCCCTTAGGCTCTGACCAAGCGATCAAGCATTGATGGTCAAATATTTCAGATTTGCTTTAAAAGCAATACT
>JAAELT010000437.1 GCA_024226315.1 bacterium | reverse complement strand
TCGGGCGGCCGCGACGGCTCGCTGTTGACCGACTGTGACGGCGAGACGCACGACGTGGCTCCGTACGTGGCCACGGACTACGACCGGGACATCATCTGGGCCGACGGCTACTTCGTGAGCTGGCCGGGACAGGTCAACTAGAAGACCTCCCCAGGTTCGCGGTAACGAGGCGCCGGTATCCGGCGCCTCGTTTGCATTTGCGCCCCAAGAAACTGGCGCCTCCGGCGTCCAGTTTCTCGGCCCATCCCCACCGGTCTGACGCTCCGTCCGAAGCGGACGGAGCGTCAGTGTCTTTGTCTTCTTGCCCGACTTCGATCAGGATAGCGGCATGACCGAAAGGCGCCGGAAAGGGGTCGCCCAGAGACGCGAGGTCCAGATTCTGCTGCCCGCCGCGCTGCTGCTCCTGGTCCTGCTGTCGACCTATACATTGTTCTCCTACCGTAGCGCCATCGCCCTGCTGGTGGAGGAGCGGCAGAACGAGGCGGCCGAGCTGGCGCGCCAGCTCTCGGGTGAGTTGGTCTCGCCGCGCAGTCTGCCCGGCACGGAGGATCTGCGCCGCCGCCTGCCACAGGCGATCCACGTGGCGGTTCTCGACGCCGACGGCGGCCTGCTGGCGGGATCGACGGCAGTCGCGGCCGCCGAGGAGAGTCTCGTCGCCGGCAGCGCTCGCTTCAAGAAGGGCGAGGAGACGCTGACCCTGCGGGTCGAGCTGCCCGCCGCGCTGCTGCGCAGCCGTCAGCGCGGCGTCCGCGTCCTGACGCCGGTGCTGCTCACCGTCAACGGCGCGATCACACTGCTGGTGCTGATCTTCCTGCGCCGGTTCCTGGCGCCTTTCGACCGCCTGGTTGAGCGCGCGCGCAGTGCCGGCCAGGTCGTGCCCGAGGAGCAGGACGAAGTGGTCTTCCTGGTCGAGACCTTCGAGAAGGCGCTCGAGGCTCTCGCCCGTCCCGCGCCCGCCGGCGGGGAGATCGACGAGCTGAAGGCACTCGAAAGCACCTTGACGAGGAGCCTCGAGAGCGGCGTGCTGCTGCTCGATGCCCAGGGCATCGTCCTGGCTCTGAACGAGATCGGAACGTCGTTGCTGCATATCACGCCGCCGGCCGAGGAGCCGGTAGCGCGCGCGCTCGGCCGCCATCCGGAGCTGGCGGCGCTGCTCGAGCGCGCGATCCGGCGCGAGCGGCCGGTCCAGCGGGTGGAGTGTGCCATCGAGTCGCCGGTGGGCGAACGCACCCTCGGGGTCACCGCGCACCCGCTGCGTCGTGACGACGGCGCGTTGCGCGGGTTTCTGGTGATCTTCGCCGACCTGACGGAGGTGCAAAAGGAGCGTGAGGAGCGACAGCTCGCGGACAGCCTCTCGCAGCTCGGCGAGCTTACCGCGGGAGTCGCTCACGAGCTCCGCAATTCCCTGGCGACGCTGCGCGGATACCTGGCGTTGATCGACCGCGGGGGAGACCAGGAGTCGATTGCCGATTACCTGGGCGAGATTCGCCGCGAGAGCGATCATCTCGAGCGGGTCCTGGACGACTTCCTGATGTTCGCCCGCCCCGGCAGCGCCCGGCCGCGGGAAGTGGATCTGCTCGGCCTGGTCCACCGGGCGGCGGCGGACCCTGCTTTGGGCGAGGCGCGGGTCACGGTCTCCGCCGAGGGCGGCGAAGGCGCGGTGCCGTTCCTGGTGCGGGGTGATCCCCAGCTGCTCGAGAGGGCCCTGCGCAACGTCCTTTCCAACGCCGCCTTCGCCCAGACCGCGGCCGGTAGCGAAGAACCGGTGCGCGTGCGGCTCGCGGGCTCGGAAACGGAGATCGAAATCTCGATCGAGGATCGCGGTGAAGGGCTCTCCGAGCAGGCTCGCGAGAAACTCTTCGATCCCTTTTTCACCCAGCGCGCGGGCGGCATCGGCCTGGGGCTGGCGCTCACCCGCAGAATCGTGCTGCTGCACTCCGGCCGGATCGCCCTGGACAACCGGGCCAGCGGGGGGGCGCGCGCCACACTCTGGATCCCCCGTGGCAAGACGGTTACCGAAAGTAACGGCGGCGCCTGGGGGCAAGGCGCGCCCGAGCCCGGGTAGGATGATCTAAAGCATGGATATAATGGCGTTTGGAGCATTAGACCTGCTCTGGTACGGAGCTTGCTAATCAAGGAGGACATCATGCGGAGCTTTCTCTCTTGCCGGTACGGTCGGTCGGCGACTCGTCGCGCTGCGAAGTCTCACCGCGAGACAGGGTTTTCGATCCTGGAGA
This sequence comes from bacterium, assembly GCA_024226315.1. GTDB lineage: Bacteria > Acidobacteriota > Thermoanaerobaculia > Multivoradales > J023 > JAAELT01. Next base: position 16,224 of record JAAELT010000437.1, on the reverse strand, counting down.
TCCTCGTCGTGCTCGGCGTCGTCGGCCTGGTGGTGGGCATCGGTTTGCCGAGCTTGATGCAGCAGATGTCCAGAAACCGGCTGGAATCGGCCGCCAACAACGTCGCCAACCTCATGCGGCAGACGCGCCTGCGCGCCATTCGCGACAACACCGACTACACGGTAGAGCTCGGCGCCAGCGGCGACACGGTAGAGGGCGTGGGCATAATCGACGACGTCACCCTCGACTTCACCCCCTCCGATTCCAAGATCGAGATCTATGACGATCCCAGCCCCGACTGTTCCGAGCTCGAGGCCGACGGGGTCGCCGGCCACTACGACATCGTCGACGTCATCGTCACCTTCGAGAGCACCGGTACCGCCGAGGGGCCGGGGGCCATCTGCGTCCACGACAACGCCGGCAACATCCTCCAGGTGGCGGTCGATTCGACCACCGCCCAGCCGAGGATCCGGAAATACCTGCCAGGCGCCAACGCGCCGGGCGGCAACGCGGGCTTCTACCAGAAAACGACCGGCTCGAGCGCCGACCCCAACGACTGGGGCTCCCCGCTCTGGGTCTGGTTTTAGGAGAGGACGATGCGAGGAACCAGAGCTCTAGAGAACCAGCCCGGCCGGACCGTCGGCAAACCCGGGGAAGAAGGCTTCTCGCTGGTCGAGGGCCTGATCGCCGCGGCGTTGCTGCTGGTGGTGGCGGTCGGTATCTTGCCGCTCTTCATGCGCGCCCTCGAGAGCAACATCTCAGGCGGCCGGTCGAGCCAGATCACCACCTTCGTCAGCGCCGACATCGAAGCCGTCAATCAGTTGATCGTCGATCGCGACGAGTGGGATCTGACGGGCTCGGATTTTCTGACGCTCGACGTCGGCACCAATACCGGCACAGACTTCTGGGACATCGGCACGCTGTCCGACGGCGTCCAGCCGGCCAGGCTCGGCGACGAAGAATGGGTCGACGAGGAGACCGACGCCACGGGGCCGATCCTGTGGTCGCGCGACATGGTTTTGCGCAAGTACTCGCTGGGCGACGTCCAGATCCTGGCCGGCACCGATGCCACCGCCGACGCGCTGGTCACGGTCGGTCACCCGATGTTGTTCGACAGTCCTCTGGACACGGACCTCAACGCGCACCTGACCGAGATCCGCGTGACGATCCAGGAGAACCGCGCCGAGATTCCGTCGGCCAGCGGGCAGCGGATCACGGTAGGCCACTTCCGAACCTTCTGACGCGGAGACGGATGATGCTTTCTTCGACCCTTTCGAGCAACGGACGCCCGAGCCGCTATTTGCGCGGGCCGGGGCGCCAGGCGGGCTTCTCCCTGGTCGAGCTTTTGGTCACCATCGTGATCATGGCCGAGGTGCTGGTGGGGCTGTTGATCCTGTTCGACAGCAGCAGCCGGCTGGCCCGGGCCCAGACGCACCTGGCCGAGATCCAGCAGAGTCTGCGTGTCGGCCAGCAGGAAGTCGTCCGGTACGCCCGGCTGGCGGGGGTCGGCGGGCTGCCGATCACCCGCATCAACCTACCGGACGACCCGACGGACCACACCTACGATCTCGAAGGCGCCTTCCCCCGCTCCGGGATCGCGGTCTCGGTGTACAACAACGTCGACGAGAACACCATCGTCAAGGTCGTCAACCCGGACGTCATCGGCGATACCAGCACCGACAACGTGGTGCCGGGCAGCGACGTGCTGCTGGTGCGGGGCGTGCTCGATACCCCGCTCTATTACTTTGACCCGCCGATCAATATCGAGACCTGGGACGACGACGGGACGATCGACAACGAAGAGGTGGTCATCCCGGAGAAAGTGCGGATCGTCGGCCGGGACTGGGAGGACTACCCGCAAGATCTCGAGGCCCTCAGCGACCGGTTGGAAGCGGCCAGAGCCGCTGGCCGGCCGGTGGCGATGATCCTCCGGGACACGCTCAACCCCAACGCCTACGCCATCATGGAGTTCGACCACGCCGACACCGCCGCCGCGGACCTGGTGAAAGACACCTGCGCCTCGGTGCCCTCGACGGCGGACTATCCGGTGGACACGCCGGCGCGCCCGTGGTGCATCAAGTTCAAGCTGACCCTGGACGTGACCGTGGCCTCGGAGCCGAGCAGGTCCTACGCCGAGCTGGCACTGGGCAACAATCTGCTGGTCACTGGCGCCGAAGACAACATCGTCATCGATTTGGAGCCTGCCCCCGACCTGGTACAGGTCAAGTTCCCCAAACAGGTCGGCTCCATCGGGCTGCTCGAGGAGTACCGGTTCTTTATCCGGTCCGAGTGGGAGGTATCCGGTGACGACACCACGCGGTTGACGCCGGTGCTTTCGCGGGCCAGCTTCCTGCCCGGCACCGACACCTGGCTCGACACCATCGACATCGCGGACAACGTGATCGATCTCCAGATCGCCGTCGGCGGCGACGCCGACCCCGGGGACGAGGACGGTTACGGCACGATCACCGAGAACGGTGGCCAGGACGAGGTGTTGTTCAACGCCACCGCGGACACCGTCAGCGACAGCGATTATTCGCAGCCCAGGGGCGATACCGACCCGGTGGCCGATCCCGAGGCCGCCCAGTTCTGGTTCGATCCGCAGCTCGAATACCACTTCCTGCGGATCAACACCTTGGTGCAGGGCCGGTTCGCCGATCTCGATCACAGAGCGCCGAACATCATCCAGATCGAGGACTTCAACCGCGGCGCCGACTTCGACATCAACTCGCGAACCTACAACTACAACGACTTCAACCAGTTTCACCGCCGATGGCTCCAGACCGTCGTGGAATTGAGGAACCTGCTATGAGACCGATCCAAAGAGCCAAGAGCGAGCGCGGCAGCGTCTTCGTCGTCGCCCTCATGGTGCTGGTCATGCTGACGGTCATCGGCCTTTCGCTGGCGCTCGTCACCGAGACCGAGATGCTTCTCGGCGGCAACGAGCGGGTGATCAACGAGACCTTTTACGCCGCCGAGACGGGCGTGGCCGTGGCCGTCGGGCAGGCGATGCTCGCCGCCACCGACAAGAAGTGCTTCGCCATGCTGGCCAAGGAGGAGGGCGACGTCGATCGGAAGGTCGGGCTTCGCCAGCTGGGCTACTCGGTGGACAGCAGCTCGCTCTACCCGGTCGCTTTCGACGTCGCGCCCTACAGCAAGGCCAACGAGGGCCGCGGTGACATCCTGTTCTCGGCCTTTTTCCGCGGCGAGGCGCGGGCCCTGCGCGGATCCTGGATCCCCGAGGCCGATGGTGGCCGCGACGTCCCGCGCGAGCCCGAAGAGGCTCTGGATGACATTCCGGCAGGGGTCGATTTCACCACGCAGGGAGAGAAGACGATCGACCTGGCCTTCTATGTCTCACCGATCGAGACGACCATCGACGTGGGCTCGTTCGACCACCCCGAGGTCTATGGTTGCGACGAGCACCCGGAGCACGCCGAGCTCGCCGTCGTGGTCGGTCCCTAGCAGTACACACCGGCCAGCGGCGAAGCCTCGAGGCTCTCGCGAGCCGCTGATCGAAGGAGATAGCGATGTTCGAGAACCTGACCTCATCCCCGAAGACAGTGGCACGCGCCGTCCTCGTCACGGTCGCCGTTTTGCTCGCCTGCAGCGTGGCGACCGCGGACGATCGCAGCCTGCTGCGCGAGACGGGCAACCCGTATGTCTTCGTGATCCTCGACACTTCCGGGTCGATGACCGAGACCTCGTTCTGTACCCAGGAGCAGGCCATGAGTGACGTCGATCCTTTCGACGCATTCTGCACCTCGGAATGCACCCTGGGCGACGCCAAGTGCGCACAGATCTGCCCGGATGTCGGCTGCGTCGACTACGACCTCGACGCTATCGTCGATCCCGGCATCGAGATCATCATGGACAACGGCGCCGCCTCCTTCACAGGGACCTGGGACTCGGAAGTGCTGCCGACCGGTTTCTATGGCGGCGATTATCGCGAGGACCAGGACTCGACGAATTGTCAGGATCTGGACCTGACCAACTGCAAGTCCGCGGTCTACACGCCCGGGATCACTTCCGCGGGCGACTATCAGGTCTACCTCTGGTGGCCGGAAGACACCGACGGCAATTCCGACGGCATCGGCGACAACTTTGCCAGCAACGTCCTGGTCGACGTCGTGCACACCGGCGGCACGTCGACGGTCGCCATGGACCAGAGGCTGGGCGGCGGTGAGTGGAACCTTGTCGGGGTCTACGATCTCGACGCCAGCGTCGGCTCGGGCGAGGTCACCGTCCGCAACGAGAATGCCAACGGCATTGCCGTCGCCGACGCCGTCCGCTGGCTGAAGATCGACATCCCGGCGTGCCTCGGCGCGGACGTCTACCGCTGTCAGCAGCCGATCTGCCCGTTGGGACAGTGCAAAGCGTCGCTCGACGGTGACGATCCGAGATCCAAGCTCTACCAGGCCAGGCAGGCGCTCTACGAGGTGATCGAAGGGGTGCCGTTCGCGCAGTTCGGGCTCGACAGCTTCGAGCAGGACAACCCCCGGGTGCGGGTGAAGCACTGGCTGTACCGGGTCAGCGAGTTCGGATCTGACGGCGTCACGCCCCAGACCCCGCCCACCCTGCGCACCACGGAGTTTCTCGAGGTTGACGCGGAGGAGGTGTTCGGCAACTACAGCCTGTCCGGCGACCTCACTCCCGAGCTCGGCGTCGGCGACGGCTGGGAATGCAACAACCTGTTCTCGGACGGCGACGTACGGGTTGGTTGCGACGCCACCAACGCGGCCGATCTGACCGATATCTGGGAGACCGAGCGCGCGCGGAGGATTCCCAAGCTCGGCCGCGAGGGCAACGTCTCGACCGCGGTCTACTACCGCGTGGGTCACGATACCGACGAGACCTTCCGGGTGCTCTACAGCCCTGTCTCGGGCTCCTTCGGCGACGACCGGCTGCCGGTGTCGATCGAGATCTGCAGGTGGAATACCGGCACCGGAGCCTGCCGGGCCAGCAATCCCTCACCCACCACCACCACCGTCTACTACGACCTGATCAGCGACTACGTCGCGGTGGACGGTTCCCTGTCGCGCCAGCCGATGACGGGGGGCGGGTTCTTCGACAATCAGACCAACCTGGCGGCCAACGACACCTGCCAGGGGCTCGATCCCAACGACGACACCCTCGACCTCGGCGACTCCACCGCTGACGACACCTACGAGGGTTACAACATCCGCTGGCCGACGGATACCTCGGATCCGCGCGGCTCCCTGTTCGACGAGGGCGACTTCGTGCCCATCGATCCGGACAACTCGAACCGGAGCGATCTGCTCGAGCGAATGGCGCCGAACATCACCTCGGGTGGGCTGGCGGACAGCCCGCCGGACTATCGGTCCGCCGTCTACTTCGCCGACGACGTCGACGTGGGGGACGATCCCACGGACAAGGCTCTGCGCAAGCTACGCCTGAAAGACGAGGACGAGCGGCCGTTCGTCGCCATTGGTCGGACGCCCCTCGGCGAGTCGTTGGCGGATTTCAAGGAGTGGTATTTCGGTCCCACGGCCTCCCCCAACGACGGATTCAGCGACTGGGCGGAGATCAACGACGAAGTCTGGGAGTGCCGCGACAAGTACGTACTGCTACTCACCGATGGTCTCGATACCTGCTACAACCTCGCCTGTGTCGACGAGGACGCCTTTCCGCTCTTCTGCACCAAGTTCAGCAACGAGCCGGCGACCATGGCGTCCGACCTGAACGCCGGCGACGTGGGCATCCCCAACAGTGACGTCCAGACCTACGTCGTCGGTTTCGGCTTGACCACGACCTCCGGCAGCGCGCTCTCGGCCATCGCCGCGAACGGCGGCACCGTCGAACCGTTCTTTCCCGAGAACAAAGACGATCTGGTCGAGGATCTGCAGAGTATTTTCGATGCCATCGATCCCGGGCCGCGGACCTTCGCCTCGGCCTCGATTCCGGCGATCCAGTCCACCGCCGCGGACAAGATCTTCCTGTCGAGCTTTTCACCGGTTCCGGGCGGCGCTGCCTTCTGGTCCGGCCGTGTAGACGCCTTCCGGCAGCCGCTGCCGCTCAACGACGACGACGAGCCCGACATCGACGAGGAGTGCGCCAACATCGACACCGTTTCCAACGACTTGCAGTCGGCGTGCCATATCTGGGAGGTCGGCGAGCAATTGTGCGAACAGGCACCGGACGAAACCGACGCTCTACTCGGCAACTTCCACCTGGGCTCGGCGCTGAAGACCGAGCGGCGGGTTTTCTACGGCCAGGCCTACGAAGATCCGACCCTCGATGCCAGCCCGTTGACCGCGCCCAGGCCGTTGCCGGCGCGGCTCTTCGAAGTCCCCACCCCGGGGACCGACCCGACGCCGCCGGCCGCCAACCCGGCCATGAGCTTCGACACCGAGGATCTCGCGGCGGGCCTCTTTCCCGATCGGCTCGAGAGCTACAACGAGACACCACCCAGTATCTCTCCCTCCGAGCTCGCTCAGGACATCCTGGACGTCATCGCCGAGACGGTGAAGATCAAAGATCTGACCGGGCTCGACGACGCCACTCGCGAGGAGATTCGCTCCTGTGATTTCGACAGCGACGGCCTGAGTGACGGCTACGTGATGGGAGACATCTTCCACGCCAACCCGATCTCGCTCGGCAACCCGGACAATTTCACCTACTTTGCCAACAACATCTTCGGCTATCGGGATTTCGCCCGTAAACATGTCTGGCGCCGCAGGATGCTGGCGGTGGCCAGCAACGACGGCCAGCTCCACTTCTACGACGCTGGCGTGCGGCAGGTGCTGGACAATGACCTCACGGACAACCCCGGTGACAAGATCGAGCTGTTCAATGATGGCAGCGGTTACGAGCTCTTCTCGTACATCCCGCGCCTCACCCTGCCGATCCTCACGGAGCAGACCGGGGGTAGTCAGCACATCTTTTCGCTCGACGGCGCCGCGGCGGTCGGTGACGTCTACATCGATCCGTCGGATCCGGACGGTGGAGTGACCGTCGCGGACCGCGAGTGGCGGTCGGTAATGATCGGTGGCATGCGGGAGGGCGGCGACGTCGACGAGGAGATCGACGGCACCAACGATGCGCCGTTCTTCAAGAGCGGCTACTACGCGCTCGACGTCACGCAGCCCGACTTCGTCGACGACCGCGACGACAACACCACTGATCCGACCTCGATCCCGTGCCCCACCACGTCGGGTTGCGACGAGGACGACACCATGCCGACGGAGTATCTGCCGTCGTGTCTGGACTTCGCCTACGCGGGCGATGGAGCCCAAGACAGCTTGGTGGCGTGTGAAGGCAATCCGTTCCCGGGCGAGCTCTGGACCTTCACCGACCAGGTGCGGCTGCTGGAGTCGGAAGTGGCCGCCGAAGACGACGGCGACGGCACGAACGAGCCGATCAACATCTTCATCAACTCCGCGTCCAGTCTCGACCAGCATGGTATGTACCTGGACGAGGACCATGATGGCATCCCCGACCTGGCCGACACCTGGTCGCGGCCGGTGATCGGCCAGATCCAGATCTGCGACGGCGGCACCGACTGCGACCCGAACGGCGATGACGGCGACCTGGAAGCCCTCCAGGTGGCGATCTTCGGCGGCGGCTTCGATCCCGAGAGGAAGCTCGACACGGACGTCGGGGGCAACTATATCTACATGATCAATGTCGAGACCGGCAAGGTGATCTACAAGCGGCAGGTCGAAGGATCGGTGGTAGCGGACCCGGCGCTGCTGGACGTCAACCGTGACGGCTTCTTCGACCGTATCTACGTGGCCACCACCTGGGGCAGGCTCTACAAGGTGGACCTCACCTTGCCTACCGGCGACCTGCCCACCATGGGCTCGGTCGCGATCGACGAGGACGATCTCCTCGGCCTGTCCTCGAGCGGCAGCGCCACGGCGTTCACGACCCTATATCCGGGCGTGACCATCGATCGCACCTTCGACCGGATCACGGCCACGGACTGGGAACCCTTCGAGATCTACAACACCTGCGGCGATCCGGACTTCGCGACGACTTGTACCGCGGAGGCGTCGAACACCGAGAATATCGGCAGTCCGTTCTACTTCACGCCGGTGGCCTTCTACATCCCGGAGATCGACCAGTACGGCGTCGCGATCGGCACCGGGGACCGGGAGGATCTGTGGTCGGACGAGAACGGCGAGATCTTCGCCTCTGGCAGCGCCGCCGGCGGGCGCTTCATCGTTCTCGTCGACCAGGATATCCACAACGATTCCCTGGCCTACGATTCGACGATGACGACTGCCTGCGCCGACCGGCTGCCGATCACCGCGGACTGCTTGACCACGTTCAATTTCGACGACACACCGGATTTCGACGCCGACTATCTGTTGCCGCCGGCGGAGGACGACGCCATGGGCGATCCCCTGCATCCCGGCTGGGTGATGGACCTGGGGTCGCCGGACATCCGGGTCACCGCCGAAGCTTTCGTGGTTTCCGGCCTGCTGATCTTCTCGGACTTCGAGGGGGAGATCACCGACTGCGAGCAGACCGGTACCACCCGGGCGTTCGTGCTCCAGGTGAAGAACGCCTCCCCGGTCGCGCCCTTGAGTCTCGACCCCTCCACCGCGACCGACTCCGACTACGACACGCACGTGCTCGACGAGGACGACCGGTTCGACGAGATCGACGAGTTCACCACCGCGCCCTTCATCGACCGCACGGCGACCAAGAACCCGCCGCCGTCGACCGATCACACGTTGCTCGACGAGATCAACGAAAACCTGGGCGAGGCGGTCCGCAACTCGATCATGGACCAGTATCCACGGGGCAGCCGTTTCAACCGGGCGTTCAGCCTGGTGATCGCCGCGCTCAGGAACTCGACCGGGGTCCAGGTCTACGCCACCGTGCCGATCGCGGTCTACCCGGCGGATTGGAAGGACCAGTGATGAGATTAGCAACGATCGTTCCGGCGGTAGCCCTTGCCCTGCTCGCGGGTGCCTCGGCGTCCGCGGATTGGCTCGTCACCCGGGACGGTGAGCGCGTCGAGACCCAGGGCCCCTGGGAGGTGAAGGGCAGACAAGTGCTCTTCACCCTGCCCAACGGCACCCTGTCGGTGATGCGTGCCGCCGACGTCGATCTCGAGGCCAGCAGCGAGGCTACCGCTCGGAGCCGTGAGCCAGCGGCCGGCTCTGCTCCGGCTGAGACCCAGGCCGCCCCAGGCGCCGAGCGGCGCAAGGCGGTGCTGGTGGTGACCAACGACAGCCTCGGCGGCGGCGACTCCGGCGATAGCGAAGCCTCCGACGAAACCGAGGCCTCTGACGAAACCGAGGACCTGGGCGAGGACCTCGACGAGGTCGCTGACCCAGACGCGGAATCGGACACGACCGAAGCCCAGGAGACGCCTCGCGAACCGGTGGAGATCGTCTCCTGGCGCAGCCAGGACAGCGCCAACGGCGACGGTATCGAGATTGTGGGGACCGTGCGCAACAACGGAGCCGACATCGCGGCCGCCATCAGCGTCACGATCGAGGTCCGCGTGCCGGACGCGGAGGAAATGTCCACCGTCACCACCCGGGCCTTTCTCGAGACGTCCGCGCTGGCACCAGGCAACAGCACCACCTTCCGCACCCTGCTCCCGGGCATCTTCAACCTCGTGGAGGATCCTTCCTTCGAGGTGAAGAGCGAAGGCTTCAGCGTCCAGGGGCCGGCCAGGAGCTCGTCGTCCGACGACGACGAGCTCGAGGACGACTTCGACCTCGAAGTCGAAGGGGAAGGCCGTTAGGCTTCGAGAACCGGAAGAAGACCATCACAATCTCTCTTTCGGGGTAGCTAGGGATGTTCGTAAAAAGGGGAGCAGTGGCCCTATATATATAGAAATCTCAATATGCAGACATCTTGTGCTTGGCGCCGAGGCTCTTCGTAATGTCCGCCTTAATCTGTAATGTTCCGCCTAATGTTTTGCGGTTACGATACGGGCTCCCATGTAGAGGCCCTAGCGAATGATCAGCTATTGTCCCAGCATCCGAGTCTTTGACCGACCGACCAAACGGTCGGTCAAAAGCCCTTCCAAGCAAAGATAGGTGAGCTCGGTGGCCGTCGACATTCTGCCCGGTCTATTTGTGTTGTGGGTTTCTACCAACCGTTCGGTTGGATGCCGTAGTGGCCAGAATCTACGGGACTCGAGGCCCGGCCGCGATCAGAGGTGAGGTCGAGTGTGGTGGAGAGGGGTCCGCAACACCTGTGCTTAGCCCGGTATTCACGAATGACCTAGAAACGACTCGACTAAAGGAGAACCCCCATGCGAGTCACCATGAAAGCCCTGTTCATCCTATTGCTCATCACCTGTGCCGGCGTTGTGTTCGCCGGAGGAACACCCGACGGCGAACCGCCATCGGTGGAAGAGGACTGCGACATCTATCGCAACCAACCCGGGCCTGCGTTCGGTCTCTGCAACGCCTACTGCGAGGCCATGGATTGCGAACTGGCCAACGATGGCGATCCCAACACCAACCCGAACGCGAATGAGAGGGCTTGCGAGAGGGTCCTGGCCAGGTTCGTTGACGCCACAAACGGAGACGATCCGCCCTGTGAGGGGGCCGGCGAGGAGTGCCCGTGCTTCACCACCTGGACCGACCCGGAGCCAGACAATTCGATCTGGCAGAACTTCGCGGACGGCCCGCCGCCGACCGTGGTCTCCTGCTTCGACGATGGCACCAACGTCGCCGTCTCCGATGGAACGGACTTCGCACAGGTGGCGACCGATTGCGATCCGGATACGCCTGGCCTGCAGCGTTGTTGTTCGGTGACTTTCCCGGGCGGACAGGGAGAGGGTATTACCCTCACCTTCCCCCTCACCGCGGATGAGGAGGTCGCTACTTGCGCCTCGACGCTCCGGGGATCGATTCCGATGACCTTGAATTGCCTCCCCTAAGTCAGTGGCGTGTCGCGGGCCAGGCGACGCGCCATTTTCATAGCAACACGATTTCAGTCTTCAGGCCCTCCGGCCGGCTCTCGGCGCTCTCGTGCCGCCGCCGCGGAGGGTCTTGGTGTATCTGGGGAACCTTGGCCGCCTGCTTCCCGTAACGGATCCCTCCTCGAGTTGGCCGAGCCTCGGCAGGTGGTCCATCCAGAAGGTTCAAGCTGCCGCTCGGCCCGTAACAGTAAGCTTAATCTTGGTCGATGTTTTGTAACATAAGGCGTAATAAAAGACGATTTCCGGCCAAGGCAGATGTTTTTTTGAAACATTTCATTCCGTAATGCAGCCTGAAATCCGCGCCTGCGACACTCTCCTCGTCGCCGATGGAACCATAAAGCAAGCGATCCGAAAGCAACCCCAAAGTTCGAAGGAGAGTCCCAATGCAAACCGCCATCAAGACCCTGATCCTCTGTACGTTCGTCCTGTTCGCCGGCGCGGCCTTCGGCCTCGGAACCCCCGACGGCTACCCGCCCTCGGTCGAAGAGGTCTGTAGCAGCAAGCACGGCGCCGCCTTCGGTCTCTGCAACGCCTATTGTGAAGCCATGGACTGCGAGCTGGCCAACGACGGTGATCCCAACACCGAACCTCACGCCTCGGCAAGTGCCTGCAGCAAGGTCGAGAGCAAGTACACCCGGATCACCGGCGAAGAGGGCCTGCCGTGCGAGAACATCGAGGACGAGGACGACGTGGTGGTGTGCCCATGCAGTGGTATGGCCGACTTCGATCGGTTCGCCGGCACGACGCCGAGCACGAACATCCTGGTCTGCGCGCTCTCCCCCGTGACCCTGGTGTCCGACGGCGCGAACCCCTACGCGTCCGACTTCGCGGCCGCGGGCGAGAACTACAACGCTCCGGGCACCTACTTCTGTGGCACCCAGGACGTCGCGGTGGACGGTTCGGCCACTCAGAGCTTGCTGGACATCAGCCCGGAGCAGGCGACTGCCTGCGCCGACCTGCTCACCGCGGGTGCCGCGGCGCTCAGCGTGAGCTGCCAGTAGAATTCCGCACTCTCGATCGAGTCCGCTCTCGCGGGTCGTTCTGCCAAACCCCCCGGTCAGTGTCGAAGCCGACATCGACCGGGGGGTTCTTTGACTTTCCTTCCCACACACGGCAAGATGCCGCCAAGAGTGCCGAAGGAAGGCTGGACCTGCTAGAGAGATCATCTTGACCCGAGGAATTCTGAAGTCCCTGGTGCTGTACCTGCTTCTCTTCGGGCCGATCCTCGCCTGCTCTCGCGACGAGGCGCCCGAGGAGCCCGCTCCAGCGCCACCAAAGACAGAGGCTTCGGTTCCCCAGCCTGGCCAGGCCGAGGTCTCCGAAGAGGGCTCTACCAAATCCGCGACGTCGATCGACGACTGGGACGGATCGGGGAAAGATCTGGCCGCGGGGAATGGCGGTATCGAGCAGGACTTCGACTGCCCATGCCGGGGCAGCTTCGAAGGGCTCCGGGCGAACAACCAGGAGCCGGTGCTGATCGCGGCTGGTGACAATCGGTTCGAGGCCATCATCGCCGGACGAGCCGGCGAGCCGAAGTGCTCGGGAGCGAGACCTCGGGTTGGCGCCAGGACGACGCGCGGCTTTGCGTTCGTCGATACCGACGGCACGGATCTGTTCTGCGGCTTTCAGGCCAACGCCGGCGATGGCAGGGGCACGATGATCTACCGTGAGATCGATTCTCGAGAGGCCGCCGCCTGCGCGGCGGACATCGAGAAGGCCTGCGCCTCGTAGCGGGCAGCCAGCCCCAGCCAGGCTCCGCCGCCGTTCCACCCTGGCAACCCTGCCGTGCTCTTCGGCAGCGTGGTGTCCCGTGAGTGCGATAGGGATGGATTGTTAGTGGACATTGCCCTAGTTGCGCGCGGAACCTTTATATTTGCCGTAAGGTCGGCCGCGAACGGGTTCGTGGTGTCCGTAATGGGGAACGTAAGGTTATCGACCTAACGGTCGGAAGGTAAAGTCTTAAAGACCAGCGTCTGTTGTAATTTGTGCTGTAATGCGGTGAAGTTACAGGACTTCCTTGGTCCATTCTTCTGTTTTGAGGTCAATTAACTTTGATCTCACTTCGTAATTCGATTCTTAACTCCGTAAGTCGATACTACGCTCGACAGGCGGAAACGCCAAAGCTCCCAAGCGGGTTAGTCGCCCCCGCGGGATAACATCTAGTAACGGTTTCAACGGAGAAGGAAGAATGACTTACAACGCTCTCAGAAAAGGAATGGTCGTGGCGCTCGTCGCCCTGGCCACTACGTGTATCGCCACCGCGGCCACCGCGGGTACGTGTTCGGCAGGCAGCGTCTGCTTGCCGACCCTCGACTTCGAGAAAGACGGAGGCGGCCTGCCGCTTCCCGCTGGCGCGGTCGTCGATCACCAGTGGGGTACCGACACCCTGCCCGGAGGAATCACCGTCACCACGGGCCAGGCCGCCCACCCGGCGATGATCTTCGACTCCGCCAACCCCACTGGCGGAGACTGGGACCTGGGTACTCCCAACCAGGACTTCGGCGGTCCGGGCTCGGGCTCGGGCGGTCGCGACGGCCAGCGTGGCCAGAACGCCTTGCCGCTCGGCAAGATCGTGATCATTTCCGAGGACGGCTCGTCGAGCGATCCCGATGACAACGCTTGCGGCGGAACCCTGACGTTCACCTTCCCCAAGCCGGTGTACGTCAATTCCGTGCAGGTGCTCGACATCGACGAGGGTATGGCCGGCGATGTCGTCGCCCGCGACGCGAGCGGCTCGATCGTCCTCGCCGAGGAGATGCTCAACAATCGCGGCAACAACAGCGTTCAGCGCGTGTATCTGAAGGTCGAAGGCGTCAAGACCCTCGAGGTCTTCCTGCCGGGCAGCGGCGCGGTCTCCGAGATCGACTTCTGCGACCAGAGCCTGTGCGTGCCGGACGTCGATTTCGAGACCCGTGCGGGCGGCCAGCCGCTCTATGCCGGCGACATCATCGACGGTGATGCGGGCGCCATCGAAGGGATGACCGTGACCACCAACGATCCCGCCCACAAGGCGATGATCTTCGATTCCGGCAACCCCACCGGCGGTGACACCGATCTCGGGACCTCCAACGAGGACCTGATCCTGATCATCTCCGAGGACAACGACCAGCTCGACCCCGACGACAACGCCGGCGGCGGCACCCTGACCTTCGACTTCGACGTGCCGAGCTATGTCGAGTCGATCGACATCCTCGACATCGACTGCGGCGAGACCTCCGGCACCATCCGGGCGTTCGACGCCGGCGGCGCCGAGCTGTTGGTCGAGCCTCTCCTGGACGTCGGCAACAACCAGATGCAGACCGTGCCGATCGGCATCGGCGGCATCTCCCGCCTCGAGGTCTACCTGCCCTCGAGTGGTGCCGTCACCCGCATTCGCTCCTGCGAGTGCGACGCCACCCCGATCAAGCTGACCTTCGGCAAGAAGCAGACCCGCTGGGTGATCAAGAACACCGGCTCCGACCCGCTCGTGATCGACCGGATCCACATCGAGTGGCCGCCGATCAACGGCAATCTGAAGAAGATCAAGCTCGGCAGCCAGACTGTCTGGACGGGCAACCTGCCGCCCTACCAGGCCACGCTCACCGCCGATGACCTCGACGAGCTGCCGCGATTGGCCCCCGGCCAGAAGCGTCCCCTCCGGTTCATCTTCCAGCGCGTGGTCGACAAGAGCCCCGAGTTCTACACCATCGACGTCGACTTCGCTCAGGGCTGCGGCATCTCCCGCCAGGGCACCGAGCCGCTTCCCGAGTGTAGCGTCGCGACCGGGTCCGATCTGATCTTCGCCAGCAAGCAGATCCGCTGGCAGTTGACCAACGCCGGTATCCAGACGGTCAAGATCGACGCGGTGAATCTCGACGATTGGCCCACCGCGATCAACGGTGAGCTGAGGAAGCTCCTCCTCGGCAGCCAGACCATCGCCACGACGGCCTCCGCGGACCTGCCCGACGACATGGCGCCGGCTCAGGTAACCGACTTCGACGCCGCCACGTCGCTGACCCTCGCCCCTGGAGAGAGCCAGCAGATCAAGCTGCAGTTCGAGAACGTGGCCGACCTGCTGAGCTTCTACGACCTGGCTGTTGACATCACCACCACGGACGACGTCCAGGCTTGCCCGGTCGGGATCCAGCAGGGTGATCAGCCCTGTGACGTCAGCGCGGCCGAAGCGCTCGACATCACCGGCAGCAGCGCCGCGTGGGACCTCACCAACGACGGTCTCGGCGATGCCGTGATCAGCAACATCTCGCTGAACGATTGGCCGGAAGGCGCCAACGGCGCGCTGGTCGAGATCAAGCTCGACGACGTCACCATCTGGGATGTCGGTGCGGCGGCTCCGCCGCTGTCGATCGACGCCGCCGACCTTATCGCCGCGGCGACCGTCGCCGCGGGCGGTTCGACCGGCAAGCTCGAGCTGGTGTTCGAGAACCCGGCGGACGCCGAGAAGGTCTACGACCTCGCGGTCACCTTCGAGAGCTGCTCCGGGGTCGAGATCAACCAGGGCTCCGACATCGAGTCCTTCCAGCTGGCGGTGACCAAGTCGGGCGACGGCTCCGGCACGGTGACCAGCGCTCCCGCGGGCATCGACTGTGGCGCGGACTGCGACGAGAACTACACCTCGGGCACGATCGTGACTTTGACCGCCACCCCTGATCTGGGCTCGCTGTTCGTCGCCTGGAGCGGCGACGCGGACTGCCTCGACGGCGAGGTGACGATCGACGCGGCCAAGAGCTGCAACGCCGAGTTCGCGCTCGAGACCTTCCAGCTGACGGTGACCAAGTCGGGTGACGGCTCCGGCACGGTGATGAGCACTCCTGCGGGTATCGACTGCGGTGCCGACTGCGACGAGAGCTACACCTCGGGCGCGATCGTGACTTTGACCGCCACCCCTGATCTGGGCTCGCTGTTCGTCGCCTGGAGCGGCGACGCGGACTGCCTCGACGGCGAGGTGACGATGGACGCGGCCAAGAGCTGCAACGCCGAGTTCGCGCTCGAGACCTTCCAGCTGACGGTGACCAAGTCGGGTGACGGCTCCGGCACGGTGACCAGCGCTCCTGCGGGTATCGACTGCGGTGCCGACTGCGACGAGAGCTACACCTCGGGTACGATCGTGACCCTGACCCCCGCCCCGGACGCCGGCTCGGTGTTCGTCGGTTGGACCGGTGACGCGGACTGCTCTGACGGCGAGGTGGCGATGGACGCGGCGAAGAGCTGCGACGCTGAGTTCGCCATCGAGCAGTTCACGCTGACGGTGAGCCTGTCGGGCGACGGTTCCGGCACGGTGATGAGCGCTCCGGCGGGTATCGACTGCGGTGCCGACTGCAACGAGGACT
>JAAELT010000436.1 GCA_024226315.1 bacterium | reverse complement strand
TGCCGGCGACGGATCGGCTTTGATGAAAGCCCGCCAGGAGATGAATGTGGTCTTCGACGCCGCCGATCTCGACCATCTGCCCGTCTTTCCTGCGGAGGATGCCGCCGATGTATGCGTACAGCTTCGGCTCCAGTTCGGCCGTGATCCATGGCAGTCGGTACTTGGTGCTGAAGACGACGTGGTATTTCAGGCTGGTATGGCTGTGAGGCATGGCGGCGAGAATAGCAGGCCCGGCCGAGACTCTCCGACCCCCACCCAGAGCTCACGCTCTGGGCTACCTCCTGCCGCCCTCCGGGCTCCGGAGCTCCGCAGGAGCGACACGTGGTAGCCCAGGGTGTCAACCCTGGGTGGCGGTTTGGCGGTATGCCGCCCTCCGGGCTTGGGATAGAGCCTACGACTCCGGCTCGTCCTCGAAGAACGATTCCTCGAGCTGGATCCGGTGGCGTCGGCAGAGCTCGCGGATCTCGTCTTCGTACCCGATTTTGCGGTGATGTTCTTTCTGATTCCGGATGTACCGTCGAACCCTGGGTACCTGGGACTCGCTGACGGTGAAGGCGGCGTAGCCCATCTGCCAACTGAAGGCCGGATTGCGGCTCTCGGCCTTGCCGAAGCTCGACGAGTTCGACTTGATCGCGCCGACCATGCCGGCGACGGATCGGCTTTGATGAAAGCCCGCCAGGAGATGAATGTGGTCTTCGACGCCGCCGATCTCGACCATCTGCCCGTCTTTCCTGCGGAGGATGCCGCCGATGTATGCGTACAGCTTCGGCTCCAGTTCGGCCG
>JAAELT010000435.1 GCA_024226315.1 bacterium | reverse complement strand
GGCCGGCGATATAATCTAACTATTTGTTGTCACGTGACGTTGTCACGTGACTGAGCCGCGCAGTACTTTTACTGTGGCGCGAACGTCGTGTTTGAGCGGCCAGTTTCAAATAACCAGACTATAGACACGGCATTTCTCAGCTAAAATTTTAACGTGCGATAACTTTTCAAGGGTTTGGAATTGAGAGCTGATCTACATATAGAAATGTAGCTCCCTGTTTTCACTACAAGATTATGGTGGTTTTAAAGTCATTTTAACAAATTTTGATTTTTGGGGATGTTGGCGGGGCACAGGTTCTACATACCGTTCCAGCCGATATCGGCAATAATAATTTTCAAAGGAGTAACGGAAAATCAGGGGACAGAGCTCCTTGTCCTAATCCTTATCTGGTTCCTTTGCCGGCTGACGCCTGCCGGCAAATATAGTGCACCTATATATACCCCTTGGATCTCGTTAGTGACGAATGTTATGACGTAGGAATGCATGTGACACGTGATACCAGCACCTGCTCGTTTACCAGAGCAACACTCTTATGTTTTGCAGTTTATAAGTGTTCAGTCGAAAACAATATATTTTGGCAAAGCTCCAGTGCCACTGTCTTGTGGTGGGGGGAGAGTCCAACGCCTCGCGATATAGTACCGACTTTTGAAATTGGCCGGCGATATAATCTAACTATTTGTTGTCACGTGACGTTGTCACGTGACTGAGCCGCGCAGTACTTTTACTGTGGCGCGAACGTCGTGTTTGAGCGGCCAGTTTCAAATAACCAGACTATAGACACGGCATTTCTCAGC
>JAAELT010000434.1 GCA_024226315.1 bacterium | reverse complement strand
CGGTGGATGTCAAGGTAGTTGTCGCCTCGAGGTTTCGTTCTCAAGCCGCGAGCAGAGCTGGGCGGCCTTGCCACCGCCGGTGCCCGGTCCGACCTCTGTACACCCGGGACGCCCTCCGTGGCGCCGAGCTGCTCAGGGTCCGGAGTTCAGCTAAGGAAAGAACGCTCATCGGCTTGCCTTCGCTTCACGCTGCGACTTCTGTGAGGCCAGTCTCTGCGGTCTTCTTCTCGGGATTCAGAGCAACCACCTCGATCGGATGCCAGTTGCGAGTCGCACCCGACCAGCGACCAGGGTTGCGGCGCCGAGCTCGTTCGTAGACCTCCTGGCGGTGCCTGAGGATCTCCTGTTCCCGACCACTGTGGCGAGCCGCAGGCGTCACGAAGCGGATCGCGCTGTGCAGGTGCTCGCCGTTGTACCAGCGCACGAAGCCCTCGACCCAGCGGCGCGCCTCCTCCAGCGAGGCGAAGGGGCCGGAGGGGTACTCCGGCCGGTACTTCAAAGTCCGAAACAGCGCTTCTGAATAGGGGTTGTCGTCGCTGACTCGCGGCCGGCTGAAGGAGGCGACGACACCCAGGCGCTTAAGCGTCGCCAGCATGGTCGAGCCCTTCATCGGGCCGCCG